>NZ_JAMYSY010000057.1:0-33288 GCF_040322175.1 Mesorhizobium sp. M0185 | reverse complement strand
GGCATCCCGAACCCCCTCGCGCAAAACGCGCAAAACTGTTCGCGATGTCCTCGCACACCTGTTCGCGATGTCTCCGGTCCAAACAGGCAGCAGCCTCGAAAACCTGACGGACCTCTTCCACGCGGTCCCGAAGGGCTTCTACGCTTGCACACCCTTCCTCCACTATCTTGGTCCACTTCATAAGTTCCTCGGCGGCACCCTCGACATTGTTGCACCCGTAGGTGGCCCAACATCGGTCGGTCTTGACGTACAGCGGAGGGGAGAACCAATGGGTTGCCATGGGTGGAAATTAGAGGGGACTTCCTCAGTAACCAGCTACCGGTCGCGAGTTTTGATAAACTTTCCAATCACCAGCTCTAGTCAGAGGCGACCGTAACGTCCCCTCCTCCTCGGCAGCAGCCAGGAATGCCTTACGAGCCTCCTCAGGTTCCATCTCGTCGAATATCGCGGCCATACAAACGCGCACCGCGAGGTCACCAAGGGCCACGCTTCGTCCACTTCGTCAGCTCCTCGCCGGCCGTCTCGGCGTTGTTGACGTGGTGGATGATCCCGGGACGCTCGGTCTTGACGAGGACCGGAGGGGAGAACCAATGGGTTGCCATGAGCGGAAATGTAGGGCGAGGAATTTCGTCGGCCGATTCTTGCTTCCGCAGCTCAAACTCTTCTGAAAGCTCCCGCGCCAGTGCGGCAAGCGTCGGTGTCAGAGTTGGTTCGCCCACAAACCTTAGGAGCCTGCGCAGCTTCCGGCAGTAGCCTTCCGAACTGATCATCCCCCGGAAGGCACGTCCCCTACGTAGCATGGCCATAAGGGTCACTGAAGGTTCCTTCTGGTTCGTCGAAGGCCATAGAAAACCCACGCTGCCAAAGTGATGGCGCTCCAATCAGCCTCGACCTGCTCTCGCCGCTCAAGCTCCTGCAACAATGCAGCAAGGGACGCCGGCAGTTTCTCGTCGACTTCGAGACCAAGCCTGTTGCGGAGCATCTGACGATTATCTTCTGAGCTGATCAGCCGTTGAAAGGCTGTCGCTGCTGTTGGTCGTGCCGGCATAACGTCGTTCCCACATTCGGTCTGAAACACTTTCGTTGCGAAAGGGTTCCGAAGGGGATGCGAATAATTTGGTGGGTGCGCGCGCGAAGTTTCCCGTGCCCCTCTCGATCCCATAGACGGTTGACCAATGGGTTGCCATGCGGCTATTCGCGAAGATCGAACCCGACAAACAGGCCAAAGGCTGGGGCAACGTTGACAATAAGCTCCACCAGCTCGCAGTCAGTTTCCGCCAGATGTGGCCCGTCTCGGCGCACCGCTGCGACAGTGTCTTTGACGGAGATGATTTGGCCGCGACGGGCTTGTAGGATCAGCTCGTGAACAAGGTGTTTGGCAGTCACTTTGTCGGGTCGGCAGTTCGTCCAAACGTTCATACGAGGCCTCCCACCTCAGCGAGAACCCAAGTGGCAATTTATGGATCATTCCACGGAAAAATCAATGTTCGAAGGAATAAAGGACTGAATCTTTGGGAGAAATTTCTCCTCCTACGGGGAGAGATACATCTTGGCTTCCTTTGCGGCAGCCTCAAAGGCCTTTCGCACCACCTGAGGGTCAATCGGATCGCCCTCCAGGTCTGACAGACAGAGGGTCACCGCCTTGTGCCAGCGAGGTCCTCTGCGGGTCCACCTCTTGAGCTGCTCAAGGGCTGCCCTCGCATTGTTGCAGCCATGCCTGTCGCCGGTTTCAGTCTTCACGAACACCGGAGGGACGAACCAATGGGTTGCCATTGAGGGATAGTTAGGGGAGGTGGGAATGTTTGGAAGGATCTCTGAGCCGGTGATCGACTTTGGCTCGCGCGAAGAGCCACGGAATCTGCTAATCAGGAAAAAGCATACCCTCCTCCTCGACAGCAGCCAGAAAAGTCGCTGCGCGCCATTGAAGGCGGTGGGCATACGACCTCTGGCTAGCCCCGCTTACGTTCCCAGACGGGCAGCGCCTAACCTTCAAGTCGCACGACCCAGAGCGGATGAAACTAAAGCCGCTTCCGTTCCCGGCAGTTCGAACAGCATGGGCAGATGGCGACACTCGGCTTCGTCCACGATCAGCTCCTCGATAGTCGCGATGGAAAGATGGCTTTTGAGGCGCAGCCGGACAACCGCCGCGAATTTGTGAACGGGGACCGGTACCGCGCCGGCGTGATGGGCTAGCAGAGTTTTGATCTCAGCAACTACCTTTGGATCGACGGCGTGGGGCAATGGCAGCATGAGAGCACTCCTTTCGGAAGTAACTCTAAGCGGATCAGGGCGATGAGTCTGGCCGCGTACGCTTTAACCAAATGCGCGGACATCATTGGACGTCAGATCACGCTCCTTAGTGGCTGCGTGCATTAGAGCGGCGGGGGCTGCATAGCCAATCGTGAAGCAAGATGAACCTTTCCCGCATTTATACCGGGCAAGTCTTCCCAAACGTCGAAGGCACCGATCTGCCCGACCTCGAAGCTGCAAAACAAGAGGCGGTAAGAGCCTTGGTCGAAATCACCAAAGATAAGCTGCCTCAATTGGTGCGGTGACGATCAACCTCCTGCATGACCCCGTGGCCTCGCATATGGGTCGGCGGCCCGCCGGTGAAGAGCCTGAGCGGCCAGTTGACGGCCGTCGAAAATGACTATTAAGTTCGGTCACAGAACGAATTAATCGGAGCTGCTGTTGAACGACCTGCCGCGCATTTCTCGTCAGTTCTCCCAGCGCTCCGTCATGGAGGCGATCGTGCAAGGTGGGCCGATCTCGCGCGCTTCGATCGCAAAGCAGACCGGCTTGTCCAAGCAGACAATCTCCGAGATCGTCAGGGCACTCGAGCAGGAAGGCTGGGTGCAGGAGACAGGGCGCACGAGCGGACATGTCGGACGCACGGCTGTCACTTACGAACTCGTATTTGACGCGGCCTACATCGCGGCCGTCGACCTCGGCGGCGCCAAAGTCCGGGTCGCCCTCACCGATCTTGCCTGCCAGATATTCGCGGAGGAAACGGCGCCGACCGATCCTCGGGGCGGACAGTTCATCGTCGACCAGATCGTGGATCTAGCGCTTCAGGCGGCCGAGAGGCACCGAATCTCGCGCACAAAGATAAGGCTGGCGGTGATTGGTGTTCCCGGTGCACCCGACAAGAAGACGGGCCGCGTCCTGCTTGCCCCGAATGTTGCCGGCTTTGGCACGATGAATGTCGTCCGCGCTTTCGAGCAGGCATTCGGGTTTCATGTGATGATCGAGAACGATGTCAATCTGGCGGTGCTCGGCGAGAACTGGCAGGGGTGCGGCCGCGGTATCGACAATCTCGCCTTCATAGCGCTGGGTACTGGTATCGGCAGCGGCCTCATGGTTGGAGGCAATCTGGTGCGGGGCGCCAGCAATGCAGCCGGCGAGATGGGCTTTTTGCCGATTGGCGCCGATCCTTTCGCGCCGACATCGTTGCGCGCCGGCGCTTTCGAGCGCGTGGTCGCAACCAACGCCATGGTTGAACGCTACGCAACGCTGACGGGCAACATCGTCAACGTGCCGACGATTTTCCACTGTGCATCGGCTGGAGACAGGCATGCCGCGACGGTACTCGACGAAACCGCGCGCTACCTCGCACAAGGCATTGTGGCCATAGCGGCAATTGCCAATCCGCAAAAGGTCGTCCTGGGCGGCTCGATCGGGCTGCGGCCGGAAATCCTTTTGCGCGTTAGGGACCTGCTGCCGCGCTGCTTCCCCTACCCTATCGCCGTTGAGGCGAGCGAACTCGGGTCGCGGGCAGCGCTCATCGGCGCTGCCGCGATCGGGCTCGGCCAGTTGCACAACACACTGTTCGGCGTCGACGCGCCCGACGGACGCATTTCGCTTCCCCCAGCCAGTTCGGCCGTGCTGCGCGAGGCCACGCTATGACTGTCTCAAAGGACATCACCACTCGCTTGCGCGCGGCCCTCGATTGCGACGCAGCGGTTGAGCTTCTGCAGGCGGCAATCGGCCGCGAAAGCATAACCGGTCACGAAGAAAACTTTGTCGCCTTCCTTGAAGACCGGATGCGCGTGCTTGGCTTGAGCGAAATTCGGCGTGCGGAATTCGCGCCCGGCCGGCCCAACGTCTGGGGTGAGCGCAAAGGTGCCGGCGCCGGCAAGCGGCTGCTCTTCATCGGCCACACCGATACGGTCCATGTCGAGGGCTGGCGCGAGCACTGGGCTGGCACCGCCAAGCAGGATCCGTTTGCCGCGCCAATGATCGACGGGCAGATCTGGGGCCGCGGCGCCGGCGACCTCAAGGCCGGCATCTGCTCCGCGCTGTCGGCACTCTCTCTGCTCGACACAGCCGACATCCAACTGGCCGGCGACGTTGCGTTTGCCTTCGTCGGCGACGAGGAGAGCGGCCAGCCTGGAACCGGCGTCTCCGCCGGCATCAAGGACTTCGTCGGCCGCATCGAGAGAGGCGAAGTCGTGGCGCCCGATTTCGTCGTCTATGTGGAGCCTACCCGCCTTTCGGTTTATCCGGCCCAAATTGGCTTCTTCATTACCGACATCACCATCACCGGACGATCAGCCTATTTCGGCGTACCCGAACTCGGCAAGGATGCCTTGCGTGCAAGCCACGCCGTCATGAGCGCGCTGTGGAAGCATTCGGAAGATGTTGCAACAAGAGCCGAGCACCCGCTGATTGGGCGTGGCTTCCTGCTGATCACCGGCCTTGCGGGCGGCGGCTACATCGCGGTGCCCGAACGCTGCACGTTGTCGCTGATCCGCAAGCTGTTACCCGGCGAGTCGCTGGACGAGGCCGCCGCCGAAATCGAGGCAGTGGTGCGCGGCGCCATCGCCGATCCCGAAATCATGTTGGCGTTCGCCTATCCGGCCGGCCGCGATCATCCGCTCGGGGGTAACGCCGCCGAGATTGCACCTGACAGGCCGGAGGTCGGCGCTCTTGCTGCCGCCATGGCCCGATCGATGGCTGGTCGCGGCGCCATCGAAGGCGCGCCATTCTGGTCAGAGTCATCGTTTTTCACCAACCGGCTCGGCATCCCCGCCGTGTACTGCGCGCCAGGCGACATTCGCAACTGCCACACCTTCGACGAACACGTCGATGTCGAGGAATATCTGGCCGGCGTCGTAGGCTTCGCCCGGTTCATGGTGGAGTATTGCGGCGTTACGGATGAAGGACAACTGAGAGCGAAAATGGGAGAAAGACCATGCTGATAGACAGACTTGTTGCTACAGCACTTGCAGGCAGCCTGATGCTCGTGGCCGGCGGTGCCGGCGCACAGACAGTTGGACCAAGCGGCGAGACGGCGACACCCAGCGCCGAGGTTAGATTGTCGGATGCAGACCTGGCCGCAGTAAAGGAGAAGGGCTACAAGGCCGCACTGCTGTGGCACACCTCCTCCGACTTCACCAATGCGGTCACGGCCGGTGCCAAGGATGAATTTGCCCGTGCCGGCATTCAAATCGTCGCCACCACCGACGCGGGCTTTGACGCCGCGCGCCAGCGCAGCGACATCGAAACTGCGCTCGCGGCGAGGCCAAACGTCATCCTGTCACTGCCCCTTGATCCGGTCACTTCGGCCGAGGCGTTCCGTCAGGCGCTCACCGACGGCACCAAGCTGGTATTCCTTTCGAATCTGCCGAAAGGCTACAAGCACGGAGCCGACTATGCCGCCATCGTCACTGACGACCTGTTCCAGATGGGCAAGCAGGCGGCCGATGCACTGGCCAAGGCGCTCGATGGCAAGGGCAAGGTCGGCTACATCTTCCACGACGCCAGTTACTATGTGACGAACCAGCGCGACCAGGCTTTCAAGACAACGATCGAGAAGGATTATCCCGGTATCAAGATCGTCGCCGAGCAGGGTATCTCGGATCCGGCGCGAGCAGAAGAGCTGGCCAGCGCGATGCTCGTGCAGCATCCCGATCTTGACGGCATCTACGTCACCTGGGCCGAACCGGCCGACGGCGTGCTGTCGGCCTTGCGGGCAAGCGGAAACACCAAGACCAAGATTGTCACGCTCGACCTCGCCGAACCGGTGGCGCTCGATATGGTCAAGGGCGGCAATGTGACCGCACTGGTGGCCGACAAGGCCTATGAGCTCGGTCGCGCCATGGCCGCTGTCGGCGTCAAGGCGCTGCTCGGCCAGGAGACCCCGGCCTTCGTCGTTGCCCCGGCGCTTACCGTGACCAAGCAGAACGTTGCGCAGGGCTGGAAGGATTCGTTGAACCGCGACGCGCCGCAATCGGTGCTCGACGCGGCCAAATGACAGGGCAATGCCCGGCGGCCAATCAGGGCCGCCGACATCATAAAAACAAGGGGAACTGACATGCGCATAGCAATTGGAATGTTGTCGGCACTGGTAGCACTCGTCGCCGCCAACGCCTTCGCAGCCGAGGGCACCACCACGGGACCGAACGGGGAAAAGCCGACGCCGGCAAAGAGCGTCGTGCTCACACCAGCTGAGGAGCAGCAGATCAAGGACGGCAAATACACCGCCGCGCTGGTCTGGCATGAGATGAGCGAATACACCAACGCGGTGAACAGCGGCGCCCAGGACGAGTTGAAGCGGCTCGGCATCACGGTCGTCGCTCAGACCGACGCCGGCTTTGATGCGGCCCGTCAGAAATCCGACGTCGAGACAGTACTCGCCAAAAGGCCCTCTATTATACTGTCCCTACCGGTCGATCCCGCAAGTGCGGCCACCGTATATGATCCTGCGCGCCAGGCCGGCGTGAAATTGGGATTCGTCGACAATTCCCCGGCAGGCTACGTTCACGACAAGGACTATGTGACCATCGTTTCGGACGACCTTTTCCAGATGGGCAACAAGGCCGGGATCGCAATGGCCGACGCGCTCGGCAAGCAGGGCAAGGTCGGCTACATCTTTCACGATGCCGATTTCTACGTCACCAACCAGCGTGACGGAGCATTCAAGCACACGATCGAGCAGGACTATCCCGACATGAAGATCGTGGCCGAGGCCGGAATGGCCGACCCCGCGCGCAGCGAGGAAATCGCGCAGGCGATGATCACACAGCACCCGGACCTCGACGGTATCTACGTTACCTGGGCTGAGCCGGCGCTTAGCGTGCTGTCCACATTGCGGGCGGCCGGCAACAGCCACACCAAGATCGTCACGCTCGACCTGAACGAACCGGCGGCACTGGACATGGTGAAAGGCGGCAACGTTGCGGCACTCATCGCAGACGAAGCCTACGACATCGGCGTGACGCTGGCGCGCGCCACGGCCGCCTCGTTGATCGGCAAGAAAGCCGCGCCGTTCATCGTGGTCGATTCCCTCGCCGTCACCAAGGACACTGTCAAGGACGGGTGGAAGCGGTCCCTCAACAAGGACGTGCCCGCGACCATCGCGGCCGTCATGAAATAGCGGCAGACAATGGCGGCCCGCCGGAGGAAGTGAGAATGTCGAGTATCAACACCAGCCCCGGCCGGGCAGCAAGCTTGGTCAGCCGCTTCAACCTGCAGCAATATGTCGTCTATCTCGGATTTCTGGCGATCTTTCTGTTCTTCGCGATCGTACTGAAGGACAGCGGTTTTCTGACGGTCCGCAACCTGTCGAACATCGTGCTGCAGACGGCACCCGTGACGATCATGGCGATCGGCCTTGTCTTTGTCATGTCGGCGGGCGAGATTGATCTTTCGATAGGTTCGATCGTGGCCGTGGCAGCCCTTGCAGCCGCGGTGGCGATAAACGCCTACGGCTTGTTGGCTGGGGTGCTGGCCGGCCTCGGCGCCGGCCTTCTGATCGGCCTGCTCAACGGCGCCCTCGTGGCTTACGTCAAGTTGCCTTCATTCCTGGTAACGCTGGCGACGCTCGGGCTGTTTGCCGGCGTATCTCGCTCGATGACCGATTTGCGGTCGATCCCGGTCACCAACGACGCCTTCACCGGTTTCTTCGGCTCGGGTTCTTTGCTGGGTGTCCCGTCCTTGATCTGGTGGACGGCAATTGCCGTTGCGATCGCGCATCTCATCTTTCGCGAGACGCGCTTCGGCGCCCATGTGCTGGCCACCGGCGACAACAGCCGTGCCGCCAGTGTTTCCGGCATCAGCGTGGCGCAGATAAGGCTTGCCGTTCTGACCATAAGCGGCGGGCTCGCCGGCCTTGCCGGGCTGCTCTATGCCGGCCGGCTGCAGGCTGCGAAATATACGCTCGGCGAAACCGACCTTATGACGGTGATAGCTGCCGTCATTGTCGGCGGAACCCTGCTCAACGGCGGCAAGGGATCGATTGTCGGTGCGCTGGTCGGCTCGCTGATGATGGGCATGCTGAACAACGGCCTCATCCTGATGGGCCTGTCCGTCTCCGACCAGATGATCGTGCGTGGCTTGATCATTCTTGCGGCCGTCGCCGTATCGCTGCGCGAAAAGTCCCGTTGAAGGAGTTTTGTCATGTTCCTCGATGTTCTGCGGCGCCGCAATCCGAGCTTTATAGAAAGCGCCATGCGCCTGCACCAGGAAGGAAAGCTGCCGGCTAATTCCTATGTGCTCGACCTCGATGCCGTCGAAAGCAATGCCCGGGTCCTGAAGCGCGAGGCCGACCGGTTCGGCCTGAAGATTTTCGCCATGACCAAGCAGGTCGGCCGCGCCAGTTCGTTCTGCCATGCGCTCAAGCGTGGCGGCATCGATCAGGCCGTTGCCGTCGACATGGCCTGCGCGCGGGCAACGCACAGAGCAGGCCTGAGGCTCGGTCATCTTGGCCACCTGCAGCAGATCGCAAGGCACGAGGCCAATGCGGCGGCCAAAACGTTCAGGCCGGACTATTGGACCGTCTTCAACGACACCAAGGCTGAAGAAGCCGCTGCCGGCGCAAGGCTCGCCGGGTACACGCAAAACCTGCTTGCCCGCATCCGCGCCGATGGTGACGTTTTCTACCGCGGCCACGAAGGTGGTTTTGAGGCGGCCGATATCGCCGCGGTCGCCGAAAAACTGGATGGTCTCGACGGCGCACGGTTCGCTGGCATCACCACCTTCCCGGCGCTGTTGTTCGACCAGACCACGCGAACGGTCCTGCCGACACACAATCTGGCGACACTGGGCAGAGCTGCCGAAGCGCTCGCCAAGTCCGGCCGCAGCGACATAGAGGTGAACGCGCCCGGCACAACGTCGAGTGTCCTGCTTGGCGCGCTGGCCGAAGCCGGCGCCACGCAATGTGAACCGGGCAATGGCTTGGCCGGCACCACCGCGCTGCACGTCATGGAAGATCTGCCGGAGCTCCCTGCCGTTCTGTATTTGACCGAGGTCTCGCATTTGTCTGGCGGCAAAGCCTACTGCCTGGGTGGCGGCTTCTATATCGATCCGATCTTTCCGGACTATGAGGTGAAGGCAATCGTGTCCGCAGAACCCACCACGGCCGCCGCCGCGCTCAGAAGCGTCGAGGTGCCGCCGCCTGCGGCAATCGACTATTACGCAATGATTGACGCTAGCGGCGCCAATGCTCCACGCCCCGGCGACACGGCGGTGTTCGGCTTTCGCGGCCAGGCGTTCGTGACCCGCGCCTACGTGGTCGGCATCTCCGGTGTCTCAAAGGGGGCGCCCCAAGTCGAAACGATCGAAAACGGTTTTGGCGAAACCGCTGCTTGGCCTGTCTAGGAGCAAGTGATGAACGCGACCACGACCGGCATGCCCCCTGTTTTGCAGCTGCGCGACATCCGCAAGAATTTCGGCGGCCTCACCGCCATCGAAAATTTCTCGCTCGAGCTCTATCCCGGCGAGATAGTGGCGTTGGTCGGCGATAACGGTGCCGGCAAGTCGACGCTGGTCAAGATCGTGACGGGGGTGCATGCTCCGACATCCGGGACGATCATCATCGAGGGGCAGGCGGTGGCAATGTCGAGCGCCACCATGGCGCGCGCGCACGGCATTGAGGTGGTCTATCAGGACCTGGCGCTCGCCGATCAGCAGACCGTCTACATGAACATGTTTCTTGGCCGCGAGCCGGTGAACCGCTTCGGCCTGCTCGACCGACGCCGGATGATCGACGACACCGAAAAGCTGGTGAAGGATCTCGACGTTCGCATCCCATCGGCTCACGCCACCATCCGCGATCTTTCGGGCGGCCAGCGCCAGGGCGTGGCGATCGCGCGCGCCACGCACTGGGCAAGCAAGCTGATCCTGCTCGACGAGCCAACCGCCGCGCTCGGCGTTGCCGAGACCGCCAAGGTCGAGACGATTGTTCTGTCGCTGAAGCAGCGCAATATCGGCGTGCTGATCATCAGCCACAGCCTCGACCAGGTGTTCAGGCTCTCAGATCGGATCTGTGTTCTGCGACGTGGCAAACAGATCGGCGTGCGCAAGACCAGCGAGACCGACAAGAACGAGATCGTCGCCATGATCACCGGGCTTCAGCACTAGCCCGGTCCGACAGAGGCGCGCCGTTCAGATATTGCGTTACCCGAGCAGCGAGTGGCATGACTTCGGATCCACGATCAGGCCTCGGCCACAGAATGCCGCCAGCATCAATCCAGCGCGCGCAGATACCGGATGGGGCGGCCACCGGCAATCCGCTCGGCCGCTGTCGCTATGGAATTGGCGTCGATGCCGAAATGGCGGTAAAGGTCGCCGATCGTCCCTGACTGGCCAAAATGCTCGACGCCGAGACTGCGCGTGCGATGGCCGTACACCGAACCCAGCCAGCCGAGTACCGCCGGATGGCCGTCGGTGACGGTGACGATCGCGCAATGCGCAGGGAGATCGGCAAACAGCCTTTCGATATGACTCCTGGCGTGAACGAGGCCGCGTTCGCGCGCGCGACTTGCCGCTGTCCAGCCTGCGTTCAAGCGATCGGCCGAGGTCACCGCCAGGAGACCAACATCGCGACGGTCCTCCGCCATCATGCCGATAGCCTCGATGGCCTCCGGCGCAACCGCGCCGGTATAGGCAACAATCACTTCGGCATTCGGACCCGGAGGCCGCAGCCAGTAGCCCCCGTCGATGATGTCCTGCTCGAGTAGGGGCGTCACGCTACGCGTGATCTGCTCGACCGGGCGCGTCGAGAGCCGCAGATAGACCGAACCGCCCGTCTCGTCGCGCAGCCAGGTGCGCTCCGACTGCACGGCGTCGCCGTCGCGCTGCATATAATCCAGCGCAAAGCGCATGATGACGCCCAACTCGTCGACGAAGGCCGGCTCGTAAGCCGCAAGCCCGTCTTGCGCTATGCCGATCAACGGTGTGGCGATCGACTGATGCGCCCCACCTTCCGGCGCCAATGTGACCCCGGATGGCGTGGCGACCAGCAGGAAGCGCGCATCCTGATAGCAGGCGTAATTGAGCGCATCGAGACCGCGCTGGATGAACGGATCGTAGAGCGTGCCGATCGGCAGCAGCCGTTTGCCGAAAATCGAATGCGACAGCCCAAGTGCCGACAGCAGGATGAACAGATTGTTCTCGGCGATGCCCAGTTCGATGTGCTGGCCGGAGGTGCCGAATTCCCATTTCTGCGCCGAGGCGATGCGTTCGCTGCGGAAAGTGTCGGTGAGTGACTGACGGGCGAACAGGCCGCGCCGGTTGACCCAGGGGCCGAGATTGGTCGAAACCGTGACATCGGGCGATGCCGTGACGATCGCGTCGGCGAGCGGCCCGCCAGCGCGCGCAATCTCGTCCAGAATTCTGCCGAAGCCGACCTGCATGGAGACGCTGCCTTTGGCTTCCGCGACGAGACGACCAGGGACCACGATGCGCTGGGCGTGCCGGCGCCGCTGGCCCTTTGCCGCGAACGGAACGGCGTCGAGGAACCGTTGCAGCTCCAGATACCCGACAGCCAATCCCTCGAAGGCATCCCACTCCCGCCCGTCGCCGACCGACATCGAGGCACGAAGGACCGCCATCTGATCCCTGGTCATCAGGCCGGCGTGGTTGTCCTTGTGGCCGGCGAGCGGCAGGCTGTCCGCTCGTCATTGGTGGCGAAGCTCACCCGTACGTGACAATTGTCGAGGATGGAATTGTTCGGTCCGTAGGCCTTCTCGATCTGATTGAGCGATTGTGCGATCAGGAACGACTTGATGCCATAGCCGGCCATGAAGGCCAGCGCGCTTTCGAAGAAATCGAGCCGGCCGAGCGCCGGGAACTCGTCGAGCATCATCAACAGACGCTGTCGATGATCCTTCGCATGGAGATCTTCCGTCAGTCGGCGGCCGATCTGGTTAAGCACGAGGCGGATGAGAGGCTTTGTGCGACTGATGTCCGATGGCGGCACGACCAGATAGAGCGTCGCCGGCCGTGTCTCCTCGACAAGGTCGGCGATCCGCCAGTGGCAACATGACGTTACCTTGGCCACAACCGGATCGCGGTAGAGGCCCAGAAAACTCATGGCCGTCGAGAGCACGCCGGAGCGCTCGTTTTCGGATTTGTTGAGCAGTTCTCGGGCAGCCGACGCCACGACCGGGTGCGGGCCGGCATCGCCCAAATGCCGGGTCAGCATCATGGCGCGCAACGTCGTCTCGATTGGGCTCTGTGGATCGGAGAGGAAGTTTGCCACGCCGGCAAGGGTCTTGTCCTTCTCCGCGTAGAGCACATGCAGTATTGCGCCGACCAGCAGCGCATGGCTGGTCTTCTCCCAGTGGTTGCGGCGTTCCAATGTGCCTTCCGGGTCGACCAGGACATCTGCCACGTTCTGCACATCTCGAACTTCCCGCTCGCCTCGTCGCACCTCCAGCAGAGGGTTATAGGCCGCGGATGCGGCATTGGTCGGATCGAACAGAAGCACCCGGCCGAAATGTGCGCGCCATCCGGCCGTCAGTTCCCAGTTTTCGCCTTTGATGTCGTGGACAATTGCCGAACCCGGCCAAGTCAGCAGCGACGGCACGACCAAGCCAACACCCTTGCCGCTTCGGGTCGGCGCAAAACACAGCACGTGTTCGGGACCGTCATGCCGTAGATAGTCGTGGTCGAGCTTGCCGAGCACCACGCCATCAGGACCGACTATGCCTGCGGCTCTGATTTCGTCTCGCGTCGCCCAGCGTGCCGAGCCATAGGTCGCGGAGTCCTTTGCCTCGCGCGCGCGCCATACCGACATCCCGATCGCGGTGGCGATCGCCATCAGGCTGCCGCTTGCCGCAATCGCCGCGCCCTCAACAAAGACCTTCGGCGCGTAGGCGTCATAGAAAAACCACCACCAGAAAAATGCCGGCGGGGGATAAATGGGCTGTCCCGCCAGTTCGAACCAGGACGGACCGAGTTGGCTCTGAAAGCCGAGCCGCCATGCCGTCCATTGTGTCGCTGCCCATGTTGTCACGAGGACGAACCCAAGGGTGGTGAGGACCTGTCCCCACAAAATCTTGGTTGCCGGCACTTGTCGTGTCTCCGATCTGATGACCCGAACAACGAAGAAAGACCGAGTGTCGAGATATGCAAGCGGAAGGAGTTGTCAAAAGCGGCAGGACGTACTGTGAGATAGAAAGACTTGCAGAATTCGGTGCGAGACTTCTTTGGAAAGTATTTCACTTGGGCAGAGAGATCAGAGTCGGGTCGTTGCCATTGCGCCACCATGGAACAATCGTGACTGTTCTCATTCTGGTGGTCGTGAAGGAGATCAACTAAATCGCAGATCTGCACAACTATCCCACTTGCGCCTCGAATGGGAAAGGGGTCCGACACCTGGCACATGGAACGTCCGGCCCAGAGCCGCTCGATCTCTTGTGCCCGATCGCACTGTCTGCCGACGACCTGATCACGTGCGGCCGCGCATAAGATCCGCAAATTGCAAGATGATCGCGGCTGCGGTGGCTATTTGTCGACGAAAGCCGGCTGCAGGACCGTCGCTGGTTCTCAACGGAGACTGCCGCAACCGCCAAAGCGCGACGTTATCGGGAACGAATCCGTGCGTTGGGTTTAGCTCCGCTTCGCAGCGCGCGCTGGAGGAGCGCCTACGTCGATTCGGATCCGACGCTCGCAAGCCGGCAATGCTGGAAGACCTAGCTGCCAGCCGCCGGCGCTGGGCCGCCCTGCCCGTGCTCAATGCTCGCAGCGCCGACGAGATCATTGGGGGCGCGGCCAGCAAGGACGCTTAGTGCGCAATCGATAGGACCTCCTCGCAACCCCGTTTGGACATGGACTTGGAATAGTTGAAAAACGCTCTCGACAGCCGTTATTTGGACTGGCGCGCGGCAGCGATGGCCTGCAAGAAATTAATGCTGCTCATGTCAGGTTGACTGGATGCGGCAACAGCCAGTGCTGCGGCATCGGCCATTTTCGCGACGTCGTCGCTGCTGATGGTTCCGCGCTTTTCCAGCAGGTTTAAAAGTTCGACAACGAGAATGAAGGCGTTCACGCCATACCGTTCGGCTCTGAGCTCGAATTCGCCCCGCGCCAGTTCCTCCGAGTCTCCCTCGACCCTTTTGTCCATGATTTGATCGCCTCCCGCGGCAAAGCTATCATAAATTAACAACCTGTTCTAACCCGCCTTCATCTGGAAAAACCCGCCGTGCCCATCAGCACGGCGGGTTGATCAAGCGTTGCCCAAGGCCTGGTGCTGGCAGATCTATAGATCGATTGCCGCCCGACAGCCTATCAAACAGGCTTCGTCCCCGCGCCGCCTAACTTGGTAACGGCGGGCTTCTCCTCCCCAAATCGTTCAGGTCACTGGATGACTTTGACGATCTTGCGTGTGCCTGGATCAACGACAACGGTCCGGTTGTCGACGACGACGTAGCGGTATTTGACGTTCGGGACCTCATGAAGCTCGACTGTGTCGGGCAGGGTTGAGCCGATATTGAGCTCCACTCCAGGAATTTTCACCGAAGCGAGTGGCTGCTTTTTCACATATTCCTTAATCACCGTCTCCTGTTCCGGGTCGATCACCACGTCCTGAGCGGCGGCAGCACCGACACCAGCCAGCAGCAGAAATCCCGCGGCTGCGGTGGAAAGACGCATTCTCATAGCTATCTCCTTGTGAGCTCTCTTGCACTGGACGCGAAACTTTGCGCCAAAGCTCCCCCAAACATGAAGCTTGTGCAGACGTTCCTCACTGAGCCTTCGGTCTAGCCGTGCGTGGGACCAAAGTCTTCGCTGCAGCGCGCAATAGCCCCGCACATGCAGCCACGCGGAACTGTGTCTGTTCGTACTCGTTGGCGTCGCTCAACGGAGGAGCCTATGGAGAACAGTGTCCACCAAGCTCGCTGGCTGCTTGCACCGGTTTTCGCCGTCTCCATCACCTTCTTGGTGATAGGAATGGTTGCTAGCTGATGCTCGCTAGCCAGAAATGACGCTCCAACAGCCCCGAAATTTGTATCTGCGCAGAAAAGTCCCTTCCTGCGCTGATAGGATCCGCCCGCCATTCCTCGATTGGCGGACGGATCCTCATTTCCCAGCTGCGTCGGATGTCGAGTGAGTAGGAACGGAAATGGACGAGAACAAAAGCAATCGAGACTTGTTCACTTGTTCGACCGAGGCCGCCTGTCGGTCGATGCGCTTTATGAGGTGGAACATTTCGCGCGGGAAAATGGCGTGTGGCCGAGCCAGGTCAGCAAGCTGATCAAAGAGAACGGCAACGACCGTCTGACCCTCACCAAGGCAGTGAAGAGCTGCGCGATCGGCATTGAAAAACCCGCCGCACTCTACAGCACGACGGGTCGGTCGAGCGTTGCGCCGAGCACGGGCGTGGGCGCTGGGGTGGGCTGTGCCCGGTGCGGCCCGATCGTAACAAACGATACGTGCGCGGCTGCTTGGCGTCTACCAACCGCCAGTTGGGGACAATTTTCGTAGCCGGTGGGGCGGACAATCATTGCAAATGTCCTCCTTTTACACACCGTTCACTCGTTCATCCCGACGGGCGCTAATTTTGATCACCAGTGACGGCCTTTCTGAAGCATGGGGGTTCCAAAAATCCCTTTCAACAGGCCGGTTTATACCCGTCCGATCCAGAGCTTCGCCAACGCGTTTTCGACCAGGTTTGGAGTGACGAGGTCGGCAGACGAACGCCGTGCGTCGCCAGGAAAGGAGCCGCGCTATTGTCGCCGATCTCGAACCTTGGCTGCGGGAGAAGCTCGGCCTGATCAGCCACAAGACAAAGCTCGCCGAGACGATCCGCTACACTCTCACCCGCTGGGGAAGGCCTCTCGCGCTTCCTCGACGACGGTCGCATCGAGATTGACAGTAACACCGTCGAGCGGGACCGAACAATCGACGCCCGCCTGCAGCAGCTCCATGGCAGCGCTGTGCCTCAAAACATGGGGCGCCGAAGCGTTCGAAACGCAACCGGAAGGTGCCCATTGGTCCAAGCATGGCGTCGTCAGCAGCGTGAGAGTGGCGATATCCGTGTATGACAGCAGAGTTGAAGGCACGGTCAAACACTAAAAGCCGGCGCCGTGTGGGCAAATTGGACGTCCATTGCCGCAGCAATTTCGGTCATGATGGGAGCAATTATGACCGGGGCTATCTTTGCCTCTCCCCCTTCCCCTGGCCTCCAGAACCTGCGAAACTTCGCCATGCGGGCAACATATCACCATGGCGACAAATAAAAAACTCGACCGGAGCCAGACGGCTGTTCTGAGGCCTACCGCTTAACGCACATCCGCGGTTCCGCTGTGCCGCAGATTTCACCTATGCCGCAATCGAGATCGCGACTGCAGGGCGGCGGCATCTGCGGCGGCTCCAGCACGATGAAGGGCGTCATCACCTTTTCGCCGGGCGCAACCAGCTGCGGTGCTGCCGCTCCGGCGGGGCCAAGCGACCGGATATAGCGGTAGAGCGAGCGCACGTCGGTTTCGTCCATCTTGCGGAGATTGTACCAGGGCATTGGCGGCACTGCGTCGAAAAAGCGGGCAATGCGCACGAACTCATCTTCGCCGTCGTCTGCCACCATGAGCCGCAGGTTGGCCGGATAGCTCGTCCCCCATGGACCCTGGAAACCGATGTTGCTGCCCTTGAGCGCCTTCTCCGGGTCGATCTTCCCGCCGCTTTCCCGATAACCCATGGTGTGACAGTCGTGGCAGCCGCCGGTAATCGAGACGTAGAGGCCGCGTTCGACCGAAGGTTCCTCGGCGCGGGCCGGGATGTGGGCGAGCGAGAAAAGCACGGCACTGCACAGCAAAACGATCGTGCGCATGGCATCCCCCGAAGCAAATGCGGAAGAGAGACTATCAAGCCTAGCATCACCCGGGCAAATGAAAACCCCGGCCGGGGCCGGGGTTCTGAGTGAAACGTGGCGGCTCGTTATCTCACGCCAGCCGCACTGGCTGGCTGAAGCGGATGGAGGTGGACAGCGGCCAACGTGCAGGGGTTCCCCACCGAAATGACGGCGCGGATGAAGGCTCTGGAGCGGGAGAACCGGGAGCTTCGGCAGGCCAATGAGATCCTGCGGAAAGCATCCGCTTATTTTGCCAAGGGGGAGCTCGACCGCCCGTTCAAAAAATGATCGCCTTCATTGATGATCATCGTGGCGACTACGGGATCGAGCCAATCTGCAGGGTTCTGCCGATTGCCCCGTCCACCTATCACGCGCGTGCGGCACAGCACCACGATCCTTCCCGCCTGTCATTGCGGGCGAAACGGGATTTGGCTCTGAAGCCGGAGATCACAAGAGTGTTTGCAGAGAACTTCGCCGTCTATGGCGTGGCGCAAGGTGTGGCGGCAATTGAAGCGCGAAGGCTTCGATGTGGCCCGCTGCACCATTGAACGATTGATGCGGGAGACCGGGCTGAACGGCGCCATCCGCGGCAGGCCGTTCAGAACCACGATCAGCGACAAGGCCGCGCCCGGTGACGTCGTGATCGGGCCGACTGGTGCGGTCAAGGTCATCGTGGCGACGAGGCCAATCGACTTCCGGAATTACGTTGAGCGTCTGATTATGCGGAGTCCGCAGCGGCAATTGCTTGCCGCCTGCGGTATTTGAGCAGCGATCACTCGACATAATCTGCCGATCGGCTGACGGACTTCAGCACTGCCAGCAGCCTGGCGGGAGTGCGGAAGCGACCCGACTTGAGCGACGGGGGCGCCATCGCGGCAAGCAGTCGGCTCGGCCCGCAGGTAGATTTCAGTGCTTTGGAGGCTGGCGTGACCGAGCCAGAGCGAGACTTTGCGGACATCCCGGGTCGCCTGCAGCGTGTGCATGGCGCAGGTGTGCCGTCTATGTCGACCAAGACATAAGCGGCACACCGCCGCCGTGGAATTGCTGCAGGCCGGTGTCGATTGCTCGGTCATTGCCCTGTGGCTGGGCCATGAGACGATGGAAACGACGCTGATCTATCTTCACGCACATCTTGAGCTGAAGGAATCCGCACTCGCCAAGCTGAAGCCGTACGAACGCGCCAAAGCCGAGCGATTTCGACCAAACGACCGGCTTCTGGAATTCCTGAACGCCCTTTGAGCATGAGAATTATGCCGAGTGTCAACGACTGGCCTGCGGCCAAAACGGCGGGAGAAGCACGCTCTGACCGCCATGGTGAAAGAGGCACTCGGCATAGTTCGACGGTCGCCATAAACATGCAAACTTAACGGCATCGAGCCGCTCGGCTATCTCGCCGACGTCCTCACTAGGATCGTCAACGGCTATCCCAACAGCCGAATCGACGATCTCCTGCCATGGGCCTACGTCACCGCACCCAATCTCAAGGCCGTGATCTGAATTCGGGTGATACGCGGCCTCGCCAGTTCATTCGGCTAGTTCAAGACCCCCCTGAACTCGCTCCTCGATCGCCTTCAGGAAATGGTCGGACGTCGATGTCCATCCAAAGAGTATCTGCACGAGCGTGATCGAGGCGTCATGATTGCTCCTTGAGGCATCCCAGGAGATGGGCTCGCTAGTGCAATCCGTTAGCAGTATGCAGAGATAGTCCCTGAAGAAGGCATCCCGAATTGTCGACTCCACACACACGCTGGTCGTGCATCCTGTCACGATGAGGTGTTTGATGCCTGCGGTCTTCAGAACAGAATCGAGTTCGGTCTCGTAGAAACCGCTGAACCGCGTTTTGTAGAGGACGACATCCCCTGCCTCTGGCTTGAGGTCGTTAACGATATCTGTTCCCCAGGTGTCGCGGATCAGAATCCGGCCCTCGCTACCGTCCGGGGCTGTCATGCTCTCACCGACCCCAAAGATCTGGAGATGTCGGATACGGTTGGGGGCGTCCGATGTCCCAAGGTCCGAGAGGTCGGAATAATACCCCATCTTCAGATAGACGATGGGCACTCTCAAATTGCGAGCGGCAGCTATTACGCTGGCAGTAGGGTCGACAGCCCGTTGAATCCCGGAGATATCGATTCCGGCTCTGTCGAACATTCCACCTTTGGAGCCGAAGTCATTTTGCATGTCCACCACGAGAACTGCAGCGTTAGCGGGATCAATTGAAATAGGTTGAGGCTTCGCGTCTATGACAAGTGGCTGCATTTTTATTCTCCCACCAGCATGAGGGTCGCTCTTTGCGCCCTTGGTTATCATGATCGGCCACCTACATCGCGTCAACAAAAGGGGGAGCTACATCCTGCTTGGGAGCCCCAGGAACAGCGGTTATACTGCTGCGCGGGGCAATGAAGTCGATCGGCTGACGATGCCGGAGCGTGCCGGCTTGCTCCGTTCGCGCAGCAGCGACGATCAAATCCTATCGTGACGACATCGGCTATTCCGGAACGCCAGCCAATGACACCGGCTCTGGAATCGATTGGGAGCATTGTCGAGATTTTTCCGGCCCTGAAGAGCGGAGATCGGCCAATGTCCGCTCTTACCCATTCCTGCCCGACAGTTTGCGCCCAAGCCATCGCGCTCATTGGCTAATCGCGGCACCGTTCAGCGCCCGCACAGAACTCTTACTACTACCAAAAAGAATACGCCGTTAACCAGATTTTCTAACCCGCCAATGCTTAATCGCGAGACTGAATGGGTGAGGTGATCGGTGTCAAGCATAAGGGCGTTTCCGCTGTATCGGCGGCGGAAGTTGGTCGAGGGAGTTGCCCGCGTGCTGGAATCCAAGAACGGCGAGGAGGCGAATGCGTTCTGGCGCAGCACCGCCAAGACAATTCTCGTTCAGTTGTCCGAATCAGGAATTGCACCCGGGCGCGCCGAACAGGAAATTGGAACGCTTCTTCATGCCGTCTTACGCGAGATAGCCAGCCGGAGTGCTGCGAAACGCACACTCTAGCGTCGACTCACGACGAATGATTGCCGCTTGCAGACTCGACTAGGCTTCGCAGATGTTACTGCACTGCTCCCGTCGAATGCCAGGTTTCTCACCCCTCATTGCAATATGCGCAGCCGAACTGGCTCGGCCAAGCCGGTTTCGGCAAAAGGCAGGCAGCTAGCGCGGCTCCCGCCCAAAAAAGCCAGTTTCGAATATTTCATTGTTTACTCCAGCTGGCACGTGCCCGGTGGCAGCCAGCTGGAAACCTGGCGGAGCCAACCAATTGAGATCGTGAAACACTCCACTTACGCCAATGGTTACGCTCGCTGCCTATCGCCGCGCTGGCCCTAATCACCGTCCGTCGCGGTCTATAATGGGTCGGCTGGCTGCTCCGCGTCGCAATGCTGAATGCCGAAGGACTGGCGCGGCCATGGACAGGCAAGCGCAGGTCCTGATGCGATGTTTGCTGAATCCGGTTGCTGGGCTTGCATTCCATGGTGGTATTGGCTCGAATAAGCTTCTGGCGGGCAGTGTCCGTTCGAATGATGCTTTTGCGTTGCCTTGAGCGCAAGTTTTTGGCCAGCCAGCCAGCGCCTCCTCTTAAGCATGCTGCTGGTCAAGGCCCAGCGGCCTCTAGCTGCTAGTCCCCCCTCAACCAAGCCGCTGGGCCATACCCGCTAGAGCGAAGCGTGCTGTCTCGCACATTAGCAATCCCTTGCTTAAGCACGCTCCAGACTCGTTTCATGAAGCGGGGAATTGGAATTGGTGACGTGGTCGCAATCACCGCGACTGATCAGCGATCCGCCAAATTGGCGGCAAATCCATTGGAAAGCGCGCCAGACCGAAGCTATACCGCGCGGTTAGCCGGTCCCATCGTCCTGCCACCACTCGACAGCGCTGGCAATAGAGCACCAGATCCCGGTCAATACAGCCGCCCTACCCTTCGCAAGACAGTCGATGAGGGCCTGGATATCTATCCCTATTCGGCCGCACCTAAGTTCCAGATGTCCCGATGTAGGCGCCATGTCCCGTCGTCGCCCTTTTTCCAGACGACGAGATACTTGCCCGCGACGGTGGAGAGGGCGCCGCCTTTGCTCGGCACACCGAGCGTAAATGCGCCAACTTCGTAGGCGAGATTCCCGCTCCCTTCCACTTCCAGCGCCTTCAGGGTGAGATTCTTCATCCCGGCCTTGATTGCGCCCTGCCAGAATTCTTCCACGCCCTTGCGGTCATCGACGCGTTTGCCGTCGGGTGGCAGCAGGGCGGCATCGTCGGTATACATTTGACCTACCGCTGCTGCGTTTCCGCTGTTGAAGGCGTCCATGAATTTTACCAACGCCGCTTCGATGTCCTCACGAGCCGAGTGGGCGGCCGCAGACAATGCAGACGAAAGAAGAAGCAGCACAGCAGCAAATGCAAATGACTGAACCAGTCTCATTTCGTCCTCCCTTGCGTGCCCGACATGCCCACCCGATGAATAGCGCCGACCCGAGGGCGCCGCGGCGTTCGATGGCCAGGCGCGGATCATATTAGACTTATCTGATATGACGGCGCAAGCGCAGCTGCGACCCTCTGAACGACCAGCGTAGCAGCTGCCGGAGAGCTTCAAAGCGGCGGCTACCGCCTCACTGCCCTCCTCGTCTCGACGAAAGAGTTCGTTCGAATGATGCTTTTCCGTGGCTTTGCTCGCAAGTTTTCGTCAGCCAGCACAGGGCCTCCTCTTACGCTCGCTGGTCGTCAAGGCCCGGCGGCCACTAGCTGACAGTCCCCCCGCAGCCAAGCCGCTGGGCCCCTCGACGTGGGGAACGAGCATTGGAGACGATGTCGCGCTTTCCGTTACAGCCCGAAGGCGGGTGACAGATGACCGCGTCAGCCTCTCCACCCCGAGCTACGATTTCACGCATTCGATCAGGCACAGCTCTCTCGGGCTAGCGCGCCAAGCATGAGTTAGCTCCCGAATGAGCAGGTGCCGCCCAGTTCAGCTTCGGCCCTTGCGCGCGCAAAGTATTGGGCGAGATCGATCGGCAGTCCGGTCGGCAAATTGGGGCAGCGATGGCGAGAATGAATGCCAGGAACTTCCCTTCGGTGCCGCTTCGTCGATCTGTTTGCCGAGAAGACGCGCGCGCTGCGTGCCGCCCCATACCGCAGAGAACTCACTTCAGGTCACACACACACACACACGACGCCACCGAGATCCTGCATCACTTTTCTACTCCGACGCCGCCACGTCACCAAGATCAGTCGCGAGCGTGATCGCGGCTATCAATCGGGATCGCGCGCCGGAGCGCTCTATGAGTGAGCCCCGAACGGCGCGCTGCTCCTCGAGCAATCCGGCTCGACGTAAGGCGGGCCATCCGTGCCGGCCTCGTGACTAAGAGACGGGCGAATGGCGGTTCCTGGACTCACCATTTTGTCTGAAGTCGCTTCCTTGAGCCGGTGGCGGAGTTCTTGCTTGATCGACTTCAGCACCGTCTTAGAATCGGTTTTCGGAAAATTTGTCTTGTAGCATCAATTTTCATGGAATAGGATCATTTTTCATAGGATTTGGCCGGCTAAACCAAAATTCGATGGAAGGATTCGCTTTTCATGCCTGCGGTGCAACAGCACCAATTTTCAGGTCCTGTTACCGTTTTTCAGGAACTCCGCCTTCCTGAAACGGCGACCCCGGCCGGGTACAGCGCCCTGATCGGAGCCTACAGGCTCGCCGTGCCCTTGCCCCGTAGGTTGTTCGCCACTGGCGAGCATCATCGCATTACCGAACGGGATGGCTGGCGGATCATGACCCCCCGCCACGCCCCAAATCCTACCCTCGAGGGCCACCTGACCTTTGCGCTCAAGTACGAGGGACTGGACCTTGCCGTCCTCAAGCGGCTGTTCCAAGTGACCGGTCCCGCGCCGATCGAGGCGCTGGTCCGTGAAAGCCCGACCGGCAGTTATGCCCGCCGCATCTGGTTTTTATATGAATGGCTGAGGGGCGCGCGTATCGATCTGCCGGACGCGGCGGCCGGACGATACATTCCGGTTCTCGATCCCGAGCTGCAGTGGCCCGGACCCGACAAGACCGCTTCGCGCTACCGCGTAAGGGACAATCTCCCCGGCACGCGTGAGTTCTGCCCTCTGGTGTTCCGCACCAAGATTCTGGAAAAATTCATCGGCCTTGAACTACCGCGGCGCGCGGAGGCAATCGTAGCGGACGTGCCGCGCGACCTCCTTGCTCGGACCGCCGCCTTTCTTTTGCTCAAAGACTCGCGATCAAGCTATGCGATCGAGGGCGAGCACCCGCCGCAAGATCGCATCCAGCGCTGGGGCCGCGCCATCGGCGAAGCCGGCCGCTGGCCGATCGATCGCGATGAGCTGCTGCGTCTGCAAAGAATTGTACTTGGCGACGCCCGTTTCGTAAGACTTGGCTTCCGAAAAGAAGGAGGTTTCGTCGGCGAGCATGACCGAGACAACGGCACGCCCTTGCCCGATCACATCGGCGCTCGGCCCGAGGACCTGCCGCGGCTAATCGATGGAATGGCAGCGTTCGATCAGGGCCCCGCGCAAAAGCTTGATGCAGTCGTAGCCGCCGCAATCCTCGCCTTCGGCTTTGTCTACATTCACCCATTCGAGGACGGAAACGGCCGCATTCACCGCTACCTAATCCACCACGTCCTTGCCATGCGCGGCTTCAATCCGCCGGGAGTGGTCTTTCCCGTCTCGGCCGCGATCCTGGACCAGATCAACGAGTACAGGGGCGTGCTCGAGAGCTATTCGCAGCGCCTTCTGCCGTTGGTGGAATGGGAACCGACGCCGCAATTCAACGTCCGGGTGCTGAATGACACCGGTGATTTCTACCGGTTCTTCGATGCAACCCCGCACGCCGAATTCCTCTATGCCTGCGTTCAGCGGACGATCGAACGGGACCTTCCCGAGGAAACCGCATTTCTGCAGCGCTACGATCAGTTCCGGCAGCAGGTGGACGCCTTTATCGACATGCCCGAGCGGTTGACCGATCTGCTCTTCCGTTTTCTTCACCAGAATGATGGACATCTATCGAATCGCGCGCGCGAAAAGGAATTCGCCGCGCTGACCAGTGACGAGGCAGGAAGAATCGAGGCGATCTACGCGCAAACCTTTGGTGCCCATTGAAGGTGTGATCATCAGGATCGATTTTTAGTCCGACGGTTTGCGATTCCCTTGTCCCTGCCTTCATCTCCGACGCTTGACTTGTCGCCGAGACATGCACGATTTTTTCCGCACGGTCTGACCGGCCGCCGATCAGCCGCGGCCAGAACGCGCTTGACAAACCGGAGCCGTCCCGTCCAACCTCACGCATTCACCAGGGGAGTCCCGGCAAGGGGCTGAGATACTGCTGGCTTTCGCGGCGCAGTGACCCGTTGAACCTGATCCAGTTCATACTGGCGTAGGGACGGTGCAAGCGCTTTGCGGGAGTTCACGCCCGAGGTCCTGTTTCGAGCAGGTCGACCAAAGCGTCTTTTCATCCTTCCGGCACAGAACTGGGTCTCCAATGCAACGAGCAAAGGAGCCTCAAGATGAATGCCCTCACCCCCGCCGTCTCGACGGGACCGCTGCCTGCCTCACGCAAAATCCACAAATCCGGTACCATCCACCCGCAGCTCAGGGTGCCGATGCGCGAAATCTCCGTCCATCCGACAGCCGGCGAGCCGCCCGTCACCGTCTACGATCCGTCCGGCCCCTATACCGACCCGACTGTCGAAACCAGCATTGAAAAGGGCCTGGCCCGGCTTCGCCACGAATGGATCTTGGCGCGTGGCGATGTCGAGGCCGGTGACGGTCGCCATGTCCGGCCGGAGGACAACGGATTCGCGACGGGCGAACGCCTGACGCCGGAATTTCCCATCCGCCACCGACCGCTCAGGGCCAAAGCAGGCAAGGCGGTGACGCAGCTTGCCTACGCGCGCGCAGGCATCATCACACCCGAAATGGAGTTCGTCGCCATCCGCGAGAACCTTGGTCGCGAGATCCTGCACGGCAAGCTTGAGCGCGACGGCGAGGCTTTCGGCGCGACACTGCCCGATTTCGTCACGCCCGAATTCGTGCGTGACGAGGTGACGCGCGGACGGGCGATCATTCCCGCCAACATCAACCATCCCGAGAGCGAGCCAATGATCATCGGCCGCAATTTCCTGGTCAAGATCAACGCCAATATCGGTAACTCCGCCGTCACATCGTCGATGGCGGAAGAGGTCGAAAAGATGGTGTGGGCGATCCGCTGGGGCGCCGATACGGTGATGGACCTGTCGACCGGCCGCAACATCCACAACATCCGCGACTGGATCGTCCGCAACGCGCCGGTGCCGATCGGCACGGTGCCGCTGTACCAGGCGCTCGAAAAGGTCGGCGGCATTGCCGAGGATCTGACCTGGGAGGTCTACCGCGACACGCTGATCGAACAGGCCGAGCAAGGCGTCGACTATTTCACCATCCACGCCGGCGTGCGGCTGCATTACATCCCGCTGACCGTCGACCGGGTGACGGGTATCGTCTCGCGCGGCGGCTCAATCATGGCCAAATGGTGCCTGCACCATCACCGGGAAAGCTTCCTCTACGAGCACTTCGCCGAGATCTGCGACATCGCCAGAGCCTACGACGTCTCCTTCTCGCTCGGCGACGGCCTTCGTCCAGGCTCGATCGCCGATGCCAACGACGCGGCGCAGTTCGCCGAGCTGGAAACGCTCGGCGAGCTGACGCAGATCGCCTGGGCGAAGGATTGCCAGGTGATGATCGAGGGGCCTGGCCACGTGCCGATGCACAAAATCAAGGCGAACATGGACAAGCAACTCGCCGTCTGCGGCGAGGCGCCGTTCTATACGCTTGGACCGCTGACGACCGACATCGCGCCGGGCTACGACCACATCACCTCAGGCATCGGCGCCGCGATGATCGGCTGGTTCGGCACCGCCATGCTCTGCTACGTCACGCCCAAGGAGCATCTCGGCCTTCCCGATCGCAGCGACGTCAAGATCGGCGTGATCACCTACAAGATAGCCGCCCACGCCGCCGACCTGGCGAAGGGCCATCCGGCAGCGAAAGTCAGGGATGATGCGCTTTCCCGCGCGCGCTTCGAGTTCCGCTGGGAGGACCAGTTCAATCTGTCGCTCGACCCGGAAACCGCGCGGTCCTTCCACGACCAGACCTTGCCCAAGGAGGCGCACAAGGTGGCGCATTTCTGCTCGATGTGCGGACCGAAATTCTGCTCGATGCGTATCTCTCACGACATCCGCGCCGAGGCACAGAAAGAGGGCATGGCGGCGATGGCGGCGAAATACCGCGAGGGCGGCGATCTCTACGTGCCGGCGGACGAGACCGGCGCACCGCTCATACCTCAGCCACGTGAGCGATCATGAGGGTCTTGGTCAAAGGGGCCGGCGTCGCCGGCCTCACCGCCGCCTTCGAGTTCGCCGCACGCGGCGCGGCGGTTACCGTTGCCGAGATAAGGCCTGCCCTTGGGGGCAATGCGTCGTGGTTCGCCGGCGGCATGCTGGCGCCATGGTGCGAGCGTGAAAGCGCCGAGCAGCCGGTGCTGGATCTCGGGCGCGGTGCCGCCGACTGGTGGGATGCCGCAACGCCCGGCCAGGTGACGCGGGCCGGAACGCTGGTCGTGGCCGCGCCGCGCGATGCGGGCGAGCTCGACCGGTTCGCCAGCCGCACGACGGGCTATCGGCGCGTCGAGGAAGATGAAATTGCCTTGCTGGAGCCCGACTTAGCCGGCCGCTTCCGCCGCGGATTGCTCTTCCCCGCTGAGGGCCATCTTGATCCGCGCCAGGCGATGGCAGCACTTCATGATAAGCTCGCGGCCACGGGGGTCGAGTTCCGCTTCGGCGCCGACGCCCAGCATGTTTTTGGTTTCGATCGTCAGATCGACTGTACAGGAATGGCGGCGCAAAATGACTGGCTGCGCGGCGTTCGCGGCGAAATGCTCACCCTGCGTATCCCTGATATCTCGCTGTCGCGCCCCGTCAGGCTGCTGCATCCGCGCTTTCCACTCTATGCAGTGCCGCGCACCGACCACCGTTTCATGATTGGTGCGACGATGATTGAAAGCCAGTCCGTCGGACCGGTTACGGCGCGTTCGATGATGGAACTGCTGGGTACCGCCTATGCCCTCCACCCGGCCTTTGGCGAGGCCGAGATCGTTGAAACCGGTGTCGGCGTCCGCCCAGCCTTTCCCGACAATTTGCCGCGCGTCGAAATCAAGGGTGAAATCATCGCGATCAACGGGCTCTATCGTCACGGTTTTCTCCTGGCTCCCGCCATGGCGCGCCAGGCTGCCGATCTGGTTTTCACTCAAGACAGAACCAAGGAGCTTGCTCATGAAACTGATGGTCAACGGCGAAGCGCATGAGGTTGCCGCCACAACGCTGGAGGCGCTGCTTGCCGCGCTTGACTATGAGGGCGATTGGCTGGCGACGGCCGTCAACAATGACCTCGTGCACAAAGCCAACCGGGCGGAATTCCAGTTGAACGACGGCGACCGGATTGAAATCCTCTCGCCCATGCAGGGCGGCTAGGCCATGATCGAGCTTTATGGAGCCGAGCTTCCGTCGCGCCTGCTTCTTGGCACGGCTCAATATCCTTCGCCGGCCATCCTTGCCTATGCAGTCAGGGCTTCGGGCACGGCGGTGGTGACCGTCTCGTTGCGCCGTGAAATGGCAGGCGGCAGGGCTGGCGAAAAATTCTGGTCGTTGATCCGCTCGCTTAGTGTCAGAATCCTGCCCAACACTGCTGGCTGCCACTCCGTCAAGGAAGCGGTCACGACCGCACAAATGGCGCGCGAAGTCTTCGGCACGCCCTGGATCAAGCTCGAAGTGATCGGCAATCACGACACGCTGCAGCCGGACGTGTTCGGTCTGCTCGAAGCCGCCCGCATCCTGTGCGAGGACGGTTTTGCGGTGTTCCCGTATACAACCGACGACCTTGTCGTCGCCGAGCGGCTGCTTGCGGCGGGCTGCAAGGTCTTGATGCCCTGGTGCGCACCGATCGGTTCCGCCCTCGGGCCGGTCAACATCATGGCGCTGCGCTCGATGCGCGGACATTTCCCTGATGTCCCGCTGATCGTGGATGCTGGTCTCGGACGGCCATCGCACGCGGCAACCGTCATGGAGCTCGGCTTTGACGCCGTACTCCTGAACACCGCAGTTGCCAAGGCGGCCGATCCGGTCGGCATGGCGCGTGCGTTCGGCAAGGCGGTCGAGGCCGGTCGTGAAGCTTTCAGCTCGGGAATGCTCGAACCGCGCGAGGTCGCCGTGCCCTCGACGCCGACGATCGGCAGGGCGGTTTTCTCATGAAGCTCGATCCCTTCTACCTGATCGTCGACAGCGCCGCCTGGATCGAACGGCTGGTGCCACTTGGCGTCAAGCTGGTTCAGTTGCGCATCAAGACCTTGGATGAGGCCGGGTTGCGCGCGGAGATCCGCAAGGCGAAGGGTTTATGCGCCCAGCACTGCTGCCAACTGATCGTCAACGACTATTGGCGGCTCGCCATTGAGGAAGGCTGCGACTTCGTCCATCTCGGCCAAGAGGATTTGGCTGCGGCCGACCTGCTGGCGATTAGATACGCCGGATTGAAGCTCGGGCTCAGCACGCACGATCATCCCGAACTGGAAACGGCGATCGCTGCCGAGCCCGACTATATCGCGCTCGGCCCCATCTATCCCACCGTCCTGAAGCAGATGAAATGGGCGCCGCAAGGGCTCAAGCGGATCAGCGAGTGGAAGCATCGGGTGGTACCCATTCCCCTAGTCGCCATAGGCGGCCTCACCCCTGACCGGCTCGACGGTGTCTTCAAGGCTGGTGCGGACAGCGCGGCGGTGGTCACCGACATCACGTTGAATGCCGATCCCGAAGCGCGCACGCGAGAATGGATCGAAAAGACAAAGCCATGGCGCTGAGGCGAGAACCGCATGTGCTCGTGGTCGGCGGATCTGACTCCAGCGGTGGGGCTGGAATTGCACGCGATATCGAGACGATCTCTTCCCTTGGCGTGCGCACCTGTCTCGCTGTCACCGCGCTCACAGTGCAAACGCACGACGCCGTACTGGAAATCCTTCATTCGCCACCAAGCCTGGTGGCTGATCAGATGCGCGCCGCGCTGCAGGCCAACGAAGTGGCGGCAATCAAGATCGGCGTGCTCGGAACAGCCGAGACCATCGCTGCGGTTGCCGCCGTACTGCGCGAAAATCGACAGGTGCCGGCAGTACTCGATCCAGTGCTGGCCTCCACCTCAGGCCGGGCGCTCTTAGAGGCAGCCGCTATCGCTGTCATGAAGCGCGATCTGATGCCGCTTTGCTGCCTTGTCACGCCCAACCTTCCCGAACTGGCGCACCTTATTGGCTCCGAACTGGCAGTGGATGAGGACGATGCGCTCCGACAAGGACAAAGACTGTTGGCCGCCGGCCCTCAGGCGCTGCTGATCAAGGGTGGGCATGCCTCGGGACTCCGATCGACCGATATTTTATTACGCTCCGATCATGAACCCATCCACGTCGATACACCGCGCCTTGCCACATCAATGCGCGGAACAGGTTGCATACTGGCCAGCGCGATTGCGGCGCATCTGGCGAAGGCGAAGCCGCTTGAAGACTGCGTGCGCGAAAGCAAGCGGCTTGTCTTCGCCACGTTTCAGAGGAATGGAGCAGAATGAACCCGGCTATGCGGTACAAGCAGCTTTGGCCGCTAGTATGCTGGATCCTGAGCGTCTTGCTCGCTGGCGCAAACTCTTAGACGAAAATCGCAACAACACGGCGGTTCGAACCGGACCTCGTGGCAGCAATTCGGCCGCGGTCGCGGCGATCATTCATGAAGGAGGAGAGCTGGTCCTCTTGTTTCGAGGGGATCGGCAGCTCGTAGTTCGCAGTTTCGTTCAGTCCGGGGAGTCGGAGTGGATTCGAACGGCGTGACCGCCCAACCCAAATTAGAGAAAGTGGCGCGGGTGGCAGCGTGAACCTGCGACCCCATCGTCCCGAACGATGTGCGCTACCAGCAAAGCCGCAGCTTTTTGGGCCCGATCGTCACGCTTGCTTCGCAATGATCGCGTTTCCTTTCGAGCTTTGGGTGGGAAACATAGGGCCCCCCCTGCCGAGTTCATGTTTCATTGTCATCTGTCCTGAGACCGATTTCGTCGCCTCGGCGGCGACCTGCTTCTTGGCGATCTTCTCGGCGGCGTCTACCTGGAAGTCGGGATGATGGTGGCCATAAGTATCGATCAGGACATCCACGGTGATGCCCAGAAAGCCCGCCGCCTGCCACATGTCGGCGCCGGCCCGCATCAGCCAGGTCGCAGCGGTGTGGCGAAGCGTGTGCGAAGTGACGTCGGGACCGAGGCCGGCTGCCTCGCGAGCTCTCCTGAAGCTCTTCTTTACCGACACCACCGGCTTTCCATTCCATTCCACGACAAAATCTTGCGATATTTTTCGGCCGATATTTGCGCTTTTGCCGCGCGCCTTGGTTCTGATATCGAGATCCGTGCACGCCCAGCGGCGGAGGTGAGCCAATAGCCGGTCCGGCAGGCGCACGGGCGGCTGGCGTTTTTTGGTCTTCTTTGCGCCATCGGCACGGCGGTAAAAGATGCCGCGGTCAAGGTCCACATAACCACGCCCTTTGGTTGGACGGACGGCGGCGCCGCAAACTGCGGCAGAGCGTGTTCCTGTATAAAGCGCGACAAGCATGAAGCGGGCGAGGTGTCGTCCGGTACGCCGGCCGCTCTCCTGGCCCTTCCATTTCTGCTTCATACGCCAAGCTGCCCAGATGAGAGCGGCCGCTTCACTGCGCGTCAACCAGCGCTCGCGTGCACCAGCCTTGTCGGACAGGACAATCGTCGGTGCGGCAGTCGTGTAACCTTCCCTGCGGTAGTAGTTGATGGCTGCACGAAAATCCTCGAGTTGGCGGCGCGCAACGGCTTCTGTGGGACAGGACGCGGCGTAGTCGCGGCAGAGTTTGCCGTTAATAGCGGCGAGGGTCTTTTCACCGAAGAAATCGAGGACGTTGTCCAGCCGAGCCGCCGTCTCTTCCGGCGCGGCATGCTTCGGTGCAACCTCTCTCAGGTAGACGCTGACGACATCGGCTATCAAGACATCTTCGGCACCGCGCGCTCGGTGGTACTTGCTTGCGATGTAGGCCGCGAGCGCCTTTTCAGCTTCAGGTCCTGGATGGCCTTTTTCGCCGCTGCCAGCGCTGATGAACGTTGTTCGATCGCGGATAAACCATCCAGCTTTGTTTCGGAGTGTTCCGTCCTTTTTCCAGCTTTCGCCGCGCCAGACGAGGCGTGGCCCTTTCGACGCCCGCGGCATAGTTCCCTCATTCTGGTGATCGCCAGCAAGGTGACGTACTCCTTTCCTGCGATTAGCTCGGTTTCAAGTCGGCCGGCGTCACGTTCCTTGCGTAGGCCTGCTGCGCACATCGAGCCATCGGGAAAGGCAATTCGTGCTGCAATCGCGACGCGCAGGGGCGTGGTCTCGTCGAATTGTTCGGGGATTTTCAAAACGGAGCCCTCAGCCAATCTCTATGGTCCGATAGTTTCGCTCGGAAACAGACGGATCGCGGGTCGCATTGAGCACACTTTTCTGTCTCGCCATTCCGGATGCCCTGCCGCACGATCTTTTCTCTGAATATACGGCTGCGAAAAGCGCCGACTGGAGCGCCTGCGGCAAAGATGCTCCTTTGACCTGCTAATCGGAACGGTTGCGCTGACGCGCACTCCACGAGCCTTTCGGCTGGCTCCCCACTTCCGTGGCCGGTGAAACCGCTCCTGACTGGCTTCGGCTATCTGTGCGGCTTCCGTTTCCATGGACTCACTGCCAGGTCTCTTGGGCCTACTCCCGCGCGCCCGGCTTTAGTGGGTTCTGCTGATCGCCTCACGCTGCGGTTTCGAACGGTGTCTTTCACCTCGGAGTTGGTCAGCAACCGCAATCTTCGTTCGAGTCCATAGAGTTAGAGCGCCGCGCTTGGCGCACTGACGGGTTGAAGGCTGGGAGAGAGGCTCCCGGCGCCCGACGCGGAGACTCGCAATGACCAAGCATCGGCACCAAGCTGCCCCGACCCGGGCCAGCGTATATGACGACATCACCAGCAAGATCATCGGCGAGCTGGAGGCCGGTCGGCTGCCCTGGGTTCAGCCATGGGGAATGGCAGCTGCGAAGGCGCCGCTCGCCATGCCGAAGAACGCCGCCACCGACCGGCAATACTCTGGAATCAAAGTCCTGATCCTCTGGGGTTCGGTGATCGAGCAGGGCTTTTCAGGACAGAGCTGGCTGACCTTCCGCCAGGCGCTCGCGCTTGGCGGTAGCGTCCGCAAGGGTGAGCATGGAACGACAGTCGTCTACGCCCATCGGTTCGTGCCCGACGACGAGAAAAAGCGTACCCGCGAAACCGGCGAGCAAGCCCGATCGATCCCATTCCTCAAACGCTTCACGGTGTTCAACGCCGCGCAGTGCGACGGGCTGCCCGACGATGTTGCGATGGCCACGCACCCGCCCCTACCCGGCCTGATCGAGCCGAAGGTCAAGAGGCTGATCAAGCAGACGGGGATCGATTTCCGGGTTGGTGGCAGCCGCGCCTTCTACGCTCCGGCCCACGATTATGTGCGGGTCCCGCCACCCCAAGCCTACTTCGAGCCGATCAATTGGCACCGGACCGCCCTGCATGAACTCGGGCACGCCACCGGTCATGCCTCACGCCTCAACCGGGATTTGTCTGGTTCCTTCGGCACCAAGAAGTATGCCTTCGAAGAGCTGGTTGCCGAGATAAGTGCGGCTTTCTGCTGCGCCTCGCTGGGCATCACTCCGACCGTGCGTCACGCCGACTATATCGGCTCGTGGCTGGAGGTCCTGCGCGAGGATAACCGTGCGATCGTTCGCGCCGCCTCTCTGGCAAGCAGGGCTGCGGATTATCTCTTGGGGTTCTTGCCCGACAAAGTCGCCGCTGACGACGATCGGCGGGAGGCAGCGTAATGGCCGCCCGCTTCCAGTTCGGCGTCTTCCTGCGGATGCGTTCATGACCGAAGTCTGCCTCGATGCCGGACCCCGCTGCGGCGAAGTCGTTGCAGAGCGCCAGGACCGACCGGCTGCTCCGCGACAAGTGTCGCTTGGCTGCAGAGCACATCAGAGGGCGGGGAGTGACGGAATTCTCAGTAGAGTAGGGATGAAGCGCCTTACCCCGTTTCCGAGGCAGGTCTCTTCATCCCCCGCTCCGAACCGGACGTGCAAGTTTCCAAG
>NZ_JAMYSY010000056.1:0-34199 GCF_040322175.1 Mesorhizobium sp. M0185 | reverse complement strand
GCCACCATTAGGATGACGATAGGGTGGATTTATGCGGGTTTTCTCCCGCATTGATATACAAACTCGGGGGGGCTTTGGCCCGCCGCTCTTGTCTGGAATTCCAGTTCGGCCGTTAGAGCGGTTATCGTTTCACGGAACGCCGAACCGCTCTATCTCTTTGTTTTGACGCAATTCCCAAGGGAAAGCGCTACACGCTTTTCCCGGGAAAACCGTTTCACACTTTTCCTGGAATTGCTCTAGTTGTTGCCGAAGAGGTTGCGATCGGCGCCCTGGGGCGCGGACTTGGGCACATCGCCAGACGAATTCAGCAGCTTGTAGATCGGCGAGTTGCTGTCCCGCACCGAATACGTCTGCGTCTTGTCGACGTTGACGGTCGTCTGCTTGTTGATGTCGGTCCCGCCAACATTGTCGTTGCGGGCATAGGCACTGCCGGCGGCAATCAAGAGAGCGGCGGCAGTAAGAACAATCTTTTTCATTTGGGTACTCCTGGATTTTCGAAATCAAGCGGCGGGCATGCCGCCGCCTTGATGGTGGGATCGGCTGTTAGCTGTTGCCGAAGAGGTTACGGTCGGCGCCCTGGACAACCGGCTGCTTTTCAGCCTGGTCCGACGTCTTGACGGAAGCCGTGTAGGAGCTGTCGACCGAGACAGCAGGCGGGTTGGCTCCGTTGGAACCAAAGTTGTCGCTGCCGGCGAAGGCGCTGCCGGTGATGGCCAAAACGGCGGCGGCAGCAAGAACGATCTTTTTCATCTTAATACTCCTGAATTTTTCAGATCCCGGACGGCGGATATGCCCGCCGCCCTGATGCTGGGATCGGCTGTTAGTTGTTGCCGAAGAGGTTACGGTCGGCGCCCTGGACAGGCTGCTGGTCAGCATGAGCCGGCTTCTGAATGGAAGCCGTATACGAGCTGTCGACCGAAGCGGCAGGCTGGTTCGCACCCTTGGAACCAAAGTTGTCGCTGCCAGCGAAGGCGCTGCCGGTGATGGCCAAAACGGCGACGGCGGCAAGAGCGATCTTTTTCATTTTAGTACTCCAGTATCTCAGTTTTTCCGTCCGTCCAGCGGCGTGCCTTGGGAGGAATTCGCGTCGTTCGGACAGCCCCGATGTGGGAAAGCCAATGGCCAGTTTCCAATCACGAAGTTTTTTGGTGTGGACCAAGAATCTACACCTTGAAATTGTGCCAGAGATTCCCTCCGCCACAATTTTATTACTAAATATCAAGTAGATAGCCCATAGTATCGGTCTGGCTGCAAGGTGACTTGGGGAGGCAGTGTTCACAGCGTCCTGCACGCATTGTCAACAGAAACGAACCGTTCGGTTCGATTTTTTAAACCGATAAAAGTCGCGGCCGAGGTTCTTTGTCGAATCGTTAACCATTTCGGCCAAACGCGGCCTCACCGTTCTGCCGGTTTTCGGCCCGCTTATGCCGGCCGGCGAAGGCAGCAACCGCGCAAGAACCAGGTCAGACCCCGTAGCGTTCGGTGCGGATGAGAGCCGCGGGAACGCCGGCATCGATCAGCGCCTCGGCGGCGGCCGTCACGAACGCGTTCGAGCCGCAGACAAAGGCGAGCTTCGGCGGCGCCGGCAGCCTGGTCATGGCTTGCACCATCATCGCGGCGTCGACCCGCCGCGCATAATCCGACGATCGGCGGGCCGGCTCGCGCGTCAGCGTCAGCACCAGGTCGAAGCCATCCCGGCGCTCGGCGAGGTCGATCAGCTCGTCGCGAAAGATCACCTCGTCCCAGACCCGCGCCGAAAACACCAAGGCGGCGGCGACCAGCGATCCCCGCATCGCCCGGTGACGGAGCATCGACATCAGCGGCACCACGCCCGACCCACCGCCGACGAGCAGGAGCGGTCCGCCATCGCCGTCGGACCAGACGAAATGGCCGCCGAGCGGCCCGCGCAATTCGACCTCGTCGCCCACCGCCGCGATCTCGTGAAAGAACGGCGAGACCTCGCCGTCCTCGAGTTTTTCAATCGCCAGCTCGATGGTCTCGCCGGTCTCCGGCGCCGAGGCGATGGAGTAGGAGCGGCGCGCCTGATAGCCGTCCGGCGCCGTCAATCTGACATCGACATGCTGTCCGGCCCGGTAAGCGAAGGGCCGCGACGGCTGCAGGAAAAAGCTGGTGACGCGCGGCGTACGCTTTTGGATGCGGGTGATGGTGACCGTCTGCCAGGGCGACTGCGCCGCCGGTGCGTCGCTCATGGATCGTTCGTGTAGCGCTGCTCGCGCCACGGATCGCCATAGATATGATAGCCTCGCAACTCCCAGAAACCCGGCTCGTCACGCTCGGTGAACTGCAGCCCGTTCAGCCATTTGGCCGATTTCCAGAAATAGAGATGCGGAACGAGCAGCCGGGCCGGGCCGCCATGGTCAGACGTGATCGGCTTGCCTTCATAAAGCAGCGCCACCATCGCCTTGCCGCCGGTGAGATCCTTCGTCGGCACGTTGGTGGAATAGCCGTCGAAACCCAGCGCCAGCGTGAAGGCGGTGGGCGGCTCGATGCCGGCGTCGGCAAGGATGTCGTCGACGAGCACGCCCTGCCACGCCGTGTCGAACTTGGTCCATGCGGTGACGCAATGGATGTCGCGCGTCATCTTGGTCAAGGGCAGCGCGTTGAACTCGGCCCAGTTCCACTTCTTGATCGGCCGCGGCCCGTGCTTAAGCGTGAACGACCAATCCTCGGTGCGGACATGCGGCGTCGGGCCGGCCGACAGGACCGGGAAACCTTGCTCGAGATATTGCCCCGGCGGGATACGTGCATCCGTATCCGTCGGCGGCTTTCGTCCGGAAGAGAAGCCTCGGGTAACCATCGAGAATATCCGTTTGCGCAAGGTCCAACCGACCTTTGTCAGTTTTCTCGAAGACGCGAGCCCGGGCAACCGAAATCTTGGCTCCGGCCTGGCGGCAATGCTCTACATCGATCATGGCAGCGCGGCGCCCGCTTCAGCCACTGGCGAAGGGGACGGCGACGAACATCTGGGCGTCGCCGCGCTCGACAAGCAGCAGCACCGATTTCTTGCCGGATTTGGCAGCCTGCACAATCGCCTGGTTAGCCTGTCTGGCGCTCCTCACCGGAGTCTGGTCGACGCCGACGATGATGTCGCCGGGCTGGATGCCGGAAGCCGACGCCGCCTTGTTCGGGTCGACGCGCTCGACCAGTGCGCCGTGCTGGTTTTCTGGCAGGTTCATTGCCTGGCGCACATCAGGAGTGACGTCCATCAGGCCGAGACCGAGCGCCGGTGCGCGAAGGCCCTGCCCCGTCGACGGCTGACCTGAATCGCCGGTCACCGATCCCGTCGCCGTGTCGTCTTCGTTGCGCCCGATCTCGACGGAGATCTGCAGGCTTTTCCCTTGCGCCAGACATTGAGGGCTTCCCTCGTGCCAGGCGCAACGTCAGCGACGGCGCGCGACAGATCCCTCGGATCCTTTATGTCCTGGCCGGCGAAGCTGGTAATGACATCGCCGGTCTCGATGCCGGCCTTGGCGGCCGGCGATCCGTCGCTGACCTGCGCGACCAGCACGCCGGTAGGGTGATCGAGGCCGATGGCGCTCGCCACATCAGGCGTCACCGGCTGGATCTGGACGCCGAGATAGCCGTACTGGATGGAGCCGCCCTTCATCAGCTTGGCGACGACCTTTTGCGCCTGGTCCGAGGGGATGGCGAAGCCGACGCCGACGCTGCCGCCATTCGGCGAAAAGATCGCGGTGTTGATGCCGACGACATCGCCGTACACATCCGTCAGCGGGCCGCCGGAATTGCCCCGGTTGATCGGTGCGTCGATCTGGATGAAGTCGTCAAACGGGCCGCTGTGCAGATCGCGGCCGCGCGCCGAGACAATGCCGGCGGTGACCGTGGTGCCAAGGCCGAAAGGATTGCCGAAGGCGAGCACCTGGTCGCCCGGCATGAGCTTGTCCGAATCGCCCCATTTGACGGTCGGCAAGGGCTTGCCGGCGTTGACCTTGAGCACGGCAAGGTCGTTCTTCGTGTCATGGCCGATCAATTTGGCGGGAAGCTCGGTGCCGTCGTCGAGCATCACCTTGACCGACTGGGCGCCGTCGACGACGTGATTGTTGGTGACGATCATGCCGTCGGCACCGACGATGAAGCCTGAGCCGAGGGCCTCGGTGCGCGGCGCCTGTTCCGGCGGTGTCTTGGGGGCGGGCAGTCCCTGGTCACCGAAGAAACGGCGGAAATAGTCGTCGAAAGGCGAGTTGCCACCGAACTCGTTGCCACCGAATGGGGAGGCCTCGCTCGTGGTGTCCGACTGCGCCGATTTCATGAGGGTGGTGATCGTCACCACTGCCGGTTTGTCGGCCGCCACGACCGGAGCGAACGAGCCGCGGGGCGCCGTCATGCCGGTGACAGGTGGGGTCACTGTTGCCGCCAGGACATCATTCAGCCTGGGAGCGAAGGACAGGGCGAAGGGGCTGACGATCAGCGCGGCGCCCAGCAGAGCGGCGACGCGATGTCTGCGAAGGGTCTGGATTGGTGACATGGCCGTTGTCCGGGCGAGAGATTGGTCTTGCGCCGCGACGTTCCGTCACCGGAACAATTCATCGGCGCGTCGGTCGTCGGCCTTGCCTGTCTCGCCTGTCACGGCAGCCGACCGGATCGACAGCCCCGCATCTAGGGCGCCGATTATGGTTTCCAGATAATATTACGAAGATTTAATTTCCAGCCGGCAACCGCCTCGCGGCGTTGCCGCCGAAACCCGAAAATACAAAACCCGCCTCGGGAGGGGCGGGTCGGTTGGGGCGAATCAGCACCATACTGATATTAGTAGCATAGCTGCCGGCACAAAGCAAGAACAAAATAGCTGCCCAAGACAAATCGCTTCAGATTTGCGCCGCCTCAGCCGAGGCCTCCTATTCGCCTTTCCGGTCCGTCCGGCTGAGATAGGTGGTGGCGATCTCGCGCATCCGCCTGCCATCGAAGCTCGGTCCATGGCCGCCATGGCCGATCCGGATCGGCAGCTCGAGCAGGCGCTGCATCGTGCGGCGATAGGCGGCACGATCCGAATCCGGCAGGTCGTCGATCAGCATGGCGTCGTAGATGGCGTCGCCGGCGAAGAACAGGCCGTCAGCCTCGTCGAACAGCGCGATCGAATCCGGAGAGTGGCCGGGCAGATGCAGGACGCGGAATTGGCGGTCGCCGAGGTCGATCCTGTCGCCCTCGTCCAGGGTCCGGGCCAGAGGCGCCGGCTGAATCCTGTAATCGGCCGCCTTCCAGCCCTTTGCCGGCAGCCTGGAGACGGCGCCTTCCAGATCATGGAACATGTAGGCGTAGGTCACCGCTTCATCCATGCTGTCGAACTGCGCGGCGCTGTGGCGCGGCCCTGCCCGCAGCGGAAACTCGTGCAGCGAGCCGACATGATCGAGATGGATATGCGTGGCGACGACGAGCAGCGGCTTGCCGGACGGCGTGTCGATCTGCGGCGCCAGCGGGCAGATCCCCATGCCGGTGTCGACCAGCAGGTCGACATCGCGGCCGCGCAGATGCCAGATGTTGGCGCGCACGAATTCGTGCACGAAGGGCTCGGTCAGCATCGTCGTATTGGTTTGACGATGGTTTTGCTGAACCAGCTGTCCATCAGATCAAGGCCGGCATCAGACGAACGGCTTGCCGACCTTGTACTTTTGCGGGACCAGCCGCTTCAGATAGGCCATCCCCGCATCGGACAGCCGGTTGACATCCGGCAGCATGAAATCATCCGGCATATGGCGCGTCTTGCCGGCGACGTTCTTCAGCGGCACCTTCTTCAGCACGGTTTTCTTGCCGTCATATTGCAGCGCCACCGAACCGCCCCCCTCGTCGGCCACCGTGACCGCGAAGGCACCGGCATCGAAGGCCTCCTGCGCGTCCACCGCGCTGATGGCACCAACATAGCCGCGCGGCATATAGCCGAGCGCATCGACGCGCGCCCGCTTGCCCGGCAATCCTTCGGCGAGCGCGCGCTCCAAGGCTGCCGGCAGGTCGCTGCCCGACAGCTTGACGTTGCCGTGCTGGTCGCGCTCCAGCCTTTCCGGCGGCACCAGGCTTTCGACCAGCGCCTTGCCGTCGGCGGTGCTGACGCCTTCGGAGACGGCAACGATGCAGCGCTTGTGGCGGTCGAGCGTTGCACGAACGTCGTCGATGAAGCCCGCCGCGGAGAACGGCCGCTCCGGCACATAGACAAGATGCGGGCCGCTGTCCTGATCGAGCTGCCAGGCCGCGGACGCGGCCGTCAGGAAACCGGCATGCCGCCCCATGACGATGCCGACATAGATGCCCGGCAGAGCGCGGAAATCGAGATCGACCGAAAGGAATGCTCCAGCGACGAACTCGGCCGCCGACATGAAGCCGGGCGTGTGATCGTTCTCCTCGAGATCGTTGTCGATGGTTTTCGGCGCGTGGACGAAGGCGATCTTGCCGCCGGCGGCGTCGGTGAGGATCTGCTGCGTGCCCGAGGTGTCGTTGCCGCCGATATAGATGAAGGCATCGGCGCCGGCTTTCTTCAAGCCGTTGAGGATGAGGTCGCAATAGGCGGCATCCGGCTTGTCGCGCGTCGAACCAAGCGCGGCGCTCGGTGTCGCCGCGATCAGCCGCAGGCGGTCCTCGGGGATGGCGGAAAGATCGACGTAATTGCCGTCACGAATTCCGCGCACGCCGTGGATGGAACCAAGGACCTTGGCTCCGGGATGCCGCTTGCGGATTTCGAGCGCAGCACCCACCACGGTCTGGTTGATGACGGCGGTCGGGCCGCCGCCTTGCGCGATGACAAAAGTTCCGGCCATTGTTCACGTCTCCCGGGCGGTGAAAATCGCAGGCACATTCGCCTGTCTTGCGGCATCGCGCAACGGCAGAGGCAGTGGGTCAGTTTGAAATCGAGCCACTCTTCGCCTGCAGCGCGATAGGATCCGTTTCGACGAGCCGAAGTGACCTGACCATACTCGCCGTCTGCGCCTTGTATTTGAGAAAGTGCGGCGTGGTCAGGTGGGCCTCATAGGCCGCCTGATCGGCGTAGCATTCGATCACGCGCACCTTTTCAGGCGTGCCTTTACTGCCACCGCATGAAGGAAAAGCACGCCCGGCTCGACGCGTACAGAAGCCTCAATCTCTTCTGCAAGCAGGGCCCTGTAGCTGCCGATCTGCTTAGGATCGATTTCCAGTTCGGCTATCCTGACAAGCGGCATCAATTGCTTTCTTGCTTCTTGCAAGGGACCACGCATGGTCGGCTTCTCCGCTTCGCTCGCCTCGATCAGCGCAACGATGTCGCGATCTCCCAAAACTTGTCAGTCACGCGAGCGGACATGGCTGGGCAAGGCGAAGCGTCGCATGAATTCGCACAAAATTGTAGTACATGGGTGTGCAGCGCTAGCCGGCAAAGTAATCGCTCGAGCCTTGGCCTCCGGTCAGACGACGACGACCGGATTCTTCTTGGAGACGCGGCTGTAGAGATCGATGATGTCCTGGTTGATCAGGCGCACGCAGCCCGACGACATCGCCTGGCCGATGCTCCACCATTCGGGCGAGCCGTGGATGCGATAGCCGGTGTCGCTGCCGTTCTGATAGATGTAGAGGGCACGCGCGCCGAGCGGATTGTCGAGGCCGCCCGGCTGTCCGCTTTGCCATTTCACCAGTTCCGGCCTGCGGGCGATCATCTCGGGCGGCGGGGTCCAGACCGGCCATTCCTTGCCGTACTGGATGTTGGCGCGGCCGGACCAGCGGAACCCGTCCTTGCCGATGCCGACGCCGTAACGGATCGCATCGCCGCCGGGCTGCACCAGATAGAGCAGCCGTTCCTGCGAGTGAACGACGATGGTGCCGGGTTGCTCGCCGGTCGGATCGACGACGATCTGGCGGCGGAACTCCGGCTTGACCTTGAGATAGGGCACTTCCGGCACATTGAAGCCACCGTCGGTGAGCGAAGCGTACATCACGTCGGGGCTGGTGATGTTCTTGTCGACGCTGATACTCGGACGGATGGGCCGGATCGAGCCGGTGGTGACGTCGTCGAGCTGGAGCGACGGCAGATCCAGCGTCTGGCTGCAGCCGGCGATGCCGAGCAGTGCCAGCGCGCCGGCGCCGGACAGCGCCGTGCGGCGGGAAAGCTGTATTTCGGTTTCGATTGCGTCACCATCGTGCGGCAGCGACAGACCTTGCGGCAACTCACGCATTTACCCAACCCTACGCTGTCGGCGGGAAACACGGTCCGGCCGGATAGCACGCATTTTCGCCAATCATGGTTGAAAAAGCGTGAAGGCCGGCAGCCCGGCGTTAACGAGGGGCTTTTTCGATTCTTGCCTCTTTACATCTGCGCGAGGCCAAGGATTTATCATCTTCTTTGAGCTCAAGGAGAAGAAAATGTCCTTCGAAAACTGGGCCGCCTTTGCCGCCGCCTCGGCAGTCCTTCTGGTCATTCCGGGCCCGACCATCCTGCTGGTGGTTTCCTATGCGCTCGGCCAGGGCTGGCGCACCGCGCTGCCGATGGCTGTCGGCGTGGCGCTCGGCGACTTCACCGCGATGACATTGTCGATGCTGGGCATCGGCGCGCTGCTGGCGGCGTCGGCCACCGTGTTTACCGTGCTGAAGGTGATCGGCGCCGGCTATCTGATCTATCTCGGCATCAAGCTGTTTCGCGCCGGCGGCGCGCTCCGGGCCGAACCGCGCACCGATGCGGTGTCATCGGCGAAAATGACGGCGCACGCCTGGCTGGTTACCGCGCTCAATCCGAAAAGCATCACCTTTTTCGTCGCCTTCCTGCCGCAGTTCCTCGACCGGCATGCGGATTTCTGGACACAGATGCTGATCTTCGAGACGACCTTCCTGGCGCTCGCCTTCGCCAATGCCTTCGGTTATGCGCTGATCGCGGCAAGGGCGCGCAACGTGGTGCGCAACCCAAAGGCGATCCGCATCTTCAACCGCACCGGCGGCACGCTGCTGGTCAGCGCGGGGATCGCGACAGTGGCGATGCGCTCGGGCAACTGAGGACAGACCATGGCGGTGAGCGATGCATTCGGCCTGACGCTGTCTGGCGCGACGGAGGCCGGGCTCTCGTCCTACAGCCGGGCTGTTCGCGAATTGCAGTGCTTCATCGGCGATCCGGTCGGTTCCGTTGACCGGGCAATCGCCGAAGATCCCGGCTTCGTCATGGCGCATGTGTTCAAGGGTTATCTCTTTGGCCTTGCCACAGAGCGCGAAGCGACGGCGGTGGCCAAGGCATGTCACGAGGCAGCGCTGCCACTTGCCGCGACGACGCGCGAGCAGGCGCATGTCGCCGCCCTTGGCCACCTTGCAGAGGGACGCTGGCACGAAGCCGCCCGCGTGCTGGAGGATATCGCCATCGAGTTTCCGCTCGATGCGCTGGCGCTGCAGACCGGCCACCAGATCGACTTCTTCACCGGCAATGCGCGCATGCTGCGCGACCGCATCGGCCGCGCGCTGCCGTCCTGGCAGAGCGGCATGCCGGGCTATCTCGCCATACTCGGGATGCAGGCCTTTGGCCTGGAGGAAATGGGCGACTACGCGCGCGCCGAAAAACTTGGCCGCACGGCGGTGGATCTCGAGCCGCGCGACGGCTGGGCCCAGCATGCGGTGGCCCATGTCATGGAGATGCAGAGCCGGCAGAAGGACGGCATTCTGTGGATGCGCGCCAATCCCGAAGCGTGGACGCGGGAAAGCTTCCTGCAGGTGCATAATTGGTGGCATCTGGCGCTGTTCCATTATGATCTCGGCGAGACCGACGAGGTGCTGGCGCTCTACGACGGGCCGATCTATGGCGAGCGCTCGACGCTGGCGCTCAACATGGTCGATGCCTCGGCGATCCTGTGGCGGCTGCATCTCGGCGGCGTCGACGTCGGCGAGCGCTGGACGGCACTCGCCGCCAACTGGTTGCCCAAGGCCAACGCCGGCCATTATGCCTTCAACGACGCCCACGCGATGATGGCGTTTGTCGGTGCCGGCCTCGAAGCGCCCGCCCGCAACTTGCTCGAGGCGCAGCGCGAGGCGATGCGCGGCAAGGACGACAACGCTGCTTTCACCAGGGATGTCGGCCATCCCCTGACGCTCGCCATCAAGGCATTCGGCGAGGGCAATTATGCCGGGACGATACGCCTGATCCGGCCGATCCGGGCAATCGCCCATCGCTTCGGCGGCAGCCACGCCCAACGCGACGTCATCGACCTGACGCTGATCGAAGCGGCATTGCGTTCCGGTGATGGCGCGCTGGCGAGGGCGCTTGCGGCGGAACGCGCGCTGGCACGGCCGGACAGCCCGTTGTCGGCACTGTTTTCACGGCGTGCAACCGCTCTCGCGGCGAATTGACCAAGGCCACATCTTGCCTTAAAAACTGCCCCGATCAGATTTTTTCGAGCGTCGAAAAAATCTTCGCGTGTTGACCGGGGTGCGTTTCCGGCGGCACGATTGCCGGGATATCTTCGCCGCCCGTGTCACAGGACTGGGCGGGGAAGCAAGAAAGACCGTCGCCGCCAGGCATGACGGACATGGGAGGAAACATGTATCTCGGCCTCGATCTCGGCACCTCGGGCGTCAAGGCGCTGCTGATCGATGCAAGGCAGAGCATCGTCGGTTCCGGCCATGCGCCGCTCGACGTGTCGCGCCCGCATCCCGGCTGGTCCGAGCAGAACCCGGCCGACTGGATGCGCGCCTGCGAAGCGGCGGTCGGCGAGCTGCGGTCCATACATGCGAAGGAACTCGCGGCGGTCAAAGGCATCGGCCTTTCCGGCCATATGCATGGCGCCACCCTGCTCGATGCCGCCGACCAGGTGCTGCGCCCTTGCATCCTGTGGAACGACACGCGCAGCCACGCCGAGGCGGCCGCACTCGACGCCGACCCGCCCTTTCGCAAGCTGACCGGCAACATCGTCTTTCCCGGTTTCACCGCGCCAAAGCTGGCCTGGGTCAGGAACAACGAACCGGATGTTTTCGCCAAGGTGGCAAAGGTCCTGCTACCGAAGGACTTTTTGCGGCTCTGGCTCGCCGGCGAGCACATTTCGGAAATGTCGGATTCGGCTGGCACGTCGTGGCTCGATGTCGGCAAACGAGCCTGGTCCGCCGAACTGCTCGCTGTCACGTCGCTCGACGAAAGGCAGATGCCGTCGTTGGTCGAAGGCACGGCCAAGGCCGGTGCCTTGCGCGCCGAACTGGCCGCGAAATGGGGCATGCAGGCGGGCATCCCGATCGCCGGCGGTGCCGGCGACAATGCGGCTTCGGCCTGCGGCATGGGCACGGTCGGCGCCGGCCAGGCGTTCGTCTCGCTCGGCACGTCGGGCGTGCTTTTTGCCGCCAACGCGTCCTATCTGCCCAATCCGGAAAGCGCCGTGCATACCTTCTGCCACGCACTGCCCGGCACCTGGCACCAGATGGGCGTCATCCTGTCGGCAACCGATTCGCTCAACTGGCTGTCGGGGATCGCTGGAAAAAGCGCCGGCGAGTTGACCGCCGAACTCGGCGAAGCGCTGAAGGCGCCGAGCGGCGTCTCCTTCCTGCCGTACCTGTCAGGCGAGCGGACGCCTCACAATGATTCCGTCATTCGGGGCGCCTTTACCGGGCTTGCCCACGAATCCGGCCGCGCGGCGCTGACTCAGGCCGTGCTCGAAGGCGTCGCCTTCGCTTTCCGCGACAGCCTCGAAGCCCTGGCCAAAGCCGGCACGACGCTGACCCGGGTGACGGCGATCGGCGGCGGCTCGCGTTCGCGCTACTGGCTGAAGGCCATCGCCACAGCGCTTGGCCTGCCCATCGATATTCCAGCCGACGGCGATTTCGGCGCCGCCTTCGGAGCGGCCCGGCTTGGCCTGATCGCGGCGACAGGCGCCGATCCGCGCGCCGTGTGCACGGCGCCGGCGACGGACGCCACGGTCGAGCCGGTCGCCGCCCTCGGCGGTGCCTATGCAGATGCCTATCAGCGCTACCGCCAGCTTTACCCGGCGATCAGGAGCGCCACGGCGTGAGCGGTTTCCCGCCCTCACCGTGGCCTGCCGAGAAGGCCTCACTGTGCCGGCACCTTGTCGAGAAAGCCGGTGACGCTTTTCAGCCGGCCATTTTCGATGACGCCGATATCGGTGCCTTCGATGACGGATTCGGTGCCGTCCGGCCCGAGGTTCCACGAGAAGCGGATGGTATCGGCGAAGCCGTCCGGCTTGCCTTTCAGCGAGAACCTGAAGCCGGCAAAGCGCTGCTGCACGCCGTCGATCAGCGCCGCGATGCCGCCATGGCCGTCGCCCTGCATGATCGGATCACGATAGCCGACGTCCTCGGTGAAGGTTGCCTCGAGCAAGGCTTTTCTGCGCGCGGCGTCGCTCTCGTTCCAGGCGGCGATGTAGTTTTCGGCAATGGTGTTGAGGTCGGTCATGGTCTGTCTCCTTCGTTGGGTGGCTTTGACATGAGCCTTTTCGACCAGCGTCAGCGCGAAACCAATTACGCCTGAGGTAATCAGGCCGGACCATGCGAGAGGAAAAGAACATGAGCAGCGGTTTTTTCGGCGACATCCAACAGATCAAATATGAGGGACCGGATTCGACCAATCCGCTGGCCTACCGGTTCTACAATCCCAACGAGATCGTCGCCGGCAAGCGGCTGGAAGACCATCTGCGCTTTGCCGTCGCCTATTGGCATTCCTTCGCCTGGCCGGGCGGCGATCCGTTCGGCGGTCAGACGTTCGACCGGCCATGGTTTCCGAAGACCGGCGGTGCCGACACCATGGAGCTGGCCAAGCTCAAGGCCGACGTCGCCTTCGAGATGTTTTCGCTGCTGGGTGCGCCTTATTTCTGCTTCCACGATGCCGACGTGCGGCCGGAGGGCGGGGACTTTTCCGAAAGTGCGGCGCGGCTCGACGAGATCGCCGATTATTTCTCGGGAAAGATGAAGCAGACCGGCGTCAAGCTGCTGTGGGGCACGGCCAACCTGTTCTCCAACCGCCGCTTCATGTCGGGCGCCGCCACCAATCCCGATCCGGACGTCTTTGCCTATTCGGCGGCGACGGTGAAACACTGCATTGACGTCACCAAGCGGCTGAACGGCGAGAACTACGTGCTGTGGGGCGGCCGCGAGGGCTATGAGACGCTGCTCAACACCGACCTTGCCCGCGAGCAGGAACAGGCCGGCCGTTTCCTCAACCTGGTCGTCGATTACAAGCACAGGATCGGCTTCGAAGGCACCATCCTGATCGAGCCGAAGCCTCAGGAGCCGACCAAGCACCAGTATGATTACGACGTCGCCACCGTCTATGGCTTCCTCAAGCGTTTCGGACTGGAGAATGAGGTCAAGCTCAACATCGAGCAGGGCCACGCCATCCTGGCCGGCCATTCGTTCGAGCATGAACTGGCGCTGGCCAATGCGCTCGGCATTTTCGGTTCGATCGACATGAACCGCAACGACTACCAGTCGGGCTGGGACACCGACCAGTTCCCCAACAATGTGCCGGAGATGGCTCTGGCCTACTACCAGGTGCTGCAGGCCGGCGGCTTCAAGACCGGCGGCACCAATTTCGACGCCAAGCTCAGGCGCCAGTCGCTCGACCCGCAGGATCTGCTGATCGGCCATATCGGCGGCATGGACTGCTGCGCTCGCGGCCTCAAGGCGGCAGTGCGCATGGTCGAGGACAAGGCGCTGTCCGCCCCGCTCGCCGAGCGCTATGCCGGCTGGGATTCGGCCGAGGCCAAGGCGATGCTTGCCGGCAAGCGCACGCTGGAGGAAATCGCCGAGCGCGTCGTCAAAGAGAAGATCGAGCCGCAGCCCAGATCCGGCCGCCAGGAATTGCTCGAAAACATCGTCAACCGGTACGTCTGAGGCGTACCGTTTTCACGGCCGCATTGTTCAGCGGCCGCCGGCTAACGACGGCTTTCCGCGGGGCTGAACCGACGAAGGTTTTGCCCCGTGTGAAACTCGCGTGGCCTGTTCGCTGACCGGGTCTGGCGCGCCTTAGCCGTGATCGAGGCCTCTCAGGTAGGCGCAAAACATGTCGGCCATGGCCTTGGCGTAGACTTCAATCTCCTTGGGCGTTCGAGGCGTCTCCGAGAACTGCTTCCCCACCGTGCTGAGCGTCGTCATGACCAGGTCGCCGGCCAATTCGCGAGTCGCTTGCGCGGCGCTCGGCAACGCCTCCTGCATGAAGAGCTGGATGGTGCGGTCTCCGGACGCCCTCGCCGCCTGCGCCTCGGGCGCGTCGCGGTAAAGCGGGGCGGCGTCGTCGAGCGCCACACGCACCGCAGCCTCCTCACACTCCGAGCGGAGGAAGGCGTGGACCAGGTCGCGCAGCCGGTCAAGCGGCGGTTTCCTGATATCCTCGAGGATATCGCGCAGCAAACTGGTCGTCTGCCGCCATTCGTCGCTCTGGAGCCGGAACAGGATCGCCGCCTTGTTCGGAAAATACTGATACAGCGATCCGACGCTGACGCCGGCCTTCTCGGCCACGCGCGCCGTGGTGAAGCGCTGCGCGCCTTCCCTCGCCAAAACCTGAACAGCAGCCTGCAAAATCGCAGCGACGAGCTCCGCCGAGCGGGCCTGCTTCGGCTGTTTTCGCGAGGAAATCCGCGGACTTCGGTTGTCGCTCATTGAGAGCCGCGCCAATGCGATTAGTGAATGCGAATGATTAGTCGTATTTTGAATGTCGCACAAGAACGCATTCAATTCCGACTGGAGACCGATATGACCACACTGACGACAACGCCGCTCGCGCCCCTGCTGGACCGCCTGTTCGAGGAAGCCGCTGCGGCAACAAGCCCTGCAGTGGCGGAACTCTCCGCCGAGGAGCGGATGCGGCTGGTTCGAAGCAAGACCGAATACCTCGATTTCTATGGGCGGCTAAGGGATCTCTGGCTTCCCGTTTCGCGAGAGACCGGCACGCTGCTCTACATGCTGGCACGAGGCAGCGGCGCACGGACGATCGTCGAATTTGGAACCTCGTTCGGCATCTCGACCCTGCACCTTGCCGCAGCCTTGCGGGACAATGGCGGTGGCCGCCTGATCACCAGCGAGTTCGAGCCATCCAAGGTCGCGCGCGCGAGGAGTAATCTGACAGCAGGCGGTCTCATTGACATGGTGGAAACCCGCGAAGGAGACGCGCTGCAAACATTAAGCGTCGATCTTCCCGAAAGCGTCGACCTGCTTCTGCTCGACGGCGCCAAAGCGCTCTATCCCGAGATCTTGAGTCTGGTTGAAAGCCGCCTCAGACCGGGCGCCTTCGTCGTTGCCGACAACGCAGATCTTTGCCCCGAATACCTCGAGCGGGTGCGCTCGACCGGGAGTGGCTACATGTCCACGCCGTTCGGCGAGGATGTTGAACTGTCGATGCGGCTTGGCTGAAGCACTGCGTGACCTGCCGGAACGATCGTGCCCAAGATGGGCGGCGGCGGACAAAACTTTGCCCGGCATCGCCCATCAATCGCCTCGCTCTTGCCTTCAAACAGCCGTCACGAACCTCCTATAGTGTGGTTCGTGGCGGGATTCAGAAAGAAGGAGGCGAAACGATATGCAGCACGAACGCGAAATCGACGCCCTGCTCTCATCTGGCGAGGCTGGATCGATCATCGACCGGCTGATGGCGCTGCCGCACCCGAAACAAGGTGCGCTGAGTGCAAACGAATGGGATCGCGCGGTCGCCAGCCGCTTCGAGACCCATCTTGCGAGACAGATGCGCTCGCAGATCGACGGCAGCAGCGACCGCCAGGACGCTGCCTGATCTACCTTTGCCTATGGATGTCGTTATCCCAAAACCGCTACGCACGCTCGGGTCAAGCCCGTGGCCAGGCTTTTGGGCGACATGCATTATCCCCGACGCAGCCTGACCGGCGCTTCGCCGAACGCTCTTGAAAACGCTCTGGAAAATGCCGCGGCGGACGAAAACCCCGTTCGCCCGGCAATGTCCGCCATGGCGATGCGCGTGTCGACCACCAGCCGGCGCGCGGCGCCGAGGCGCAGCCTGAGGTAATAAGCGCCGGGCGTTTCGCCGATCGACTTGCGAAAGATGCTTTCCAGCGTCCGTGCCGTCACCCCGGCGCGCTTTGCCACGGCCGCGATAGTCAGCGGCTGGTCGACATGCGCTTCCATCAGCCGGATGGCTTGCGCCAGCCTGGGATCGTAGCCGTCAAGACGGCCGAGCGAGACCAGCGGTTGCGCGTCCGTCGCGGCGCGCGCCTGGTCGTAGATGAAGACGCTCGCGACATCGAGCGCCACGGCCATGCCGAGCCGCGTGCGGATCAGATGCAGCATCAGGTCGAAGGTCGGCGAGGCGCCGCCGGTGGTGAACACCGGGCCATCGATGACGTAGCGGTCGGGGCGCACGTCGACGCCGGGAAAGGCCGACGAGAAATCCTCCATGTCCTCCCAGTGGGTGGTGGCGCTGCGCCCCTCCAGCAGACCGGCGCGGGCAACCAGCCAGGTGCCGGCCTCGACGCCGCCGCAGGCGCGTGCCGCGCGCGCCGCCCGGCGCAGTCCGGACAGCAGGGCCGATGTGGCATGGTTCTGCGTGCCGAAGCCGGCGACAACGACCAGCATATCGGTTGTGTCAGCCGCATCGAAGCGGCCGCTGACCGCCACCGGCAGGCCGCATGTGGTGACCGGCGCCTCGCCTGTCACCGAGACCAGCCTGAAATCGAACAGCGTCTCACCGGCAATGCGGTTGGCGGCGCGCAACGGATCGACGGCCGAGGCGACGCACATGATCGACGAGCCGGAGAATACCAGCAGCGTTACCTTGAGCGGCAAACGCTCGGCCCGAAAGATCGTCGGTTTTTCGTTTTTGGTCACACGATCTTCGTAAAACGCAAAACAGTTTCCGGCAAGTCAGGCATTCTTGCCCTACGTTCTATTGGGAGAGACTCCGATGCCGTTAGCGATGAACCGTGAGGTTTTCATTACCTGTGCCGTGACCGGGTCGGGCAGTTCGCAGGATCGCAGCCCGCGTGTGCCGCGCTCGCCCAGAGAGATCGCCGATTCGGCCATCGAGGCGGCAAAGGCAGGTGCCGCAATCGTGCACTGCCATGTGCGCGATCCCGAGACCGGCAAGCCTAGGCGCGACGTGCATCTCTATCGCGAAGTAACCGAGCGCATCCGCGCGGCAGACGTCGACGTGGTGCTGAACCTGACCGCCGGCATGGGGGGTGACATGGTATTCGGCCCGCCGGAGAAGCCGCTGCCGCTGAACGAAAAAGGCACGGACATGGGCGGCGCGAGCAACCGCATGGAACATGTGCGCCAGTGCCTGCCGGAAATCTGCACGCTCGATTGCGGCACCATGAATTTCGCCGAGGCCGATTATGTCATGACCAATACGCCCGGCATGCTGCGTGCCATGGGCGGCATGATGACGGCGCTCGGCGTCAAGCCGGAGATCGAGGCCTTCGACACCGGGCATCTGTGGTTCGCCAAGCAATTGGTCGAGGAAGAAGTGCTGAAGCCGGACGCGCTGGTGCAATTGTGCATGGGCGTGCCGTGGGGCGCGCCGGACGACCTCAACACCTTCATGGCCATGGTCAACAATGTACCGTCGACCTGGAACTGGTCGGCCTTTGCCATTGGCCGCAACCAGATGGCCTATGTCGCGGCCGCGGTGCTGGCCGGCGGCAATGTCCGCGTCGGACTGGAGGATAATCTCTGGCTCGACAAGGGTGTGCTGGCGACCAATGCGCAGTTGGTCGAGCGGGCGGTCAGCATCGTGTCGAATATGGGCGCCAGGGTCATCGGCCCGAACGAAGTCCGCAAGAAGCTGAACCTGACGAAGCGCGCACCGCTTTGAAAAGCCGGTAGCCGGTTGGGAGGAGCCGCCGATGAAGACCGTGAAATTCACCGCCATGAAGGACGGCGACCGCGAGGACTATGCCTTCCTCACCGAGCACGAGATCGACTATGCGGCAAAGACCGGCGAGCGGCTGCTCGACGCGCTCGTCCAGCTTGATGCGGGCCTCTCGGGCTACAAGATCACCCGGCTCGGCCATTCACTGCAAGCGGCAACACGGGCCTGGCGCGACGGCGCCGACGCCGACTGGATTGCCTGCGCCTTGCTGCACGATATCGGCGACATCTACGCGCCCTATAGTCACGACGAGTATGCGGCGTCGATCCTGAAGCCTTTTGTGCGCGAGCAATGCACCTGGGTGGTGGAAAAGCACGGCGATTTCCAGCGCCTCTATTACGCCCACCACCTCGGCGGCAATCCGCACGCCCGCGACCGTTTCGCCGGGCACATCTACTTCGACGATTGCGATGAGTTTTGCGAACGCTGGGATCAGTCGAGCTTCGACCCGGATTACGAGACATTGCCGATCGATTTCTTCCGGCCCTTCCTGCTCGAAGTGTTCGCGCGCAAGGCCTATGACGCGTCCGTGATCCGTGCCGGCGAGCGCGTCGCCCTCACCGACCCCGCAACAGCCAGGACAAGAACCGGAGCCTCCGCATGAGCATCATCAACAAGGCGGCCGCCATCGGCGGCGGCGTCATCGGCGCCGGCTGGGTGGCGCGGCTGCTGCTCAACGGCATCGACGCGTCGATCTTCGATCCCGACCCCGAGGCGTCACGCAAGGTCGGCGAGGTGATGAAGGGAGCGCGACGCGCCTACAAGCAGATGCTGCCCGGCGGCCTGCCGAAGGAGGGCAAGCTTACCTTCGCCAAGACGATCGCCGAGGCGGTGGCAGACGCCGACTTCATCCAGGAAAGCGTGCCGGAGCGGCTCGACCTGAAGCACCGCGTGCTGGCCGAGATCGACCTTTATGCGCCGGCCAACGCCATTGTCGGATCCTCCACCTCCGGCATCAAGCCGACCGACATGCAGGTGGCGATGAAGAAGCACCCGGAGCGGCTGGTCGTCGGCCATCCGTTCAACCCCGTCTATCTGCTGCCGCTGGTCGAAATCGTCGGCGGCGAACAGACCTTTCCCGAGGCGATCGAAGTCGCCAAGGAGATGTATGCCTCGATCGGCATGAAGCCGGTGGTGATCCGCAAGGAGATCGAAGCGTTCGTCGGCGACCGGCTGCTCGAAGCGGCCTGGCGCGAGGCGCTGTGGCTGGTCAAGGACGGCATCTGCACGGTCGAGGAGCTCGACGACATCATGCGCTACGGCTTCGGCCTGCGCTGGGCGCAGATGGGCATGTTCCAGGTCTATCGCGTCGCCGGCGGCGAGGCCGGCATGCGCCACTTCATGGCGCAGTTCGGCCCGTGCCTGAAATGGCCGTGGACCAAGCTGATGGACGTGCCGGAGTTCAACGACGAGCTGGTCGAGCTGATCGCGACCCAGTCGGACGACCAGGCGCACGGTCTGTCGATCCGCGATCTCGAAAAGATCCGCGACGACAATCTGGTCGCCATCATGGAGGCACTGTCGAAGCAGAACAAAGGCAAAGGCTGGGGTGCCGGCGCCCTGCATAAGGACTACACCAGGCAGTTGGCCAAGCTTGCGGCGAAGAAGCCCACCGCCTCCAAGGCGGCCGAAAAGGCCAAGGCTGAAAAGCCGAAGAAAAGGAAGAAAGGCTGAGACCATGGATTTTGGTCTTTCGGAGGAGCAGAAGCTCATCGTCGAGACGACGCGGGCCTTCGTCGAGAACGAGCTTTACCCGCATGAGCGCGAAGTGGAGCGTACCGGCGTGCTGCGCCGCGAGCTGATCGAGGAGATCAAGGCCAAGGCGATCGAAGCCGGCCTCTATGCCGCCAACATGCCGGCCGATGTCGGCGGCGCCGGGCTCGATACGGTGACCTGGCTGCTCTATGAGAAGGAACTCGGCCGCGCCAATTACGCACTGCATTGGACCTGCGTGGCGCGGCCTTCGAACATCCTTCTCGCCGGCACGCCGGAGCAGCGCGAAAAATATCTGTTTCCCTGCATTCGCGGCGAGAAATGGGATTGCCTGGCAATGACCGAGCCGGGCGCCGGCTCCGATCTGCGCGGCATGAAGGCAACCGCCGTGCAAGACGGCGACGACTGGGTGCTGAACGGCACCAAGCATTTCATCAGCCATGCAGATCTCGCCGATTTCGCCATCGTCTTCATGGCCTCGGGGGAGGAAGAGTCTTCGCGTGGAAAACGCAAGAAGATCACCGCCTTTTTCGTCGACAAGGGCACCAAGGGTTTCACCGTGCGCGACGGCTACCGCAACGTCTCGCATCGCGGCTACACCAATGCCATCCTCGAATTCGACGATTGCCGGTTGCCGGCCAGTCAGGTTCTGGGCGAGGTCCACAAAGGCTTCGACGTCGCCAATTCATGGCTTGGCGCGACGCGCCTGCAGGTCGGCGCCACCTGCCTCGGCCGCGCCGAGCGGGCGCTTGGCCACGCCGTCGAATACGCCGCGCAGCGCCAGCAGTTCGGCCAGCCGATCGGCAAGTTCCAGGGCGTGTCGTTCAAGCTCGCCGACATGGCGACCGAGCTGAAGGCCGCCGACCTGATGGTGTTCGAAGCCGGCTGGAAGTACGATCAGGGTACCGTCACCGACCAGGACATGGCCATGGCCAAGCTGAAGGCCACCGAGATGCTCGCCTTTGTCGCCGACGAGGCGATCCAGATCCATGGCGGCATGGGGCTGATGGACGATTTGCCGCTCGAGCGCATCTGGCGCGACGCCCGCGTCGAGCGCATCTGGGAAGGCACTTCGGAAATCCAGCGCCACATCATCTCGCGGGCGCTGCTGCGCCCGTTCGGGGGCTGAACAGCGCAATGTCTGCATTCCTTCGCGCCCCCCTTTGTCCTATCGGACATCTCCCCCTCAAGGGGGGAGATCGGCCGCCATTCCTGATTTCGCCAGTTATTGCCGTTGCATGCCTCGGGCCAGCGGCCCAGCTGCCAATCTCCCCCCTTGAGGGGGAGATGCCCGGCAGGGCAGAGGGGGGTGTTTATGCACAAACTTGAGCGTCTTTTGCGCCCACGAACGATCGCGGTCTTCGGTGGCGCGCAGGCTGCCGCCGTGGTCGCGCAATCGATCAAGATGGGCTTTGCCGGCGAGATCTGGCCGGTGCATCCGAACAAGGCCGAGGTCGCCGGCCGCAAGGCCTATCGCTCGGTGGCCGAATTGCCCGGTGCGCCGGATGCCGCTTTCGTCGGCGTCAACCGGCACTTGACCATCGAAGTGGTCAAGGCACTGGCCGAGCGCGGCGCGGGCGGTGCGGTCTGCTTCGCCGCCGGCTTCCTCGAAACCGAGGCCTATGACGAGGACGGCGAGCGGCTGCAGGCCGAGCTGGTCGCGGCGGCGGGCCAAATGCCAATCATCGGGCCGAACTGCTACGGGCTCATCAACTATGCCGACGGCGCGCTTTTGTGGCCCGACCAGCATGGCGGCATCAGGCTGCCAGAAGGCGGTCGCGGCGTTGCCATCATCACCCAGTCGTCGAACATCGCCATCAATATGACGATGCAGAAGCGCGGCCTGCCGATCGCCTTTCTGATGACCGCCGGCAACCAGGCGCAGACCGGGCTTTCCGAAATGGCGCTCGGCCTGATCGAGGACGACCGTGTCACCGCGCTCGGCTTGCATATCGAGGCTTTCGATTCGGTAGCCGGCTTCGAAAGGCTGGCGGCACGGGCGCGCGAGCTGAAAAAGCCTGTCATCGCCATGAAGGTCGGCCGCTCCGAGCAGGCGCGGCAGGCGACCGTTTCCCACACCGCGTCGCTGGCCGGCTCGGACGCAGCGTCCGGCGCCTTCCTGAAGCGGCTCGGCATCGCCCGCATCGATTCGATCCCGGCTTTCATCGAGGCGCTCAAGCTGCTGCACGTCACCGGCCCCCTGCCCGGCTACCGGCTGTCGTCGATGAGCTGTTCGGGCGGCGAGGCGTCGGTGATGGCCGACAGCGCCGAAGGCCGCTGGGTGACGTTTCCGCCACTCACCCCCGAGCACCGCGCGCATGTCAAATCGACGCTCGGGCCGCTGGTCGCGGTGGCCAACCCGCTCGACTACCACACCTTCATCTGGAACAACGAGCCGGCGATGACCGCCACCTTCACCGCGATGGTGTCGGGCGGCTTCGACCTCAACATGCTGGTGCTCGATTTCCCGCGCCCCGACCGCTGCTCGGACACCGACTGGTGGGCGACGCTGCGCGCCTTCGAAGTGGCGCTGAAGACCAACAGCGCGCAAGGCGCGATCGTCTCCTCGCTGCCGGAGAACCTGCCCGAGGAATACACTGCCGGCCTGATGGCGCGGGGCATGGTGCCGCTGTTCGGCATCTCCGAAGCCATGGACGCCGCCCAGGCGGCGGCCTTCATCGGCTGGGCCTGGCGCGAGCCGCAGGCGCAGCCGATCGACACTTCGGCGTCCGGCGCGCCGGCCGGCGACCATGTCACGCCGGACGAGGCCGAGGCGAAGGCGCGGCTCATCGAGGCCGGGCTCCCCGTGCCGAAGGGCGAGCGCGCCGGCAACGCGGTCGAAGCTGTCATCTCCTCGATGGCGCTCGGCTTCCCGGTGGCGCTGAAGGCCCTTGGCGTCATCCACAAGTCCGAGCTCGACGCGGTCCGGCTCAATTTGAGGGATGCCGAATCGGTCAGCACCGCCGCCCACGATCTCGGCCCGCTCGGCACGGGCCTTTATGTCGAGCGCATGGTGCGCGACGGCGTCGCTGAGCTGCTCGTCGGCTTCACCCGCGACCCGATGTTCGGCGCAGTGATGACGCTCGGCACCGGCGGCGTGCTGGTCGAGCTGTTGCGCGACAGCGTCACGCTGATGCTGCCGGCGACCCGCGACGATATCGAGGCCGCTTTGCGCGGGCTGAAACTGTTCCCGCTGCTCGACGGCTATCGCGGTCGGCCGAAGGCCGATGTTGCAGCGGCAATCGATGCGATATCGGGCATTGCCGCTTTCGTGCAGCAAAACGCCGGCGAGATCGAGGAACTCGACATCAATCCGCTGATCGTCTGCACCGAAGGCAAGGGCGCCTGGATCGCCGATGCGCTGCTGGTGCTTGGAGAGAACAAAAATGTCTGACGTCATCACCACCCGCCGCGAGGGCACTATCCTCGAAGTCACGCTCGACCGGCCCAAGGCCAATGCCATCGACCTGAAGACGTCGCGGCTGATGGGCGAGACTTTCAAGGCGTTTCGCGACGATCCCGACTTGCGCGTCGCCATCGTCAAGACCGCCGGTGACAAGTTCTTCTGCGCCGGCTGGGACCTGAAGGCAGCGGCCGGCGGCGACGCGGTCGACGGCGACTACGGCGTCGGCGGCTTCGGCGGGCTGCAGGAACTGCGCGACCTCAACAAGCCGGTGATCGCCTGCGTCAACGGCATGGCGGTCGGCGGCGGCTTCGAACTGGCGCTATCCTGCGACCTCATCTATGCGTCGGACCACTCCTCCTTCGCGCTGCCCGAAATCCGCGCCGGCACGCTGGCCGATGCGGCGACGATCAAGCTGCCGAAGCGCATCCCCTACCATGTCGCCATGGACCTTCTGCTCACCGGCCGCTGGATGGATGTCGCCGAGGCGCATCGATGGGGCCTAGTCAACGAGGTGCTGCCCAAGGAAAGACTGGAGGACCGGGTCTGGGAGATCGCGCGGCTGCTCGCCAGCGGCCCGCCGCTGGTCTTCGCCGCGATCAAGGAGACGGCCCGGGTCGCAGAATCGCTGACTTTCCAGGACGCCATGAACCGGGTGACGCGCCGGCAACTGTCGACGGTTGACGCACTCTACGGCTCGGAGGACAATCTCGAGGGCTTTCGCGCCTTTGCCGAAAAGCGCGATCCGGTGTGGAAGGGGAAGTAGTGGTATTGCAGGAATGATGGCGCTCACCCCCCTCTGTCCTGCCGGACATCTCCCCCTCAAGGGGGGAGATCGGATGTCATCATCGCTTTCGCCAATTGTCGACGCCGGAGAAAAGGCGGTTTCGCCGAAGCTGCCGATCTCCCCACTTGAGGGGGAGATGGCCGGCAGGCCAGAGGGGGGTGTTCAGGCGGATTCATTGCGATCCATTCAGCGCCCATGACCGACTACAAAACCCTCATCGACGCCGAGACCTGGGCCTTCATCGAGCGGACCAATTCTTATTATCCGCCCGATACGATCGACTACACCATCGCCGAGCAGCGCGAGATCTACAACCGGATGTGCCGCGAGTTCTTTGCCGGCTATCCCCAAGGCGTCACGGCGGAAACCACCGCCATTGCCACACCCTGGCACATTCCGATCCGCGTCTACCGCGCCCCGGCGCCGGAAGCGGCGGCGATGGTGCTTTATTTCCATGGCGGCGGTTTTATCCTCGGCGGGCTCGACAGCCATGACGACCTCTGCGCCGAGCTTTGCGGCCGCACCGGCTATGAAGTGGTTTCGGTCGACTACCGGCTGGCGCCTGAGCACCTTCATCCGGCCGCCTTTGACGACGCCATCAGCGCCTTCGAATGGGCGGCGGCGACTTACGAGCGTCCTGTCCTGCTCTGCGGCGACAGTGCCGGCGGCAATCTCGCCGCCGCTGTCAGTCACGCAACGCGCGGCCATGCGCGCAAGCCGATCGGCCAGATTCTGGTCTATCCCGGCCTCGGCGGCGACAGCTCCGCCGGTTCCTACGTCACCCACGCGGAAGCGCCGATGCTTACCGCGCGCGACCTCGTTTTCTACAGGGACATCAGGACCGGTGGCGAGGATCGCACCGGCGATCTCACTCTGTGGCCGCTCGCCGACGCCGAGTTCGCCAATCTGCCGCCCACCGTCGTGATGACCGCTGAATGCGACCCGCTGTCGTCGGACGGCGAAGCCTATCGCGACCGCATCGTTGCCGCGGGCGGGCGCGCCTGGTGGCTCGAGGAGCCGGGGCTGGTGCATGGCTATTTGCGCGCCAGGCACACGGCCGGCCGCGCCCGCTCGAGCTTTACCCGGATTGTCGATGCGGTAGCGGTTTTGGGAAGGGGCGAGTGGATCTGGTGAGGGATGTCTTCCCGACCAGAACGGGCCTTTGTCGGCCGGTACAGCTCTATTTGCGGCGGCGTCGCCGGCCGGAAACCTGCTTCAGCCAAGGTCCTAAATGAAAGCCGCTCATCAGCAGGTACATCGGGACCATGCCGCCCAGCGGTGACGCCTCTTGCCCGGTCGAGCACATCATGTCCGGCGCGCCGCCGAGAAGCGTCAGCAGCGCCATGGCTGCGAAGGTCGGCGCGGCCGCAAAGGACAGCCAATCGGCTGCACTATGGCCGGCCGGGCTCGCATCGCCGGTGGATCCGCCTGCATGAATCTCGCTCATGTCCGTAGTCCTACATAGCGAGCGGGATGCGGTCGAACCGTGCATCCCGCTCCTCCAATTGTCCTGGCCGCATTTGCGCGACGCCAAAGACGTTCTATTCGGTGCGGTTCCGGAACGCGGCATCTCCGGCGTCCGACACCTCGACCCACTTTTTGTCGGGAACGGCTTCGGCGCCGTAATTGTCGTGCCAGTTCCACCACTTGTACGTCGGCGTCTGCGGATAGCCCTCGGGCGAATCCTCCCAAACTTCCTGGCGGCCGAGCGGCGACAGGTCGAGATAGCTCCATACGGTCCCCATCGCCTCGTCGCCGCGGTTGTTGATGAAGTAGGTACGGAACACGCGATCACCGTCGCGGATGAACACGTTGTGGCCGTGCCATTCGTCAACGCCGAAATCGGCATCGAAGCTGTCGGTGATGGTGTACCAGGGCATCTTCCAGTCCATCCGCGCCTTCAGCCGCGCAATGTCGGCCTGCGGTGCGCGCGAGGCGTAGGCAAGCGTGGTGTCGCGGGCGTTCAGATGGGCAAGATTGCCGACCTGGTCCGCCCCCAGCGAACAGCCGCGGCAAGCGTGGTCGGGCCAGCCGAATACGCCGGGCTCGAAGAAGGCGCGGTAGACGATCAGTTGACGGCGGCCCTCGAACAGGTCGAGCAGGCTCACCTTTCCGTCAGGCCCTTCGAACGTATATGTCTTCTCCACCGCCATCCACGGCATCCGCCGGCGCTCGGCGGCCAGTGCGTCGCGAGCCCGGGTCACGGTCTTCTCTTTCACGAGCAGCTGCTGGCGCGCGGCCTCCCACGCGTCAGGCGAAACGACCGGTGGTGTCTTCATCGCGAGCCGCGTCGTCTGCTCGCCTGTGCCATTCTGATGTGCCGTCATTGTGCATCTCCCTTGCTGGTTTGTCGCCGCAGGCGCGACGTGTTGGGTCGTGAGCCAAGATAGGGGCGATAGCGGATTGGCGAGAGTGACAAGTGTGACGCGATTCCGACGGGTCCGCTGATCACGGCCAATTTCGCCGCCCGCGACGCCTCTGCTCATTCGTGCCCAGACTGCTGAATTGGCCGTGCGCCGGCCAGGTAGCGATCATTGTCAAACGGCTCGGCCTGGTTGCTGTCCGGACTCCACAGCTGCCGGTGGGTTCGTGTGAGATCGCCGAGGTAGACATGCAGCGCACCCGATCGCGCACCGCCCGTATTCGCAACCGCATGAACGGTATTTGACGCCATGTGCACCACGGCAGGCGCTGCGATGTCCTGCCTTTCGGGAACATCGAGTTCGCTGCCGGCAACGGGATAGATGAAGTTCGTCTCGCTGCCCTTGTAGATGCCGATCAAGGCATCCATCAGGTGGTTGTGAGGCGGGTACTGCAGGCCGGGCGACAGAGTGATGTGATAGATCGTCAGGTTCGGACTCGCATGCAGAAGCACCTCGTCGTCGTCTTCTTCGTGAGCGAGTGTTCCCGATGCGTGAAAGCGGTTGGTGTAGTCGCCCAGGACCGTCCTTACCGCTTCGAGGGGATCTGGCCCCTTCGCGGCATTGACGATATCATCGGCAACGGCGTAGAGAGGCGAGTTGGCGGGTAAAGGCATATCAGTTATCCTCCCTGAGATGCTCAGATCATCAATCTGAGATGCTCACGCTAGCGAATGCTGATGCCAGCGTCAATCGGACAGCCAGACGGACGGAATATGAAAACGACGAAGTTGACCGCCGAACCGGCAAGGCCGGCCACGGTCGAGGCGACAGCACTGTCGGCCGCCGACGTCCTTCGCAGGGAACAGGCATATGAGCAGCTGAGGAACGACATCATTGCCTGCGTGCTGCGCCCCGGTGAAGCGCTGACGGAGAAGCAGATCGGTGACCGGTACCAGATCAAAAAGGCGACCATCCGCGCGGCGCTGGCCCGACTGATGCAGGAAGGGCTGGTCAGGAGCGAACCGCGCCGCGGCTACGTCGTTGCGACGCTCAGCCTGCGGGACGTCAACGAGATCTTCGATGTCCGCAGCTTGATCGAACCGGAAGTGTTCAGGGTGGCGGCATCGAACATGACCGAGCGCGGGCTCGACGATGTCAGGCTGGCGGCGAAAAAGGTGCTGAAGCCGGAGACGCTACGCAGCCACGTCGCCTTCCTTGCGGCCGACCGTGCCTTTCGTCTGGCCCTTGCGGAGCTCTCGGGAAATTTGCGACTGGCGCATCTCCTGGACCAGATACTCGACCAGTCGGCGCGGGTTCTCCACCTCGGCTTCAAGTCCCGCGACTTCACCCAGTTGATCATCGCCCAGCAAAAGGAGCTGGTCCTTGCCTGCGAGGCAGGCGAGGTTTCCGCCATCGTCAAACTTGCCCGTTCGCAGTGCCTGTCTCTCAAGAAGCAGGTGCTCGAGGCTTTGCTTGCCGGTTCCAAGCTTCAAGACGTCAATTTGCAGCCCTTCGCCTAGAGCCGGTTCCGGTTCTCCTGGAACCGGTAACCCGCTCTAACTATCTGTTTTGCCGCATTTATGCGGACGCCAAATGATTCCATTTGGCTGCAAAATGCTCTAAGGGAAGTTGGCCATTCGGTGCGACCCGCCACCTTGGCGCAACGGCCGCCGGCGGGCCTTGTTTCACCCCACCGCGCGTGCCGCCGCCCGTCCGGCACTGCGGCCGGAAAAGATGCAGCCGCCGAGAAACGTGCCTTCGAGCGCCGCATAGCCGTGCATGCCGCCGCCGCCGAAACCGGCGGCCTCGCCCGCCGCGTACAGCCCCTCGACTGGTTGGCCGCCGACGCCCAGTACGCGGCTGTCGAGGTCAGTCTCCAGCCCACCGAGCGTCTTGCGGGTCAGGATGCTGAGCCTGACGGCAATCAGCGGGCCACTGGCGGGATCGAGCAGCTTGTGCGGTCTTGCGGTGCGGATCAGCCGGTCGCCGAGATAGGCTCGCGCGCCGCGCAACGCAGTAATCTGCATGTCCTTGGAGAACGGATTGTCGAGCTGCCGGTCGCGGGCGCGGATTTCGCGCTCAACCTGCGCCAGTTCGAGCAGCGGCTCGCCGCCGGCCGCTGCGTTCATGCGCGCGACCAGCGCCGGCAAATCAGGCTCGACGATGAAATCCTCGCCCTTCTCCATGAACGCCTTGACCGGCGCGGCTACGCCGCTGGTGGCGCGGCCGAGCACCTGGCGCCAGCTCTTCCCCGTCAGATCGGGGTTCTGCTCGGAGCCCGACAGCGCGAACTCCTTCTGGATGATCTTTTTGGTCAGGATGAACCAGGAATGATCGAAGCCGGTGCTCATGATGTGGCTGAGCGTGGCCAACGTGTCGAAGCCGGGATAGAGCGGGACCGGCAGGCGCTTGCCGCGCGCATCGAGCCACAGCGATGACGGGCCGGGCAGGATGCGGATCGCATGATCGGTCCAGATCGGTGCCCAGTTCCTGACGCCCTCGACATAGTGCCACATGCGGTCGCGGTTGATCAGCCGGCCGCCGGCGGCTTCGGCGATCGCCAGCATGCGGCCGTCGACATGATCGGGAACGCCAGTGATCATGCGTTTCGGCGGCGCGCCCATCCGCTTCGGCCAATTCTCCCGGACCAGCTGGTGATTGGCGCCGATGCCGCCGGAGGCGACGATGACGGCCTGCGCCTTCAGCTCGAAATCGCCGGTGATCTCGCGCGAGCTCTTGCGGCCGCGCTCGGCATCGCTCGCCGCCAATAGGTCGCCGCGCACGCCGTCGACGACGCCGCCCGTCCGCGTCAATTCGTTTACCCGGTGACGGAATTTGAAGCGGATCAGCCCGCGTTTCTCGGCCTCGCGCACGCGCTGCACGAACGGCTTGAGCACGCCAGGGCCGGTGCCCCAGGTAATGTGGAAGCGCGGCACCGAATTGCCGTGGCCGACGGCATTGCCGCCGCCGCGCTCGGCCCAGCCGACCACCGGAAAAAATTTCAGGCCGCGCTGCATGAGCCAGGAGCGCTTCTCGCCGGCGGCGAAGCCGAGATAGGCCTCGGCCCAGCGGCGCGGCCAGAGATCTTCCGTGCGGTCAAAGGCTGCGGTGCCCAGCCAATCCTCGAGCGCCAGCTCATACGAATCGCGGATGCGCATGCGCCGTTGTTCGGGCGAATCGACAAGGAAGATGCCGCCGAGCGACCAGAATGCCTGGCCGCCAAGCGACTGTTCCGGCTCCTGCTCGAGGATGATGGTCTTCTTGCCGGCCGCAGACAGTTCGGCCGCCGCGACAAGGCCGGCAAGACCGGCGCCGACAATGATCACATCCGCATCGTCGGACATCTATTTGGCCATGATCTTGTACAAAAACCGGTCCAGTTGTGGGATCACGGCCTGCCTAGACTGCCTCCCAGCCTTCCTTCTCGCCGGCGCGGAAGATGGCATCGATGACCTTCTGGTTGAGCACCGATTCTTCCAGGGTGAAGACGCGGTCCTTGCCGCCCTGCGCAGCCCGCGCGAAGGCCTCGACTTCCAGCCGGTATTGCTGCGTGCCGGGAAAGCGGAACACCTGCGCCTCGCTGTGGTTCTGGTTGTGCAGTTCGACGCGATGATGGTCGTAGAGTCCGGCGTTGAACGGTGAGAACACCTCGATGAAGCCCTTCTCGCCGTGGAAGATCATCACCTGGCGTGCCGCCATCTGCGTCGACAGGTAAAACGACAGCTCGAAGTCGCCGAAATCGGCGCGGATCGAGGAATAGATGTCGGTGCCGAACGTCTTGTCGCGCTCGATCGTCGCCTGGACGCGCAGCGGCTCCTTGCCGGTCGAAAAGCGTGTCGACACTGTCGGGTAGACACCGATGTCGGGCAGCGCGCCGCCGCCGAGATCGAGCTTGTTGCGCATGTTGTTGGGGTCGACATTGTAATAGGAGAACGCGCCCTGGACATGGCGCAGCCGGCCGATGGCGCCGTTGGCGATCAGCTCGCGCACCTTGATCCATTGCGGATGGTAGACGACCATGAAGGCTTCGCACACCAGCACCTTCCTGGCATCGCGCAGCTTGATCAGCGGCGGAATGTCCCTGGCATCGAGCGCCAGCGGTTTTTCGACCAGAACATGCTTGCCGGCCTCGATCGCCTTGGCCGTCCATTCGACATGCTGCGAGGTCGGCAGCGGAATGTAGACGCCGTCGATGTCGCTGGAGGCGAGCAGCTCCTCATAGGAGCCGAACGCGTGGCGCGCACCGAAGCGTTCGCCCAGCGCCCGCGCTTTCGACAGATCGCGGCTGGCAATCGCGGACAGCACGCCGTTCTCCGCCTCGACGATTGCCGGCAAAAGCTGCTCGCGGCCGATCTTGGCCGTCGACAAAACACCCCATCGGAACATCAGATTTCTCCTCTCGATTGCAGGCCTGGAGGTTTGCCCTAATTCAGGAGAAAAGCCAATGCGGGAGCATGGCGGCGAACAGGGCGATCATCTGCGGCTTGTCCGGATGCCGGCGCTGCCCTTGCGGAACCTGGGTTCCTCGCCCCACGAAGTGGGGAGAGGTGGCTCGGTCCTGCAAAGACTATCCCCGCTTGCCGGTCAGCGTCATGTCGAAATCGACGACGTTGGAGTAAATCGGCGTGCCGACATCCATGCCGTAGCGCGACCGCAGCACCTTGCCGGTGACGTGGAATTTTATCGCGCCCGCCCTGAGGCCGCCGAGCTCGGCCGTGAATTTTTCCTGAAAAGTCTTGCCGCGCGCCGTCAGCCGGCCGGTGACAAGGGCTGACGTGTCGCCGGTGCGTTTGACGCTGGTCGAACGGAACTGGATCTCCGGATTGTTGGCCGCGTCGAAAACAGCGTCCGAGCGGAGAAAGGCATCGATGCGGCTTTGGCCGGTACCGACGCTTTCGGGGAAGATGGTGAAATTGACCTGGGACCGGCCGACATCGCTGTTGTCGATAAGGATACTGCCCTTGAAGCGGGAGAAAGCACCGTCGAGCCCGCCGCCGCCGAGCTTGCCGATGGAGAAATGGATGCTGGAACTCCCCGGGCTGATCGTGTAGCTGCCGGCCGCCTCGCCAAGGGCAACGGCGGCGAAAACAGGCATGGCAAAACAAGCGGCGGCTGCCGCAAATCCGAAGATGCGCGCGTACATGGAAATGGCCCTCTTTGCAGGCAACGCTTTCTTGCGTCCTCGCCCCATCAACGAATGAGCCGTCCGCTCTATTCCCCGTCGTGATGTGACGAAGCCGTGATCATGCGCGTCAGCACGGTATCCCTCAGCCAGAAATGATGGCGCAGCGCTGCGGCGAGATGCAAAGCGACAAGTCCGATGCCCGCATAGGCGAGATACCAGTGCGTCGCTGCCCAGAAGCTTTCTGCCGTGTCCGATTCACCGAGCGGCAGATTGGGCATGACGAACAGATTGAACGGCACGCTCGGGATCTCCAGCACCGAGACCGAGACCAGCGCCCAGCCGGACAACGGCAGAGCGAGCTGAAACGCATAAAGCGCGAGATGGACCAGCGGCGCCATCCGGCGCTCGAACGGGCCGACCGAGCGCGGCAGCGGCGGGGCCGGTCTGCCAAGGCGCCAGGCGATGCGCAGGATGACCAGTCCAAGCAGCAGGAAGCCGAAGGATTTATGCAGCTGGATCAGCTCGAAGGCGGTGCGCTGGCTGGACAGCCGCACCATGACGAGGCCGAGCACGAACTGGCCAATAAAGAGCGCCGCGATCAGCCAGTGAAGGATGATCGCCGTCCAGCCGTAGCCGGCCGTCTGGTTTTTGGGCAGTGCTGACATGGTCGGTGAACGAATGCCCGGTCGGCTTTCTTCCACCTCTCCCTTGTGGGGAGGGTTGGCTTATTCGCCGACCTTGAAAAAATCGACAACGGCCCTGAGCGCCGGCCGCATCTGGCGGCGGCTGGGGTAATAGACGAAGAAGCCGTCGAAGCGCGGGCACCAGTCCTCCAGCACGCGAACGAGCTTGCCGGCGGCGAGCGCGTCGCGGACATAATCCTCGAACACGAAGGCGAGCCCGGCGCCGTCGACTGCGGCGTTGGCAATCAGATGGTCCTCGTCGAGGATCAGCGGCCCTTGCACCGGTATCTCGATCTCCTCGCCGTTTTGCTCGAATTCCCAGCGGTAGAGAATGCCGCTGGAGAAGCGGAAGCGGATGCAGCGGTGAGCGGCGAGATCGCGCGGATGCTGCGGTTTTGGCATGGTCTCGAAGTAGGCTGGCGCGCCGACCACGGCGCCGCGAAGGTCTGGTCCGATGCGCACCGCGATCATGTCGCGCTGCAGGCTCTCGCCCAGTCGCACACCGGCATCGAAGCCGCCCTCGACGACGTCGGTGAAGCGGTCCTCGATGACGATCTCCAGCACGATGTCGGGATAGGCAGCCGCAAAGGCGCTGAGCCTCGGCGTCAGCGCCAGGTGGGCCGCGGTGCGCGGCACGGTCAGCCGGAGATTGCCGGCCGGCCGGTCGCGCGCCTCGATCGCCGATTCCAGCGCCAGGTCGATTTCCGACAGCGCCGGCCTGAGGCGCTCGAGCAGTTGCGCGCCCTCCTCGGTCGGTGCGACGCTGCGCGTGCTGCGCGCCAGAAGGCGCACGCCGAGGCGCGCTTCGAGGCTGGACACCGCGTGGCTGACCGCCGACGGCGCGATTGCCAGTTCCTTGGCGGCGCCGCGAAAACTGCCGCATTGGGCGACCATTGCCAGTACCGCGAGCTGTGAAAGATGGGTTCGCTTCATTGATCTATTTCTTGGAACAGCCCGTACAGATGAGAGCCGATTATCGAACTCAATGCAAGACGCTATCTCTGCCTCATCACAACCATCACAACAAGGAGACACGTGATGCAAACCCGCAAGCTTGGCAATGAACTTGACGTCTACCCGGTCGGCCTCGGCTGCATGGGGATGAGCTTTGCCTATGGTGGCCAACCGGAGGCGGAGGCGATTGCCACGCTGCGCCATGCCGTCGAGATCGGAGTCAATTTCTTCGACACGGCCGAGGTCTATGGCCCTTACGAGAACGAGATCCTGGTCGGCAAGGCGCTGAAGCCGGTGCGTGACAAGGTGACGATCGCAACCAAATTCGGCTTCAAGATCCTCGAAGAAGGCAGCGGCATGGAGCGCATGGCCGGTGTCGATAGCCGCCCGGAGCATGTCAAGGCCGTGGCCGAAGCGTCATTGAAGCGGTTGGATACGGAGGTGATCGATCTCTATTACCAGCACCGCGTCGACCCCAACGTGCCGATCGAGGATACGGTCGGCGCCATGGCCGAGCTGGTGCGCGAGGGCAAGGTGCGGGCGCTCGGCCTGTCGGAGGCGAGTGCGGCGACCATCCGCCGGGCGCATGCCGTGCATCCGATCGCCGCGGTGCAGAGCGAGTATTCACTGTGGAGCCGCGATCCGGAGGGGGAAGTGTTTGCCGTCTGCCGCGAGCTCGGCGTCGGCTTTGTCCCCTATAGCCCGCTCGGCCGCGGCCTGCTCACCGGCACGATCGCCAAGCCCGATGTTCTCGGCGCCGACGACTGGCGCCGCGGGTTGCCGCGCTTCCAGGCCGACGCCATGGCGGCCAATGCGGCGGTCGTCGCCGTGCTGGAAAAGATGGCCGCCGGGAAGGGCGTGACGCCGGCGCAGCTGGCGCTCGCCTGGGTGCTGCATCAGGGCGACTTCATTGTGCCGATCCCTGGTGCGCGAAAAATGCGCCATCTGGAGCAGAATACGGCGGCAGCCGATATCGTGCTGAGCCAGGCCGAGGTGGCATCCATCGGCGACGCCCTGTCGCCGGAAAAGGTGGTCGGCAAGCGCTATACCGAGGAGCTGCTGGCGCTGGTTAACGGGTGAATGGCAATCGACGGCGTAATCGAAACGGGGCGTTTCGGCACCCCTTTTTGACTAATACGGTGCGATGCAAAGCGTTGTGAGACCTCGGCGCGAGGCAGCCCCTCTGTCCTGCCGGACATCTCCAAGGGGGAGATTGGCAGTTCCCGCGCCCTGCCCGCCCTTCCGGCGCCGGTGATTGGCGAAAGCCGAGGCGACATCCGATCTTCCCCCTGTTTGGACCGGAGACATCGCGAACAGGTGTGCGAGGACATCGCGAACAGTTTGGCGCGCTTTGCGCCGGGAGGTTCGGGATGC
>NZ_JAMYSY010000055.1:0-34651 GCF_040322175.1 Mesorhizobium sp. M0185 | reverse complement strand
ATTTATTTTTTACCCCACCATCCCCCCCACACCCCCTTCCCGTTTGGCGGGGGGGCCCTTTTTTTTTAAAACACCCACCCCCCCCCCCTCCCCGCCCCCTCCGCCCTCGCCGGGGCCCTCCCCCCCCCCACCGCGCAGGAATATGGTGGGTTGATCAAGCACGGCGCCAAGCTTCTGTTCGCCTATGCCGAAGCGACCGTGCCAAAGATCACCGTCATCACCAGAAAGGCCTATGGCGGCGCCTATGACGTCATGGCGTCAAAGCATTTGCGCGGTGACATGAACTATGCCTGGCCAACGGCGCAGATTGCGGTGATGGGCGCCAGGGGCGCAGTCGAGATCATCTATCGCAAGGATATCGGCGACGCGGAGAAAATTGCAGCGCACACAAAAGCTTACGAGGATCGCTTCCTGTCCCCCTTCGTTGCCGCCGAGCGTGGCTATGTCGACGAGGTGATCATGCCGCATTCGACCCGCCGCCGCATCGCCCGCGCGCTCAGGATGCTGCGCAACAAGGATATGCAAAACCCCTGGAAGAAGCACGACAACATTCCGCTGTGAGGGTTGATGTCGCGCCTGGTCCTCTATGTAGGAGCGCGTTTCGGCAGGTTTGCCATCCTGCTCTTCGCCCTGCCGCTGTTTTGCCCAATACTCCTGTGGTTCTGGTTCCTCGATTGCTATCCGCTCGCTGTCATCGCGACTGGCGTTGTTGCGATCCCGGCCGCGATGCTGGCCATCGTTCTGTTGATCGGGACATTGTTCGCTGGTTTTCGACCCAGCAAGGTGGACGGGATTACTCGGGAATCAGCCCCGAAATTGTGGGCTGTCTGGGAGAGTATTGCCGGCAAACACCGCGCCAGCCGCACGAACATCATCCTGAGCGACGATCTCAACGCTAGCATCGGTGAAGAGCGGCCGTTTCTGGGCCTGCTTGGTCGCAGGGCAATTCTCACCGTGGGCCTGCCGCTGCTCGCAGCGACCGACCAAAAGGGGTTTGCGGCGATCTTGGCCCATGAGGACGCCCATCTGAAAAATAAAGATACAAATGGCGGGCTCAACCTGGCCGAACTCGAAATGAGCTTCGATCTAATCTTCGACTTCGCCCCACCGGGAAAAACCGTTTCGGGCAGCCTGTTCTACTGGATGCTTGGCCCGCTGTCGCGCACGCTGGAGCGCGAAGAAATACGGTTGTCGCGGCGGGCGGAAATTGACGCAGATCGTCATGCAGCGATGTCCGGCGATGCATATGAAACGGCGCGCGCCATGCTGCTGATCGGTGCTGCCAGTGCGCTCTTCGATGACCAAGTGTATATTCCGCTTAAACGTGAACTGCTTGGCACCATGGTACCGCCTCGTCCACCACTTGAAAGAGTTCTGGCGGCCGCCAGTCACCTGTCGAGGCTTCCCATCCTGCAAGAATATGCGCAAAAGGCCTGGGACGCGCCAGATAACGAAAGCGCGGATCATCCGCCCTGGTCCGAACGTTTGACTGCTCTTGGATTTAGCTCGGCTCCAGAGATAAAACCAGTTCTGGTTTCCGCCTTGTCGAGCCTGCTGAGCGATGAGATCGTCGCCGAACATGTCCGCCATTTCGACGGCGAATGGACATCGAAGATCGCCGACTATCTCGATCGATAGCTATCCACCTGAAACTATAGCGGCTAATGCCCAGTCGGCGCAGGCTATTCCGCTTCCGCTGCTCCGAACCCGGCTCCCATCGTCGCGCGGACGGCGCCCGACCACGGCGTGGCGTGATTGTCGATGCGCATCTGGAAGATGAAATAGGTCGGCGAGCAGAAGCCGATGCCCTTCACTTTGCCGATACCGGGTGTATCGGGCGGCAGCGACTGACACATGTAATCCTCGCGGCAGAAATGGTCGGCCGAGCAGGCAGGACGATTGCCGCGATTGACGGCGCCGCCCAGGCACTGGTCGAAATTATTGGTCGCCACGCAGGTGTCGAATTTTTTGCCGCCGACCAGCCCGCAAATCTCGTTCGGCATCGGCTTGCCCGTCTTGAAGGCGGCAAAGCTGCGATCCCGGTCGTCGCAGCCGCGATAGGCGATACCCGCCGGCACACCGATCTTCGGCGGTCGGCAGGTGTAGGCGGCGCGCGAAATGCTTGGTGCGAACGCGGCGAACTGACTGGTGATGGTATAGTGGTCATTGAAAGGCTGTGCCGGGTTGCTGGCGATGTATCCCGTTAAACAGGGGTGGCCGGAAAACATGTCTTCGCTGTCCTTGGGCAACAGGCATTGCGCCAGCTTGGTGCGCACGCCGGACGCGGTTGCCAGCGGCGTGCAGACGGTGCCGGCGCCGCATTGCCATGTTGCGCCGAAGCGGGCCGCATCCGCCGGCATCAGGCACGGCATCGCCATTTCGGCCGGCGAATAGGCGATTTCGCCGGCATCGTTCCAGGTCGCCGGCGGCGCGAACGATAACGGGCGAAAGCGGTTCGGTTCCTTGCCGTCGGCAGTCGCGCGCAGCCAGGCGACGCGGCGCGGGATGTCGGCGTGGAGATGCGGGGAGATGCCGACCTCAATGCGGTTGAGCGGCGAGGTCGTCTTGTCGTCCAGGCCGATGAAATGGAAGCCGGCGGTCGAGCCCGCCTGATGGCAGCCCTGGCAGGCGCCGTTGTCCAGCCGCTCGACCAATGCCTCCGGCGCGCGCACCAGCTTCAGCGCGGAGAAATCGACACCAGCGAAATCCGCGGGCTGGAACAGTGGCGTGAACGGGTGGTTGGCCTGCCTTGCACTGCCGAAGGTCGACCACGAAATGACCTTCCTTGCCAAGAATTCATCGGGGATTTGGTAGACGCCGAGATCGACCGCCGCGACATTGGTGCGGACATAGTCGGCAAGTCTTGCTTTCAGCGCAGCATCTTCGGCGAGACGTGCCGTGTCGGGCGTGTTTTCCAGCGGCTTTTCGCTGACAGCCGCTCCGTCGATGCCGAAAATTCGCATGAGATAGGCAGCCTGCCCGCCGAATTCGGTCTCCTGGCCGGAGGGGAAGCGCACCACTTGCGCATTGAGCTCGAGCTGCTTGAAGGTGAGCGCCGTCCTTTCCAGCGGCCCACCGGTCAGCCAGCCGGCATCGACGCTCTCGTCGAGTTGTGGTGCCCAGCGTCCGGCGACGCCGACACAACCGCCGTCGGCATCCGGCGCGGCATCGTAGACGGCACTGAAATTGAACGGCAGGCGCGAGGCCAGAACCTTGCCGTTTTTCTTGAAACTATAGGATAAGCGATAGACGAAGCGCACTTCGCCGCAACTCGTATCGCCTTGCAGCGCGGCGAAGTCGCGCCGGTCGAGCCGGTTGACGATGCCGACGAGGCGGAAGCGCGCGGCATCGGTCCTCAGCCAGCGCATGTCCATGACACGGCCAACATTGCCGTCGGTCACCTCGTAGAGCGGCCGACCACCGGCCTTCATCTCGGCCCGCAATGCCGCGACGTCGCTTGCAATCGTTTCGACGATCGCGTGATAGGCCGGCGCCTTGTCGTAAAGCGTCTTCAAATCGCCCTTGCCATCGACGCCGAAAATGCCGGCGAGGCCAAAGCCCTTGGCATCGAGAGCAGCAAGCACTGCTGGATCATCGACGATGGTCACCGGCTGCTCAGCGGCATTCGCCGACAGTGTCGTCAAAGCGGCCATGACAAGCGTGGTGAGAAGGAGAGCAAGGCGTCTCATAGAAGGTCCGGTTGGCTCTCGACCAATTCGCGCAACAACGGCACCAGAGCCAGCGGCAAATCCTCAGCGATCAACCCTGGACCGAAGCGCCTGCCGGCCTCGGCATGGATCCAGACCGCGGCGCAGGCGGCCTGGAAAGCCCGCATCCCCTGCGCCAGCAGCGCGGCAACGATGCCCGCCAGAACATCGCCTGACCCGGCTGTTGCCAGCCAGGGCGCGCCGTTGGCGTTGATCGCCGCCCGGCCGTCCGGCGCCGCGATCACCGAGTCGGCGCCCTTGTAGACAATGACTGCATTGGCACGCGCTGCGGCGGCGCGGGCCTTGGCGAGCTTTGACTGCTTCTTCGATTTGGCAATGTCGGGAAAAAGCCTGGCGAATTCGCCTTCATGCGGCGTCAGCACCAGACTTGGTGCGAAGGTTCGATGTGCTGCTTCAAAGAGAACATCTGGAGCGTCGCGAAACGAAGTCAGGCCATCGGCATCAAGCACAATGCCTCCAAACAGGCCCATGCGTTTGAAATCATAGACCTCGTCCTGCTCGAGCAACCGCAAGACGAAGTCGCGGGCTTTTTCGCCGACTCCGAATCCGGGGCCGAGAACGAACGCAGTATGCTGCCTTTCGTTGATGAACTCGCCTGCGTCCGCCACCGTATCTACCGCACGCAGCATGATCGAGGTCAGATGCGCGGCGTTCACCTGCATGGCATCGCTAGGCGAAAGCACGGTCACTGCCCCTGCTCCGCTTCTGGCCGCGGCCATCGCTGACAATCTTGCCGCACCAGTCGCATTCGGCCCGCCCGAAAAAACGCCGACTTGGCCGCGTTTGTATTTGTGCGTATCGGCAGACGTTCTCGGAAACTCCCATCGTAGCCAGAGGTCCGGCGTGTTCTCGAACGTCTTGATCTTGAGTTGGTCGACGATCCCATCCGGAATCCCGATATCAGCGACAATGATTTCGCCGCACATACTGCGTCCTGGCATCAGTAGATGGCCTGGCTTTTTCCGCACGAAGGTCACAGTCACCGCAGCGTCGAAATAGGCATTGGTCAATCCGCTCTCGCCCGACACGCCGGATGGCAGGTCGATTGAGACGACTGGCACTTTCTCCGCTGCGCTGCGGCCCGAGACGGCTGACGCATGTAGGGAAATATCCTTCGACAGACCTGCACCGTAGAGCGCGTCCACGACCACTTCACCCGCTTCTGGATAACAATGGGCAATATGGTTCACCGGCAGGTCGCAAGCTTCGGCCGCCAACGCCGCATCGCTCCCCGCTTTCTGCTTGCCTTCGGCCCAAACGGCGACCTTCATCCCGGCCTCTGCCAACAACCGCGCCACGACATAGCCGTCGCCGCCATTGTTGCCGGGGCCGCAAAGCACGTGGACGCGCGTTGCGTTCGGGTAGCGCTTGAGTACTACGGCAGCAACCGCAGCACCGGCATTGCGCATCAGGCCGATGCCGTCGAATGGACCAGCGGCAATCGCCAGCCGGTCGGCCTCGGCCATGTCGGACGGAGACAGAAGCTCATTGCTCATGCGGGCGACATGCACATCATTTCCCCAAGCATTGTCCAGTTTTTGATCCGACGCAAACAACGAAGGTCCCCAAGCAATTTGGCGGCGTACATCATTCGGGACGACGGCGCGCAGCTGCCCATGAAATACCCGATCTGCCCAATTTTTGTGCGGACGGCAGGACCGGCGGTGTGTAGGCTCGCGGCGTTCATGGCGCATCCGACGCAGGGAATGACGCGAATGTACATTCCCGCGTAGCATGGTATCCAAATCATGTGAGCCCACCCGGCACCCCATCAATTGGCACAGTTCGTGCTTGATTGAGGCGCAAGCGGGGCTCACAACCCGTCTTTTTTGGCAGTGGAGGCCACTTTTTACATGAAAAAGATCGAAGCGATCATCAAGCCGTTCAAGCTAGACGAAGTGAAGGAAGCGCTTCAGGAGGCCGGCCTGCAAGGTATCACCGTTACCGAGGCCAAAGGGTTTGGCCGCCAGAAGGGCCATACCGAGCTTTATCGCGGCGCCGAATATGTCGTCGACTTCCTGCCGAAGGTGAAAATCGAAGTCGTGCTCGGCGACGATGCGGTCGAAGCAGCGATCGAAGCCATCCGCAAGGCGGCCCAGACTGGCCGCATCGGCGACGGCAAGATCTTCGTCTCCAATATCGAGGAAGTGGTGCGCATCCGCACCGGCGAAACCGGCATGGACGCCGTCTGAATTTTCCCGTTAAAAGGCCATGTTCAAAACGTCATCACATAGGGAAGCAGGGACATGACGACAGCCAAAGACATCATGAAGCAGATCAAGGACAACGACGTTAAGTTCGTCGATCTGCGCTTCACCGATCCGAAGGGCAAACTGCAGCACGTTACGATGGATGTCGTCGAGGTCGAGGAAGACATGTTTGCCGATGGCGTCATGTTCGACGGTTCCTCGATCGCCGGCTGGAAGGCGATCAACGAGTCCGACATGGTGCTGATGCCGGATTCCGATACGGTGCATATGGACCCGTTCTTCGCGCAGTCGACGATGGTCATCCTGTGCGACATCCTCGATCCGATCTCCGGGGAGTCCTACAATCGCGACCCGCGCGGCACCGCTAAAAAAGCCGAGGCCTACATGAAGGCCGAAGGCATCGGCGACCAGATCTTCGTCGGTCCTGAAGCCGAGTTCTTCGTGTTCGACGACGTCAAGTACAAGGCCGATCCCTACAACACCGGCTTCAGGCTGGATTCGACCGAACTGCCGTCCAATGACGACACCGACTACGAGACCGGCAACCTCGGTCATCGGCCGCGCATCAAGGGCGGCTATTTCCCGGTGCCGCCGGTCGATTCGGCACAGGACATGCGCTCGGAAATGCTCACCGTGCTCGCCGAGATGGGCGTGCGCGTTGAAAAGCACCATCACGAAGTGGCCGCCGCCCAGCACGAGCTCGGCATCAAGTTCGACACGCTGGTCCGCAACGCCGACAAGATGCTGATCTATAAATATGTCGTGCACCAGGTCGCCAACGCCTACGGCAAGACGGCCACTTTCATGCCGAAGCCGGTGTTCGGCGACAATGGCTCGGGCATGCATGTCCACCAGTCGATTTGGAAGGAAGGCAAGCCGACCTTCGCCGGCAACGAATATGCCGGCCTGTCCGAGAGCTGCCTGTTCTACATCGGTGGTATCATCAAGCATGCCAAGGCGATCAACGCCTTTACCAACCCGCTGACCAATTCCTACAAGCGCCTGGTGCCGGGCTATGAAGCGCCGGTGCTGCTCGCCTATTCGGCACGCAACCGCTCGGCCTCGTGCCGCATTCCGTTCGGCTCGTCGCCGAAGGCCAAGCGCGTCGAGGTCCGCTTCCCCGATCCGGGCGCGAACCCCTATCTCGCCTTCGCCGCCATGCTGATGGCCGGCCTTGACGGCATCAAGAACAAGATCCACCCGGGACAGCCGATGGACAAGGATCTCTACGACCTGCCGCCGAAGGAATTGAAGAAAATCCCGACCGTTTGCGGCTCGCTGCGCGAGGCTTTGCAGAGCCTCGACAAGGACCGCGGCTTCCTGAAGGCCGGCGGCGTCTTCGACGACGACCAGATCGACAGCTACATCGAGCTCAAGATGGCCGAGGTGATGCGCTTCGAAATGACCCCGCATCCGGTCGAATACGATATGTATTATTCGGTGTGATCCGGATTGTTGCAGCCAATAGAAAAAACCCCGGCAGAGACGCCGGGGTTTTTTATTGTGATGCGATTGGAGAGAAAGTCACAGCGCAGACCTGAGGTCCACGCCGTGACGAATGCTCAAGCCGCGGCCGAAACCTCGGCGCTGGTCGGGACGGAGGCGATCGTCTTCAATATCTGCGAGGCGATCTGGTAGGGGTCGCCCTGCGAGTTCGGCCGGCGATCCTCGAGATAGCCCTTGTAGCCGTTGTTGATGAAGGAGTGCGGCACGCGAATCGAGGCGCCGCGATCGGCGATGCCGTAGCTGAACCTGTTCCACGGCGCAGTCTCGTGCTTGCCGGTCAAACGCTTGTCGTTGTCCGGCCCGTAGACGGCGATGTGATCCATCAGGTTTTTGTCGAAGGCTGCCATCAGCGCCTCGAAATAGCCCTTGCCGCCGACTTCGCGCATATAAGCGGTCGAGAAGTTGGCATGCATTCCCGAGCCGTTCCAGTCGGTGCCGCCGAGCGGCTTGCAGTGGTATTCGATGTCGATGCCGTACTTCTCGGTCAGGCGCTGCATCAAATAGCGCGCCATCCACATCTGGTCGGCGGCCTTCTTGGAGCCCTTGCCGAAGATCTGGAATTCCCACTGGCCTTTGGCCACCTCCGCGTTGATGCCTTCGTGATTGATGCCGGCGGCAAGGCAAAGGTCGAGATGCTCCTCGACGATCTGCCTGGCGACGGAGCCGACATTGCTGTAGCCGACGCCAGTGTAGTACGGGCCTTGCGGCGCCGGATAGCCACTCTCGGGGAAGCCGAGCGGGCGGCCGTCCTTGTAGAAGAAATATTCCTGCTCGAAGCCGAACCAGGCGCCCTCGTCGTCGAGAATGGTGGCGCGCTTGTTGGACGCATGCGGCGTCACGCCGTCCGGCATCATGACCTCGCACATGACGAGAGCGCCATTGGTGCGGGCGGGATCGGGATAAACGGCGACCGGCTTCAAAACGCAGTCGGAGCTGTGGCCCTCGGCCTGCATGGTCGAAGAACCGTCGAAGCCCCACAGCGGAAGCTGGTCGAGCGTCGGAAACTCGGCATAGTCCTTGACCTGCGTCTTTCCGCGAAGATTGGGAACCGGGGTGTATCCATCGAGCCAAATGTACTCGAGCTTGTATTTCGTCATTCTAGCCTCTCGTTGCTTGATCACCGAACCCTGGATGGCGCCGGGGCGAGCCGGCCTATCCAGCAGCCGACCTGCCGGATTACTAAAATGCAATTCGTGTGCCATTCTCGCCGGCGATGGATGCGGCAAAAGTGAGGTTGTATCCGCCCAAAATCGCTGGTCCGCCGTCATGCTGCGCTCGGATCATCCACAAGCATATTTTGCACAAATAATGTGCAAGTACTGATCTTTTTGTAATCATGTTGCCTATTTTGATTGCTGAACCTATGTTGGGGAAAGGTTGAATCGGCAAGGTTCTGTCGAAGAAAGGAAACCGACAATGGAAATCACTTCCACTCGTCAGTCGGCCAAAATCCTGATGTTCCCGGTGGCAGCGCGCGCTTCTGCCTCAAATTTAAGCGGAAAGGCTAAGTTCGCGGCAGAACTTGCTTCGTTGCGCAACCGCACGGATTTCGGAAGTGCCTGGTATCATGAAGCAGCGATCGAGGAAGCGAACCAGGATCGGAAGAGCTAGGCTTCTCCGTCCGCGTATTTGATAAATTGGCAAAGCCCGGCGCGATCGCTCGCGCCGGGCTTTGCTTGAGCCGGGACAGGTCGGCTACTGCTTAGTGTGCAGGTCTGTTCCGAGGGTATCCCTGACGAAGATCATGCCGATGATCAGCGACATCGCCGCGATCACCACTGGGTACCAGAGTCCGTAGTAGATATCGCCCTTGTAGGCGCTGAGCGCGAACACCGTCGCCGGCAGCAGCCCGCCGAACCAGCCATTGCCGATATGGTAGGGCAGCGACATGCCGGTGTAGCGGATGCGGGTCGGGAACATCTCGACCAGGATCGCGGCAATAGGCCCGTAGACCATCGTGACGAAGATCACGAGGATGAGCAGGATGCCGATCGTCATCGGCCAGTTGACCGCCGCCGGGTCGGCGAACATGGCAAAGGGACCGCCGCCTGGTACGGTGTAGACGGTGACCTCGGGAGCTCCCGCAGCCTCATCGGCAGTCAGCAGCTTGTCCTTGATCGCCTGGTCGGTCGGAACCATGGCCTTCTCGCCGGCGCGGATCGCGGCCGCATCGAGCTTCAGTTCGGGATTGGCCGCGATGAAGGCTTCGAGCTTCTGATTCGGCACCTTCGCCGCTGCCCGTTTCAGCGGATAGCCGCCGTCCTGAAGCGCCGTGTTTACCGCCTTGGCGAAAGCAGCGTCCTTGGCCTTGGCTTGATCGCCGGCTGCGGTGGCGTCATACGACTCAACCGTCTCGTTGCCGATTTTGACCGACGCAGCAGTGCCGGGCGCTGCCGTGGCCACTACGTCATAAGGCACCGAGTTCTTGGTCAGAAACGAGGTGGCGATATCGCAGGACGTGGTGAACTTCGCCGTGCCCACCGGGTTGAACTGGAACTTGCAGTCTCCCGGTGCCGCGGTCACCGTCGCACGGGTGTTCTGCTGCGCTGTGGCGAGCGCCGGGTTGGCTGCCCAGGTCAGCGCCTTGAACAACGGGAAGGTGCAGACGATCGCCAGTGCAAGGCCGGCCATGATAATCGGCTTGCGGCCGATCTTGTCGGAGAGCCAGCCGAACACGACGAAGAAGATCGAGCCAACAGCCAGAGCAATCGCGATCATGATGTTGACCGATTGCGGATCGACCTTGAGCACGTTCTGCAAGAAGAACAGCGCGTAGAACTGGCCATTGTACCAAACTACGGCCTGACCGGCTGTGAGGCCGAGCAGCGCCAGCAGCGCGATCTTGGCGTTCTTCCACTGACCGAAGGCTTCTGACAGCGGCGCCTTGGAGCCTTTGCCTTCGTCCTTCATGCGCTGGAAGGTCGGCGATTCAGAAAGCGACAGCCGGATCCAGATCGAAATGCCGAGGAGGAGGAAGGAAACGATGAACGGAATGCGCCAGCCCCAGGCGGCGTAGGTTTCCTTGGTCATCGACCCCTGGACGATCAGGATGACGATCAGCGACAGGAATAGGCCGAGCGTTGCCGTCGTCTGTATCCACGACGTGTAGTAGCCGCGGCGATCGTCAGGTGCATGCTCGGCGACATAGGTGGCGGCACCGCCATACTCGCCGCCGAGCGCCAGGCCCTGCAACATGCGCAAGATGATCAGGATCACGGGAGCGGCGATGCCCAAAGTCGCATAGCCAGGCAGCAAGCCGACCAGGAAGGTCGACAGGCCCATGATCGTCATGGTGACAAGGAAAGTGTATTTACGGCCGACAAGGTCGCCGATGCGGCCGAACAGCAATGCGCCGAACGGGCGCACGAGGAAGCCAGCGGCAAACGCCAGCAGCGCGAAAATATTGCGCGTCGCTTCCGGAATGGTTGGACTGAAAAAAGTCGAACCAATGAACACTGCCAGCGAGCCGTAGAGATAAAAATCGTACCATTCGAAAACGGTGCCGAGCGAGGAAGCGAAGATGACCTTCTTCTCCTCGCGCGTCATGCCGCGGCTTGTTTTGCCGGCGGTCGATGCCATTGCCATGAGCGTATCCTCCCGTGTGATTCCGTCAGTCCTCGATGCTGCGCGTCATCGTCCGCGTTTCCTCGGAACGCAGACTCAGTGCAGCCACCAGTACAAAAAATGACAGAAAGCGCCGTCCAGAGGCAGACCGTCTTTGGGATTATGACTTTGGTCTAATGTGCAGTGCGAAATAGAAACGACGGTGCGGTCAGCCTTTGAGAGCTTCGAGCAGCGTGACTGCCGCCATCATGTCGCGCTTGCGGGCCGCGCGGTGCGCGACGGCCTCGGCATCATGGCCCCATTGCTCGGCCTGCCAGTCCTCGTCGACATGACCGGCAGCCCAGGCCGCCTCGCCGTCGAGCTCGCCGAAGTCGACGGCCAGCGCCAGCAGCGCCGATCCGGTCAGCGACGTCATGACGTGGATGGCGGCAAGGCGCAGCGGATCGGCACGTTGGGCAAGATGCTGGCCAAGCAGCGCGATACTCTCGCGCGGCTGTTCGACATGGATCACGCCTTCGGCAAGATGGAACCGGGCGCCGAGCGCGCTGCGCACCCAGTCGATGACCGGATCCCAATGCTCGTTCTGCCGGTCGACGAGTCCTTGGGGCGCATCGGCGCGGTAGCAGAGCAGATCGGACGAGGCAAAGCGCAGGATGTCCTCCAGCACGGCCTGGGGATCACTGGCGACGCCATCGATTGCCGTATTGACCAGACGCATCACCGGCATCGTCACCGGGTCGATGGTCTCCTTCTGTGCGGCGAATTCCTCGGCGACGAGAGCAGCCGCCTTTTCGGTCGGCAGCGCCAGCAGCGCCTTGGCCGGCGTGCGGACGGGCTTGCCATCGAGATGGACGGCAAAACCGTCTTCGACCGGTGCTACCGCGACGGTCTTGTAGAAGCGCTTCGGCAGCGGCGTCTTCATCTGGATCTGGGCGCGACGCACCGGGTCCGGATCAGAGAGCTGCTTTCCAGCTTCGAGGTCGTTTAATATATCGCGCATGCTCATCCGGGACTTTGTTTTCGGACCGGCCGGTTGACGATGATGAGTCCGGCGGCGATCAGGGCGAGTGCCAGGAAGATACGAACGGTCAGCGGCTCGTTCAAGAACACGGCGCCGCACAGCACACCAAACACCGGCGACAGGAAAGTGAAGCTCGACAGTCCAGATGCAGGGTAGCGCCGCAGCAGCCAGAACCACAGCACATAGGTGAACGCGACGACGTAGACGGCCTGGAACAACAGAGCCAAGGTTGGCAAGACGGTAAAGTTGCGGACGGGCGGCCCGGCAAAAGGCATCACCAAAATGCCGACGACGGCGGCCCCGGCCAGCTGATAGAGCAGCAGCTTTTCGGCGCTGGCCGTCACCAGCTTCGACCGCTTGATGACAATATTGGTCACGGCCCACAGAATGCCGGCACCGAGACTGAGCAAATCGCCGCCCAATGTTGCGCCGCCATTGGCGCTCAGTTTATCGGAAAACACCGCGATCAGTCCGGCGAAAGCGAGCAGAAGACCAACGAGCTTGCGTGCCGTGATGCTTTCGCCCAGCAGGAAATGACCGCCGACCAGCATCCAGAACGGCATCGTGTTGACCAGCAAAGTGTTGCGCACGACAGTGGTGTGCTCGAGCCCGACATAGAGAAACAGGAACTCGAGACCGAAAAGCGCGCCTGCCAGGATGCCGGCGACGAGGGTCTTGTCGGGCGTGAACAGCGCAATGCCGCGCCAGCGGCACCAGCCGAAAACACACAGGCCGCCGATGACCGAGCGGGCGATGGACAGGAAAACAGGGTCGTAGCCAGCATAGGAGATCTTGGCGGCAACGTAGTTCAGGCCCCACGAAAAGGTCAGCCCGACCATGATGGCGGCGGCCGCCAGATCGACCGCGTCACGGCGGTCGAGCGTATCTGTGGCGACGCCCACCGCCGCTAGTCCTCCGCGCTCGCGTCGTCGAAACCGAGCAGGTTCCAGCTCTGGCGCATATGCGGCGGCATCGGTGCGGTGACGTCGACAAAGCCCTTGTCGGGATGCGGGATGACGATGCGGCGCGCGTGCAGATGCAGCCGGTTCTGCATGCCGCCTGGAAAACCCCAATTGGTGTCGGCCTCGAAATATTTGGGGTCGCCGATGATCGGGCAACCGATATGGGCGGCATGGACACGAAGCTGGTGGGTGCGCCCGGTATAGGGTTCCATTTCCAGCCAGGACAGGGTCTGCGCCGCCTGCTCGACGATGCGGTAATAGGACACGGCGTGATCGGCGCCCTTTTCGCCATGCTTGGCGATGCGCACACGATCGCCGTCGGCCGTCGGTTCCTTGATCAGCCAGGTCGAGATCTTGTCCTCGCGCTTCGGCGGCACGCCCTTAACCAGCGCCCAGTAGGTTTTCTTCGTCTCACGCGCCCGGAACGCTTCGGCGAGCTTCATGGCGGCGAGCCTTGTACGGGCGACAACCAGCACACCCGACGTGTCGCGGTCGAGCCGGTGCACCAGACGCGGCTTCTCGCCCTTCTGGTTGCGCCAGGCTTCCAGCATGTCGTCGACATTACGGGTGACGCCAGAGCCGCCCTGGACCGCCAGGCCGGCCGGCTTGTTGAAGACGAAGACCTTCGGGTCCTCATGGATCAGCATCTTTGCCAAAACGTCGGCGTCGCCCTGGTTGCGGATCGAATGACCGGTGAGCGGGCTTTCACCTTTCTTGTCGACTTCGAGCGGCGGCACTCGGACCGTCTGGCCGGCTTCGACGCGGGTATCGGCCTTCACCCTGCCGCCGTCGACGCGGATCTGGCCGGAACGCAGCAGCTTCTGCAGATGACCGAAACCGAGACCGGGGAAATGGCTCTTGAACCAGCGGTCGAGCCGCATGCCCGCCTCGCCGGCGTCCACTGTGATCTGTTCAACGCCTGCCATGATTCCAATCGCCGTTTTGCAGGCATGCAACGGCGTTCGCCGGTACCCGCAATCTCACTCGGTTATTCGTTGTCGGTTCCATATTGCAGAACCTGAACTTTCTCCAGCGTAATCAAACCACTTGTCATGATTGTTTCAAGCACGGGCAGGAAAGCGGCCAATTTTTCCTCGTCATCGACGATCTCGATGACGAGTGGCAGATCCTCCGACAGGCGGAGGATCTTCGTGGTGTGAAGCCGGCTGGAATGGCCGAACCCCATCGCGCCGCGCAGGACGGTCGCGCCGGCGATCTGCATTTCGCGGGCCCTCAGCACGATAACCTCATACAGCGGACGGCCATCTGCCTTGTCGTTTTCGCCGATAAATATGCGCAGCAATTGTGCCTGGGTTGGTATCTTCATTGCCTGGACCCTCTCAGCCGGTTGAGCCGAACTGCAAAGATGTGGCCAAGCCAGACGGCGGCAAGCCAGGCCACCACGGAGATCGCGATATTGAGTCCCGCCGCCACAAGCCTCCCGCCTTGCGCGAGGGTGAGTGTTTCAAGGCTGAAAGCGGAGAAGGTCGTCAGGCCGCCGCAGAAGCCGGCCATGAAGAATTGACGTTGCAGCGGACCGGCGAAGACGCGACCATCCGGTCCCGTCAATGTCGCGTAGAAGCCGATGAGGAACGAGCCAACAATGTTGACGAGGAGCGTGCCGAAGGGAAATCCAGCGCCCCACAGGGCAGTGCTCGTCGATGAGGCAAGCGCCCGCAACACACCGCCGATCATGCTGCCTGCGGCTACGGTCGCATAGAGCCGAACCGTTTCGTTGGTTCTGCGACGGCCAATGAGGCGCGCCGCATGCCCTGCCGCAGTGTCCGTCCCGTCGTGGCGGAGCTTCCGCAGGCCGCTCACGGCGCCCCGCCGCCAATCAGAAGACTTCCCGCAGCAAAGCCCAGCGTCACGCCGCCGAGGCTCAGAAAAACCGAAAGCAGCACATTTCCGCCGGCGCGCCGCCATTCGCCCTCGCGCGCCAGCGCCAGCGTCTGCAGGCTGAAGGAAGAAACCGTGGTGTAGCAGCCGAGGCCGCCGGTAACGGTAAAGGCCCAGATGGCGGGCATGCCGTCGCGCGCCACCGCATGCGCAACGACACCGATTGCAAACGCTCCCGAGACGTTGACGGCCATAGTGCCCCAGGGAAAGGTCTCGCCGACCCGGCGGGCGACGAAGCCGGACAGGAAGAAGCGGGCCATTGCACCGATCGCGCCACCAAGGCAGACAAGCAACAGATGATACATCGTGCTTCCTCGCGCCGGTCACACCACGGTGTCAGGCGGCTCCGGCCTTCTTCGGCTTGCTGGAGCCGATCATCTTCCAGTTCTTGTAGAACATGGCATTGATGCGCTCGACGCTGACCGAAACGATGGCGAGAAGAGCGGCGATTAGGCCCGGGAATGGCGATGGCCGGATGATGTCCATGAACACGCAGTAGCGGCGCCCATCATATTCGTTGACCGAGCGGTGCAGCAGCGTGTCGTCGAAAATATAGAGCGGATTGTCGTGCCAGTAGTTCCTGGCGTTGTTGCACTCGACGAAAACCTCGGCCTTCACCGGGAGAAGATTGTAGAGAATGCGCAGGCTGAGCCGCAGCGGTCCGAAATGCCAGGAGGTCGATTCCTTGCCTCTGAACACCGACACGGCGATGGTCTTGATATATTTGAAATCCTTGTTGAATTCGGCGACGTTGTCGATCTTGTGCTTGCCGTACCACTGGTAGACATACATGCCGCGCCGGCCGCTGCCGAAATTGGCGTCGATATCGGCGATGATCTCGTCCTTGCGCGCCTTGAAGACGTCCAGAACCTCGTTGACCTCACGCTGATAGTCCGGAGGAAACTGGTCCAGTTTCCAGACACCGCGGTTTCTGTAGCACAGCAGATCGACCAGCAGATTGAAGGGCGAAAGCAGCCAGGTGAAGATGCCGTTGCCGAGAAAATAACCACTGAACAGCGCCCAGTTCTTGTTGTCATTGCGCAACACGTCGACCAGGCCGAGGACAATGAAAATTGTCGTCAGGATGGGAATGAAATAGAAGCCGAGCGCCAGCAGCGGGATCGCCATGGCGAACTTTCGAAGGGTCTTGCGAGTTTTTTTTGTCATTTTTCCACGCGCCAGGCGCGATTCCGTTCTGAATATCGTCGGTACGTTTCTGGCCTGTCCGCCGGCCGGAGGCGCATCTTGATAGGGTTTTTTATCCCGCCAGACAACGGCGATCACACCAGTGTGCGACTGGCAGCTACTTTTCCCGCTCGCTGCGCAGCTTCGCCCAATAATCCAGCCGCTTCCTGATATCGCGCTCGAAGCCGCGCTCGGGCGGGTCGTAGAATGTCTGCCTTCCCATCTTCTCCGGAAAATAGTCCTGGCCGGAAAAAGCGTCGGGTTCGTCGTGGTCGTAGCGGTAGCCGGCGCCGTAATCTTCCTGTTTCATCAGCTTGGTCGGCGCATTGAGAATGTGCTTGGGCGGCAGCAGCGAACCGAATTCCTTCGCTGCCTGTGTGGCGGCCTTGAACGCGGTATAGACTGCATTGGATTTCGGCGCGGTGGCGAGATAGACGGTCGCCTCGGCGAAGGCCAGTTCGCCCTCGGGCGAGCCCAGATAGTCATAGGCGTCCTTGGCGGCGTTAGCGACGACGAGCGCCTGCGGGTCGGCCAGCCCGATATCCTCCATCGCCATGCGCACCAACCGGCGCCCGAGATAAAGCGGATCTTCGCCGGCGTCGAACATGCGGGCGAGATAGTAGAGTGCCGCGTCGGGGTCGGAGCCGCGCACCGATTTGTGCAAGGCGGAGATCAAATTGTAGTGGCCGTCCTGTCCCTTGTCGTAGATCGGCGCGCGGCGCTGGACGATGCGCTGCAGGGCTTCGGCGCCGAACACCTCCTTTGATTTCGCTGCGCGCCAGACCTCTTCGGCGAGCGTCAGCGCCGCGCGGCCGTCGCCATCGCTCATGCGGATGAGCATCGCCCGTGCCTCGTCATCGAGCGGCAGCGCCCTGCCCTCTGCCTCCTCGGCCCGCGCCAGCAGCTTGGCGATGCTGTCCTCGCCGAGCGAGTGGAAGACCAGCACACGCGCGCGCGACAACAGCGCGGCGTTAAGCTCGAAGGACGGATTCTCCGTGGTGGCGCCGACCAGCACGACGGTGCCGTCTTCCATCACGGGCAGAAAACTGTCCTGCTGGGCGCGGTTGAAGCGATGGATCTCGTCGACGAACAGCAGTGTCTGGCGGCCGTTGGAGCGGCGCAGCTTCGCTGCCTCGAACACTTTCTTCAGGTCGGCAACGCCGGAAAACACCGCCGAGATCTGTTCGAAGGCGAGGCTTGTCTCGCCGGCAAGCAGCCGTGCGACCGTGGTCTTGCCGGTGCCGGGCGGGCCCCAGAAAATCATCGAGCCGAGCGAGCCGGAGCCGATCAGCCGCGTCAGCGCGCCGTCGGATCCGGTCAGATGCTCCTGGCCGACGACCTCGCCGAGGTTCTTCGGACGCAGACGGTCCGCCAGCGGCCTGCCGGGCGGCGTCTTTTCCGGTTCATCGACACTGAACAGATCGGCCATGCAACTTCTTCTGCCTAGAGCCCGATCATGCTGACGTTCGGGCTCAGTAACGCAACACCTGGCGCAGTATCTGCCCGCCGCGCTCGACGGTAAAGCGCCACCAGCGCGTATCCTGCTGGGCTACCTGTTCCAAGGTCGCCGCCTTGTCGATCGTCAGGCCATTGACCTCACGCACGATGTCGCCTGGCTGGAAGCCAAAATCGGCAGCAGGCGAATCGCGGTTGATGTCGACCACGGTGACGCCTTTGACATCGGTGCGCAGACCGAGCCGTTGGGCAAGCCGTGGCGACAGTTCAGCAACCTTGGCACCGGAAAACGGGCTGCGGCCGCGCAATGTGAGTTCCGCAGCTTTGGCGCCCTCAGGCGGCCGTTCCAGCGCGATGTCCATCGTCGCCTGCTGACCCTTGCTCAGAACGCCGAAGCTGGCATTCGTACCAATCGACAGCGTCGCCATCCGGTAGTCCAGCGCCCCGACGCTCTCGACCGGCTTGCCATTGAGCGACAGCACTACGTCGCCCGGCTTGAGCCCTGCCTTGGCGGCGGGTCCCGCCTCTTCGACCGAAGAAACCAGCGCGCCGGTCGGTTTGTCGATGCCAAGCGATTCGGCAATCTGCGGCGTCACCGCCTCGAACTCGGCACCGGCATACGGCCGCTCGAAGAAGTCGAGCCCGGCCTTGGCCGCGTCGGCGAAGGCGCGAACCATGTTCGAAGGGATGGCAAAGCCGATGCCGATCGAGCCGCCGCTACGGCTATAGATCGCCGTGTTGATGCCGATCAGCTGCCCTCCCATGTTGACCAGCGCGCCACCGGAATTGCCGGGGTTGATGGCGGCGTCGGTCTGGATGAAGAAGCTGGAATCGGAGACGCCGATATGGCTGCGCGCCACCGCCGAAATGATGCCGCTGGTGGTGGTCTGGCCGACACCGAACGGATTGCCGATCGCCAGCACCAGATCGCCGACCTCGAGCGCGTCGGAATCGCCGATAGCGATCACCGGGAACGGCTTGTCAGAAGAAATCTTGAGCACGGCGAGATCGAGCGTCTCGTCCTTAAGCAGTACCTTGCTGTCGAATTCGCGCCCATCGGCAGTCGCGACCTTGACCTGGTCAGCGTCCTTGACAACGTGGAAATTGGTGACCACGACACCGGTGGGATCGACCAGCACCCCCGAACCGAGCGAAGACTGCGCGCGCGGCTGCGAGCGGCCGAAGAACTCCTCGAAGAACGGATCGCCGTCGAAGGGCGACGTCACCTTGGCGGTCTGCGAGGCGTAGACATTGACCACGGCCGGCGCCGTCTGCTTGACCAGCGGCGCGAAGGACAGTTGCACCTCCTCGCGGCCGAACGGCACGCGCTTGTCGGGGCCGGAAGTGGCGTTTTCGCCTTCGACGCCATGCAATAGATCCGTCAGCACGTCGGACAAACCGGGATCTGGCTTGTTCTCCTCCGCCAGCGCGTGCCTGGCCGCCGGCACGATGGCCAACGCCATCAAGGCGCAGATCAGAACAAGGGACAGCCGTTTAACGCGCATTCCGAATCCTCCAAGTCGGGCGCCATTGTCCTGACGATTGTGCAAAATGAAAGGCTAAGCCGCTGAAATCGGATTATTTTGGGTGGCAAAGCAGTTATAGGTCGAGGCGAAACCGGAAAGCCGTGTCGGCAAATGAAAAAACAGCTCGTTTCATTCCGTGATTTTTTGAAGACCGGCACTTTGGGGCCTGTTATCCCCGGCATGAAAATGATCGAAATTGCCGAAGCGTTCGGCGCGCCGGATGATTGGATCACCAAGTATGCCGAGACGATTCCCGTCTATTGGATATATGGTCAGCTCGAAGCTTCCTTTGATAACGAGCCGCCTCACGATCTGAATTGGTTTCAGATCGAACATGTGCATGCCATCCGCGGCAAGACCGAGCGCATAACCGACCAATTTGCTCTTTCAATGGATGGGTTCGACAGCAGAACAAAGCCATCGGAATTCCTGAACGCGGGCCTGTGGACACCAGAAGAAGCTATGGTCTTCTACATCGCATCGAGGAACGACATCGACCTGAACATCTGCGCGGGTCCGATCCAGATTTATTTCCGCGTTGATACCGACTTCATCGAAGATCGGGACGCCGAAAAATATCTGAACGGCGTGACTGTGTCCCAATTGATAAGCGATATCGATCACCGAACGGAGATCGACAGTGTTTATTCCTATTCGCATCCCGCAATCGAGCAAATAACAAACGCGATTGATTGGAAGTCAATAAGCGGAAGAAACTACCTCAACTTTGCTCGGCAAAAGGTAGCCGCCCCAATGAAAAAGGGGCCGCAGGCCCCTTAAACTCACACAGAAAAACCGAGCCTTATGCGGCTGCGGCTTCCTCTTCGGTGCCTTCGGCCTCGATGCGGGCGCGATCGCCGGCGCCCTTGGCAGAGGTGTCGCGGTCGACGAATTCGATGACGGCCATTGCGGCATTGTCACCGTGGCGGAAGCCCGCCTTCATGATGCGCAGATAGCCGCCGTTGCGGGTGGCGTAGCGCGGCGCGATGGTATCGAACAGGCGCTTTACGACGCCTTCATTGCCGATCTGGGCAATCACCTGGCGGCGAGCGTGTAGGTCGCCGCGCTTGCCGAGCGTCACCAGCTTCTCGACGATCGGACGCAAATCCTTCGCCTTCGGCAGCGTTGTGAGAATCTGCTCGTGCTCGATAAGCGACACGGCAAGGTTGGCAAACATCGACTTGCGATGGCTTATGCTGCGGGCGAACCGGCGGCCTTTAAATCCGTGGCGCATGGCTCTTCTCCTTCATTGCGGGTTCAAGAGGCTCTCTCAAGCCTCAATATTGATCTTCGTAACGCTTGGCGAGGTCTTCGATGTTTTCCGGCGGCCAGTCCGGCACTTCCATGCCGAGATGCAGGCCCATCGCCGCCAGGACTTCCTTGATCTCGTTCAGCGACTTGCGGCCGAAGTTCGGGGTGCGCAGCATCTCGGCTTCGGTCTTCTGGATCAGGTCGCCGATATAGACGATGTTGTCGTTCTTCAGGCAGTTGGCCGAACGCACCGAAAGCTCGAGCTCGTCGACCTTCTTGAGCAGCGCCGGGTTGAAGGCAAGCTCGGTAACCTGTTCGGCGGCGACTTCCTTCTGCGGCTCGTCGAAATTGACGAACAGGCCGAGCTGGTCCTGCAGGATGCGAGCGGCGAAGGCCACCGCGTCCTCGCCCGAAATCGAACCGTCGGTCTCGATGGTCATGGTCAGCTTGTCATAGTCGAGAACCTGGCCCTCGCGGGTGTTCTCGACCTTGTAGGAGACTTTCTTGACCGGCGAATACAGGCTGTCGACGGGGATCAGCCCGATCGGCGCGTCCTCGGCGCGGTTACGGTCGGCCGGGACATAGCCCTTGCCGGTATCGACGGTGAATTCCATGCGGATTTCGGCGCCTTCGTCCAGCGTGCAGATGACGTGGTCGGGATTGAGGATCTCGACGTCGCCGACCGTCTGGATGTCGCCGGCGAGAACCGCGCCCGGTCCCTGCTTGCGGACGACCATGCGCTTGGGGCCGTCGCCTTCCATGCGGATGGCGATTTCCTTGATATTCAAAACGATGTCGGTCACGTCCTCGCGGACGCCGGCGATGGACGAGAATTCATGCAGAACGCCGTCGATCTGCACGGCGGTTACAGCCGCGCCACGCAGCGAAGACAGAAGCACGCGGCGCAGCGCGTTGCCGAGGGTGAGGCCGAAGCCGCGCTCGAGCGGCTCGGCGACCAGCGTGGTCAGCGTCTTCTTCTTCGACGAGAACTCGATCTTGTTCGGCTTGATCAGTTCTTGCCAATTTTTCTGGATCATAGTGCTTTCCTTCCGTTGTCCCGCCACCATCCAATCGTGGCGGGCGACCTGGAATGCCGTGGAGGAGCGCCCTTGAGGCGCTCGCGCGGCGTTCGGTAAATTCTTTAGACGCGGCGCTTCTTGCGCGGGCGGCAGCCATTGTGCGGGATCGGCGTCACATCACGGATCGAGGTGATGGTGAAGCCGGCAGCCTGCAGCGCGCGCAGCGCCGATTCACGACCGGAGCCGGGTCCACAGACCTCGACCTCGAGCATGCGCATGCCGTGTTCCTGGGCCTTCTTGGCAACATCTTCTGCGGCCATCTGGGCAGCGAACGGGGTCGACTTGCGCGATCCCTTGAAGCCCTGGGCTCCGGCCGACGACCAGGCAATCGAGTTACCCTGCGCGTCGGTGATGGTGATCATCGTGTTGTTGAAGGTCGAATTGACGTGGGCAACGCCCGACGAGATGTTCTTGCGTTCGCGACGGCGAACACGGGCGGCTTCCTTGGCCATGATGGTCCTTTCAGTTGATCTCTACACCGCCGTAATGCCAGCGGCTCCACCTGGTGAATGGTGAATGGTAAAATGGTGAATGGCCACAACGTCGGCTCTTGGCCTTCGTCACCATTCACTATTCACCATTGACCATTCACAAATTACTTCTTCTTTCCGGCAATCGACTTGGCCGGGCCCTTACGGGTGCGCGCATTGGTATGCGTGCGCTGACCACGAACCGGCAGTGAGCGGCGGTGACGCAGGCCGCGGTAGCAGCCGAGGTCCATGAGCCGCTTGATGTTCATCGACACTTCGCGGCGCAGGTCGCCCTCGACCTGGTAGTCGCGGTCGATGGTCTCGCGGATCTGCAGCACTTCCGCGTCGGTCAGCTGGTTGACGCGACGCTCGGCCGGGATGCCGACCTTGTCGACGATCTCCTGGGCGAACTTCTTGCCAATGCCGTGAATGTATTGAAGCGCGATGACGACGCGCTTGTTAGTCGGAATATTGACGCCGGCTATACGAGCCATGTTCTTCTCTTCTCCATATAGGCCGGACGAGCCGGCGCTTCAAGTTGCCCCGCGTCCGGTGGAGGCCGGCCCTTGCGGGAGTTTCCAGTTCAAAGCGGCCTGCCTTGCCCTTGCGGACAAGCAAGCCTCATGCCTGATAGGAAGACGGGCCGCCATACCCCAGCGGACCGCTCCAGTCAAGCGCAATCGTTCGATTCTCTAGCCGGCCGCCTGGCCAACTTTCCGGGTCGTCGCCCTGAGCACCGCCTCGATCTGCTGCGTCACCGCATCGATGTCGGCCATGCCATCGACGCCCCTGAGTTTGCCCTTGGCGTAGTAGTAGCCGATCAGCGGCGAGGTTTTCTTGTAATATTCCCTCAAGCGTTCTTCGAACACCGCTGGACTGTCGTCCTTGCGCACCGGCAGGCCTGCGGCCTTGGCGTCTTCGGCGCGCTTGACGATTCGGCCAACCAGCGCCTTGTCATCGACGACAAATTCGATGACCGCATCTAGCTCCAGTCCGCGATCCGACAGCATTTCCTCAACGGCATCCGCTTGCACCAGAGTTCGGGGATACCCGTCAAGGATGAAGCCGTTTGCGCAATCAGCTTGATCGATACGCTCGGCCACGATGGCGTTGACGATAGCGTCGGACACCAGTTCGCCAGCGTCCATCACCGCCTTGGCGCGCTTGCCGACTTCGGTGCCAGCCTGGACAGCAGCACGCAGCATGTCCCCCGTGGAAAGCTGTGGGATGCCGTGTCGTTCTACCAGTCTTAGTGCTTGTGTCCCCTTGCCCGCCCCCGGCGGTCCAAGCAATATCAACCTCATCTGGCCTTTTTCCCCCCGCGCAGCTTCGACTTCTTGATCAGGCCCTCATACTGGTGCGCGATCAGGTGACCCTGAATCTGCGCCACCGTATCGAGCGTTACACTGACCACGATCAGGAGCGAAGTGCCACCAAGGTAGAACGGTACGCCAGTCGCTGAAATCAGGAACTCGGGCAGCAGACACACCAGCACCAGATAAATGGCGCCGACGACGGTGATGCGGGTGAGCACATAGTCAATATAGTCCGCAGTGCGCTCGCCCGGACGATAGCCCGGGATGAAGCCCGAATGCTTCTTGAGCTGGTCGGCGGTGTCCTTCGGATTGAAGACGATCGCCGTATAGAAGAAGGCGAAGAACACGATCATCGCCGCGTAGAAGGCCATATAGAGCGGCTGGCCGTGGCCGAGCGCCGCCAGGATGGTGCTGGCCCATGCAGGCATATTGGTGGTCTGCGAGAAGCCCGCAACCGTTGCCGGAAGCAGCAGCAGCGACGAGGCGAAGATCGGCGGAATGACGCCGGAGGTGTTAAGCTTCAGCGGCAGATGCGAGGTATCGCCCTGGAACATGCGATTGCCGACCTGGCGCTTGGGATACTGGATCAGCAGGCGGCGCTGGGCGCGCTCGAAGAAGACGATCAGCGCGATGACGATGATGGCCAGCACGATGATCGCCAGGATCAGGCCGGTCGACAAGGCGCCGGTGCGGCCAAGCTCCAGCGTGCCGGAGATGGCGCGCGGCAGGCCGGCGACGATGCCGGAGAAGATGATCAGCGAAATGCCGTTGCCGATGCCGCGAGCAGTGATCTGCTCGCCAAGCCACATCAGGAACATGGTGCCGCCGACCAGCGTGACGACGGTAGAGATGCGGAAGAACATGCCGGGATCGTTGACGATGCCGTTGCCGCCCTCAAGCCCGACCGAAATGCCGTACGCCTGAACCAGCGCCAGAAGCACGGTGCCGTAGCGCGTGTACTGGTTGATGATCTTGCGGCCCTGCTCGCCTTCCTTCTTCAGCGCTTCCAGCGACGGAATGACCGAGGTCATCAGCTGCATGATGATGGAGGCCGAGATATAGGGCATGATGCCGAGGGCAAAGATCGCCATGCGCTGCACGGCGCCGCCGGCGAACATGTTGAACATGCCGAGCACGCCCTTGCTCTGCGACGAGAAGGCCTGGGCGAAAGCGTCGGGATTGATGCCGGGCAGCGGAATATAGGTGCCAAGACGGTAGACGAGCAGCGCGCCGATGGTGAACCAGATGCGCTTCTTCAGATCCTCGGCTTTGGCGAAGGCCGAAAAATTCAGATTCGAGGCCAGTTGTTCAGCAGCCGAAGCCATGCCTGATTCTCCGCTTGGTCACGCTCGATGCCCGCAGCTCAGGCGGCGCGTGTCACCGAAGCTCACGAGATAAGCTCCGGACTGCAAACATGCAAGCGGCCGCGTTGATGCGGCCGCCACATCTGTCGGATCAAAGCACGACCGCAGGCAAAACCGAATTCCACCTTTGCCGACCGTGCTTCAAATTGCCGTTACTCGGCGGCTGCCTGCTCAGGCAACTTCACCGAGCCGCCGGCCTTTTCGATCTTCTCGACCGCGGCCTTGGAAGCACCGGCAACGTCGAAGGCAAGCTTGGCCTTGATGTCGCCGTCCGAAAGGATGCGCACGCCGTCCTTGACGCGACGGATGACGCCGGCCGCAACCAGCGCCTCGGCCGTTACAACTGTCTTAGCGTCGAGCTTCTTGGCATCGAGCGCCGCCTGGATGCGGGCCAGCGACACGACGGTGAAGCTCTTGGCGAAGATATTGTTGAAGCCGCGCTTCGGCAGGCGGCGGTAGAGCGGCATCTGGCCACCCTCGAAGCCGTTGACGGCGACGCCGGAGCGCGCCTTCTGGCCCTTGACGCCGCGACCGGCGGTCTTGCCCGAACCGGAACCGATGCCACGGCCGAGACGCTTCTTGGAGTGCGTCGCGCCGTCCTTGTCACGCAGATCATTGAGTTTCATCTGGGTTCTCCTGCGCTCTGGCTCAGCCCTCGTCCACGACGCGGACGAGATGCTGGACGGCAGCGATCATGCCGCGCACCGAGGGCGTATCCTCCAGCGTGCGCTGCTTGTGCATCTTGTTGAGGCCGAGGCCGACCAGCGTTGCCCGCTGCTCCTTCGGCCGGCGGATCGGCGAACCGATCTGCTCGACGGTGATGGTCTTGGTTGCTTTCTTGGCCATGGTCAAATCCCTGGTCAGCGTCGACTATTCTTCAGCCGCAACGGCGGTGCCGCGGCGGGCCTGAAGGGTCGAATACTTGATGCCGCGCGCGGCAGCCACATCCTTCGGATGCATCTGGCTCTTCAGCGCGTCGAAAGTGGCACGAACCATGTTGTAGGGGTTCGAAGAACCCATCGACTTGGCGACCACGTCATGCATGCCGAGCGTCTCGAAAACGGCGCGCATCGGGCCGCCGGCGATTATGCCGGTACCTTGCTTGGCAGCGCGCAGCAGAACACGTCCCGCACCCCAGCGTCCCTCGACGTCGTGGTGCAGCGTACGGCCCGAGCGCAGCGGCACGAAGATCATGTCGCGCTTGGCCGATTCGGTCGCCTTGCGGATCGCCTCCGGCACTTCGCGCGCCTTGCCGTGACCGAAGCCGACGCGGCCCTTCTGGTCGCCGACGACGACAAGTGCCGCAAAGCCGAAGCGCCGGCCGCCCTTGACGACTTTGGCGACACGGTTGATGTGGACGAGCTTGTCGACCATGCCGTCGTCGCGCTCTTCGCGATCACGGCCGCGGCCGCCATCCCTACGTTCCTGTGCCATATCCTGTTCCTTGTTTTTTTCCGGAAGCACGGTTGATGATGATATCCGGCACCTCTGCGGGTCGCCGGGGGCGAAACTCTTTTTTCCTTCGCATGATCTTATCCGAAAAGTCTGCAACTTTTTGCTGCGCTGACCTTCGGTTCGGGATCATGCTCTAGAAGCTCAGACCACCTTCACGGGCAGCCTCGGCCAGCGCCTTGACGCGGCCGTGGTAGATATAGGCGCCGCGGTCGAAGACGACTTCCTTGACGCCGGCCTTCGAGGCGCGTTCGGCGATCAGCTTTCCGATGGCAGCTGCAGCCGCGGTGTCGGCGCCGGTCTTGAGCGAGCCCTTGAGCTCCTTCTCGAGCGTCGAAGCAGCCGCGATGGTGTGGCCCTTGGCGTCGTCGATCACCTGGACATAGATGTTCTTCGACGTGCGATGGACCGACAAGCGCGGACGATCGCCGGCAACCTTCTTGATCTGGCGGCGAACGCGCTGAGCGCGGCGTTGGGTGGATTCTTTCGAGCCCATGATATCAGTTCCTTGCCTTCAAAAAACGGGGGCAACCATATGCGGTAGGACAAGCCTCCCGCGACCGCTCCCCGCGGCGTTAAAATTACTTCTTCTTGCCTTCCTTGCGGACGATCTTCTCGCCAGCATAGCGGACACCCTTGCCCTTGTAGGGCTCGGGGCTACGATACTCGCGGATCTCGGCGGCGACCTGGCCGACCTGCTGCTTGTCGATGCCGGTCACCGTGATTTCCGTCGGCTTCGGCACCGAAATCGTCACGCCCTGCGGCGTCTCGTAGACGACGTCATGGCTGAAGCCGAGCGCCAGCTGCAGGTTCTTGCCTTGCATGGCGGCACGATAGCCGACGCCGGTGATCTCGAGCTTCTTTTCGAAGCCGTCCTTGACGCCCTGCAGGATATTGACGATCTGCGTGCGCGACATGCCCCACTTGGAACGGGCAGTCTTGGTCTGGTCGCGCGGCTGGACAGCGATCTCGCTGCCTTCCATCTTGACCAGCACTTCGTCGTTCACCACGAACTTCAGCTCGCCCTTAGGACCCTTCGCCGTCACGGTCTGGCCGTTGACGGTCGCGGTCACGCCCTGCGGCAGCGAAACGGGTTTCTTTCCAATACGAGACATTTTGTTGTCCTCGTCACTTCTCTTGTTTCAGGTCTCGGCTTTCGGGACTAGATCCCGAAAACCTGTTTCCAACCGGGTCACATACCAGATCAGAAGATCTGGCAGAGGATTTCCCCGCCGACATTCTGTTCACGCGCTTCGTGGTCGGCCATCACGCCCTTCGGCGTCGAAAGGATGGCGATGCCGAGGCCGTTGGCGACGTGCGGTATCGACTTGGCCGAAACGTAGACGCGGCGGCCGGGCTTCGAGACCCGAGCGATTTCGCGCACCACCGGCGCACCATCGAAATACTTCAGCTCGATCTCGATTTCGGACTTGCCGTTGTCGAAGTCGGTCTGGCTGTAGTCGCGGATATAGCCTTCCGCCTTCAGCACGTCGAGGACGCGGGTACGCAGGCGCGAGGCCGGCGTCGAAACGCTCGACTTCTTGCGGCCATACGCGTTGCGGATGCGGGTCAGCATATCGCCGAGAGGATCGCTCAATGACATGTTATGTCCTCCTTACCAGCTCGACTTGACCAGGCCCGGGATCTGGCCGTTATTGCCGAGATCACGAAGCGCGATACGCGATACTTTGAGCTTGCGATAATAGGCACGCGGACGTCCGGTGACTTCGCAGCGGTTGCGAATGCGGGTCTTGGCCGAGTTGCGCGGCAGCGCCGAAAGCTTCAGCTGGGCGCGGAAGCGCTCTTCCATCGGCTTGGACTGATCCATGATGATCGCCTTGAGCACCTTGCGCTTGGCAGCGAACTGGTCCGCAAGCTTGCGGCGCCTGTTGTTCTTCTCGACTGAGCTGGTCTTTGCCATTTCAGATTTTCCTTTTCTCGCTGCCGTTACTGGCGGAAGGGGAAGTTGAAGGCCTTGAGCAATGCCCTGGCTTCGTCGTCCGTCTTCGCAGTCGTACAAACGATGACGTCCATGCCCCAGATCTGATCAACCTTGTCGTAGTTGATCTCCGGAAACACGATGTGTTCCTTGATGCCCATGGCATAGTTGCCACGGCCATCGAAGCTCTTCGGATTAAGTCCGCGAAAGTCGCGGACGCGCGGCAGTGCGATGTTCACGAGGCGGTCGAGGAACTCGTACATGCGTTCCTTGCGTAGCGTGACCTTGGCGCCGATCGGCATCTTTTCGCGGACCTTGAAGCCGGCGATCGAGTTGCGGGCGCGGGTGACAACGGCCTTCTGGCCGGCGATCATCGCAAGGTCTTCCGCCGCGATCGAAGGCTTCTTCGAATCGCCAGTCGCCTCGCCGACGCCCATGTTCAGCACGATCTTGTCGATGCGCGGAACCTGCATCTCGTTCTCGTAGCCGAACTGCTCCTGCAGCGCCTTGCGGATGGTCTCGTTGTAGACCTGCTTGAGGCGCGGCGTGTTCTGGGCAGTTGCCTGCTTGGTTTGAGCCTTAGCCATTGATGACTTCTCCCGAGCGCTTGGCGACGCGCACCTTCTTGCCGTCCTTCTGGAAGATGAAGCCGACGCGGGTCGGCTTGCCATCCTTGGGGTCGGCCAGCGCGATGTTCGACAGCTGGATCGGCGCTTCCTTGGTGATGATCCCGCCCTCTTGGGACTGGGACTGCTTCTGGTGACGACGGATCAGGTTGACGCCGCGCACCAGCGCGGTGTCATCCTTCGGCTGTACCGAAAGGACTTCGCCCGAACGGCCCTTGTCCTTGCCGGCCAGCACGACGACCTTGTCGCCTTTTCTAATCTTTTGCATTGGTCCGGCTCCTTACAGCACTTCAGGCGCGAGCGAGATGATCTTCATGTGGTTCTTGGCGCGGAGTTCGCGCGGAACCGGTCCGAAGATACGCGTGCCGATCGGCTCTTTCTTGTTGTCGACGAGAACGGCTGCGTTCTTGTCGAAACGGATCACGCTGCCGTCCGGGCGGCGGATGTCCTTGGCCGTGCGAACCACGACCGCCTTCATCACATCGCCCTTCTTGACGCGGCCGCGCGGGATGGCTTCCTTGATCGACACCACGATGATGTCGCCCACGGAAGCGTATTTCCGCTTCGAGCCGCCCAGCACCTTGATGCACATGACACGACGGGCGCCGGAATTATCCGCGACGTCGAGGTTTGTTTGCATCTGAATCATGACTGGCCGCCTTCTTCTTTTCTAACGGGACGGGTTTCTCACCCCTCCCCGGTCTGTCCAAAATTCGTTTCGTTAGCCCTGATCAGGCCTGGTCCGAAGACACCACGACCCAGCGCTTGTCCTTGGAAATCGGCTTCGATTCCTGGATGAACACCTGATCGCCGACCTTGTGGGCGTTGTTCTCGTCGTGCGCCTTGTACTTCTTGGTCATGCGCACGGTCTTCTTCATCACGGGATGCGTGAAGCGCCGTTCGACCTTGACGACAACCGTCTTCTCGTTCTTGTCGCTGACGACGGTGCCCTGCAGAATGCGCTTTGGCATGGTTTTCGTCCTTAAGCCTTCTTGGCCGCGGACTTTTCCGCAGCGATGGTCTTGATACGCGCAATGTCCTTGCGGACCTGCCTCACGCGCGCGGTCTTCTCAAGCTGGCCGGTGGCCTTCTGGAAGCGCAGGTTGAACTGCTCCTTCTTCAGGCTGGCCAGGTCGTCGGTCAGCTGGTCCTGGGTCTTGGTCCGGATGTCTTCGGCTTTCATGATCAGCCCGTCCTTATTCTGCGATGCGCTGTACGAAGCGCGTCCTGACCGAGAGCTTGGCCGCGCCGAGACGCAGCGCCTCACGGGCGGTTTCCTCGTTGACGCCGTCGATCTCGAACATGATGCGGCCCGGCTTGACGCGTGCCGCCCAGTAGTCGACCGCGCCCTTGCCCTTACCCATACGGACTTCGGTCGGCTTCGACGTCACCGGCACGTCCGGGAAGATACGGATCCACACGCGGCCGGCACGCTTCATCTCGCGGGTGATCGCGCGGCGGGCCGCCTCGATCTCACGCGCGGTGACGCGGTTCGGCTCAAGCGCCTTCAGCCCGAAACCACCGAAATCCAGGTTGGTGCCGCCCTTGGCGGTACCGTGGATGCGGCCCTTGAACTGCTTGCGGAACTTTGTGCGCTTTGGCTGCAGCATCGTTCTAACTCCAAATTCCTAAATGTCTTACGCGTTTTCGCGACGGCGACCGCGTTCGCGTTCACCACCACCGCCATGCGCATGATCGCCCTCGGTGGCGCGGCGCTCCGAAGCCATCGGGTCGTGCTCGAGGATTTCGCCCTTGAACACCCAGACCTTGACGCCGCAGATGCCGTAGGCCGTATTCGCCTCGGCCGTGCCGTAGTCGACGTCGGCACGCAGCGTATGCAGCGGCACGCGGCCTTCACGATACCATTCCATGCGCGCGATCTCGGCGCCGCCGAGACGGCCGGCGCAGTTGATGCGGATGCCTTCGGCACCGAGGCGCATCGCCGACTGCACGGCACGCTTCATGGCGCGGCGGAACGCGATGCGGCGCTCGAGCTGCTGGGCGATCGACTGGGCGACCAAGGTCGCGTCGATCTCCGGCTTGCGCACTTCGACGATGTTCAGATGCGTCTCGGACTTGGTCATCTCCATCAGCTTCTTGCGAAGCTTCTCGATGTCGGCGCCCTTCTTGCCGATGATCAGGCCCGGACGCGCCGCATGGATGGTGACGCGGCACTTCTTGTGCGGACGCTCGATCACGACCTTCGAGATCGCAGCCTGCTTGAGTTCCTTCTCAAGATATTTGCGGATCTTGATGTCCTCGTGCAGCAGCTTGCCGTACTCGCCGGTGTTCGCGAACCAGCGCGAATCCCAGGTGCGGTTGATGCCGAGACGCAGACCGATCGGATTGACTTTCTGGCCCATTATGCGGCCTCCCCTTTTTCTTCGACTTCACGAACGACGATCGTGAGGTGCGAGAACGGCTTCTCGATACGGCTGGCGCGACCACGGCCACGGGCATGGAACCGCTTCATGACGATCGACTTGCCGACATAGGCTTCCGCCACGATCAGCGCATCGACGTCGAGGTCGTGGTTGTTTTCCGCGTTGGCGATCGCCGATTCCAGCGTCTTCTTGACCGTGCCGGAAATCCGCTTGGCCGAGAATTCGAGGTCGGAAAGCGCTGTCGCGACCTTCTTGCCGCGGATCAACGCGGCAACCAGGTTCAGCTTCTGCGGGCTGATACGGATCGTGCGCAACACGGCGCGCGCTTCGTTGTCAGCAAGCCTGCGCGGAGCTTTGGCCTTGCCCATGATTATTTCCTCTTCGCCTTCTTATCCGCGCCGTGACCGTAATAGGTCCGGGTCGGAGCGAATTCACCGAACTTGTGACCGACCATGTCCTCGTTCACCGAGACGGGAACGTGCTTCTGGCCGTTGTAGACACCGAAGGTGAAGCCGACGAACTGCGGCAGGATGGTGGAGCGACGGCTCCACATCTTGATCACCTCATTGCGACCACCTTCACGAACCTTGTCCACCTTCTTCAGAAGGTAGCCGTCGATGAAGGGGCCTTTCCAAATCGAACGAGTCACTTGGCGTTACCTCTTCTTAGCTCTTGCGCTGATGGCGCGAGCGCAGGATGAACTTGTCGGTCGCCTTGTTGGACCGCGTCTTCTTGCCCTTGGTCGGCTTGCCCCAGGGCGAAACCGGATGGCGGCCACCCGAGGTGCGGCCTTCGCCGCCGCCATGTGGATGGTCGACCGGGTTCATGGTCACGCCGCGATTGTGCGGACGTTTGCCGCGCCACACGGTGCGGCCTGCCTTGCCGTCATTGATGTTGCCGTGGTCCGGGTTAGACACGGCGCCGACAGTGGCCATGCAGGAGCCGTGGACGACACGCTGCTCGCCCGAATTGAGGCGCAGGATCGCCATGCCCTGGTCGCGGCCGACGAGCTGGCCATAACCGCCGGCCGAACGGGCGACCTGAGCGCCCTTGCCGGGCTTCAGCTCGATATTGTGGACGATCGTGCCGACCGGCATCGAAGCCAGCGGCATCGCGTTGCCCGGCTTCACGTCGACCGATTCACCGGCCACGATCTTGTCGCCGGGAGCCAGACGCTGCGGGGCGATGATGTAGGACAGCTCGCCATCGTCATACTTGATCAGCGCGATGAAGGCGGTGCGGTTCGGATCGTACTCGATACGCTCGACCGTGCCGACGACGTCGAACTTGCGGCGCTTGAAGTCGATGATACGGTAGGTGCGCTTGTGACCGCCGCCGATGAAGCGGGCCGTGATGCGGCCGTAATTGTTGCGGCCGCCCGACTTGGTCAGGCCTTCGGTCAGGCCCTTGACGGGCTTGCCCTTGTAGAGGCCCGAGCGGTCGACGATGACCAGCTGACGGGTGCTCGGCGTTACCGGGTTGAATTTTTTCAGTGCCATTGTTCTGTCCTCGCGACCTTGCTCAGAGACCCGTCGCGACGTCGATCGACTGGCCTTCGGCCAGCGTCACAACCGCCTTCTTGACGTCGCTCTGGCGGCCGATCCTGCCGCGGAAGCGCTTGATCTTGCCCTTGCGGACAAGCGTGTTCACGGCCATCACCTTGACGCCAAACAGCGCTTCGACGGCGGCCTTGATTTCCGGCTTCGACGCCTTCTTGGCGACATTGAAGACGACCTGGTTCTGCTCGGAAGCCATGGTCGACTTTTCGGTGATCGCCGGCGAGACGATCACGTCGTAATGACGAAGGTCGGTCATTTGAAGCGCTCCTCGAGAGCCTCGACGGCGGCCTTGGAAAGGACCAGCGTGCCGCGGCGCAGAATGTCGTAGACGTTGATGCCCTGGATGGGCAGCACGTCGATGTTCGGGATGTTGGTCGCCGCCAGCTTGAAATTCTTGTCAAGCTCGGCGCCGCCGATCACCAGGGCGTTGCTCAGGCCCAGCGTCGCGAAATTCGCGATCAGTGCCTTGGTCTTGGCCTCGGTCAGCTTCAGCTCGTCGATGATGATGATCGACGCGCTCTTGGCCTTGGCCGAAAGCGCATGCTTGAGGCCGAGTGCACGCACCTTCTTCGGCAGATCGTGCTCGTGGCTGCGCACGACCGGGCCGTGGGCCTTGCCGCCGCCGCGGAACTGCGGAGCGCGAGCCGAATGGTGACGCGCGCGGCCTGTACCCTTCTGCTTGTACATCTTGGCGCCGGTGCGGGCGATTTCCGCGCGACCCTTGGCCTTGTGGGTGCCCTGCTGCTTCTTGGCAAGCTGCCAGCGCACGACGCGCTGCAGGATGTCCTCGCGCGGATCAAGGCCAAAAATCTCTTCGGAGAGCTTCAGCTTGCCGGCGTCCTTGCCGCCAAGCGTTGTAATCTTGAGGTCCATTATTCCGCTCCCTCTGTGGCCGGGGCCTCGTTCGTGGCGGCACCGTCACTCGCAACGGCGCGGATCGCGGCGGGCTTCGGCGCATTGGCCGGAAGCGCCACCTTGGCCGCGTCGCGGACCAGGATCCATGCACCCTTCGAACCCGGGACCGCACCGCGGATCAGGATCAGGCCGCGATCGGCGTCGGTCGAGACGACCTCGACATTCTGCGTGGTGACGCGGGTGTCACCCATGTGGCCGGCCATATGCTTGCCCTTGAACACCTTGCCCGGATCCTGGCGCTGGCCGGTCGAGCCATGTGTACGGTGCGACACCGAGTTGCCGTGCGTCGCGCGGCCGCCACCCATGTGGTGCCGCTTGATGACGCCCTGGAAGCCTTTGCCGATCGTGGTCCCCGTCACATCGACCTTCTGGCCGACGACGAAGTGCTCGACGGTGATCTCGGCGCCAACATCGATCATGTTGTCGGCGGAGACGCGGAACTCGGCAACCTTGGCCTTGGGCTCGACGGAAGCGGTTGCGAAATGGCCGCGCATCGCCTTCGACGTGTTCTTCACCTTGGCAAGGCCAACGCCGAGCTGGACGGCGGTATAGCCGTTCTTCTCCTGCGTGCGCTGCGCCACGACCTGGCAGTTCTCCATCTGGAGAACAGTGACGGGAACATGTTCCCCCGCATCGTTGTAGATGCGGGTCATTCCCACCTTCTTTGCAATCACACCTGAACGCATCGGTTCAATTCCTTTAGAGTTCCCTGTCGGGGCTGTCGCCCCTCCACGCCTCTTGTTCCTTCAGAGTTCCGGGTCGCCCCGCTGACCTCTGGTTCCTTAGAGCTTGATCTCGACGTCGACACCGGCGGCCAGGTCGAGCTTCATCAAAGCATCGACCGTCTGCGGGGTCGGGTCGACGATGTCGAGCAGACGCTTGTGCGTGCGCATCTCGAACTGCTCGCGGCTCTTCTTGTCGACGTGAGGCGACCGGTTGACCGTGAACTTTTCGATCCGCGTCGGCAGCGGAATGGGGCCGCGGACGTTGGCGCCGGTGCGCTTGGCGGTCGACACGATTTCCCGTGTCGAGGCGTCGAGCACCCGGTGATCAAACGCCTTCAGGCGGATGCGGATATTCTGTCCGTTCATGCGTCACTTCCTTGTTCTGGCGCGGCGCGGGCAGCGCCCGCGACAGATCGGTTTAAGTCCAAATTACTCTTTGATGGTGACGACGATGCCGGCACCGACGGTGCGGCCGCCTTCACGGATGGCGAAGCGCAGCTTCTCTTCCATGGCGA
>NZ_JAMYSY010000054.1:0-36098 GCF_040322175.1 Mesorhizobium sp. M0185 | reverse complement strand
CAAGCCGATCTCCGATCCCAATACAGGATCGGCAACCTCACAGATCGCGACCACTCCCGAAAGGTGGTCCCACAACAGCGCTTACGCTTAATTTGAGAAGCTGGAAGGTCGGATGTGCGCACCCACTGGTCATCGCGGAGGATCAGACGATCCATAATTCCCATGGCTGCCTCCAAAAGACAGCCTTGAATCTGATTTGCTCAGCCCTGGGAATCCCAAGAGTCCACACGACCCAATGTGCGTAGGGTTTTGATCTTCTCGTCGAAACCCATGTTTCGATTACTCGACGTGCCCCATTGACGCCAAGTACCTCGCCCAGAGCAGCTCCGATGCAGCGCGGACTTGGTCAGCATTCAGACAGCCTAGCGGGTCCTTCCCAACATAGCCATGGGCGCCTGCTACTCACGGAGCACCCCCTCCTCCTTGGCAGCAGCCTCGAAAGCCTGACGGACCTCTTCCGGAGTCACGCGGTCCTGAAAGGCGTCGGCGCACAGTTGCACAGCCTTCCTCCACTTAGGTCCCATCTTGGTCCACTTCATGAGTTCCTCGGCGGCACCCTCGACGTTGTTGCACCCGTAGGTCACCCCAGGTCGGTCGGTCTTGACGTACACCGGAGGGGAGAACCAATGGGTTGCCACGACAACTCCTACTCAGGGGAGAGATACACGTTGGCCTCCTTAGCGGCAGCCTCAAAGGCCTTCGTATTATGTGGGGGTCAATCGGATCGCCCTCCAAGGCTGACAGGCACAGCGTCACCGCCTTATGCCAGCGAGGCCCTCGCCGGGTTCACATCTTGAGCTGCTCAAGGGCTTCCTTCGCATTGTTGCAGCCATGCCTGAGACCGCTTTCAGTCTTCACGAACACCGGCGGGACGAACCAGATGGGCGCCATGATACCTCCTACTCAGGGGAGAGATACACGTTGGCCTCCTTGGCAGCCGCCTCAAAGGCTTCACGGACCTCATGGGGGGACACCCTGCCCTGGAACGCGTCGACGCAGGATTGGACCGCCTTCGTCCACCTCGGGCCCTTTGTGTCCCATGTCATCAGTTCTTCGGCGGCTCCCTCGACGTGGCTGACCCCATTGCGAATGCCCGGACGTTTCGTCTTCACGTAGACCGGTGGAGAAAACCAGAGAGGACCCATAAGGAGGAACTTAGAGCGGCAAGAGCCCGCCGACCAACCCCGCTTTAGCCGCAGCTAAGGGAACGATGTAGGCCATCGCGGGTTTAGAGGTGGCAGCGGGATTCTTCGTGGATGTGCAGCCGCTGTAGGGGGGTCCGTCGCCTCTCCCTCACCGGCGGCGGGCTCCTTTCGCGAAGGCGGTATTGGTAAGAGGCACCTAGAACCTTATACCGCATCCAATTTAGCTAGTTGTCATTGGGGGAGTAATGTCCCCTCCTCTTTTGCAGCAGCCAGGAATGCCTTGCGGGCCTCCTCAGGTTCCATCTCGTCGAAAATCACGGCCATGCAAACGCGCACCGCGAGGTCCCAGCAAGGGCCACGCTTGGTCCACTTCATCAGCTCCTCGCCGGCAGTCTCGGCGTTGTTGACGTTGTGGATGATCCCGGGACGCTCGGTCTTGACCGGGACCGGAGGGTTGAACCAGAGGAGAGCCATGAAGCGACCTCACAGGGCGGCTTGCCTCTTCCGCGCCTCGCAGGGTCTTGGTGATGGTGATCGAGGTATGCACGAGCCTGGTCGCGGCCATCGGGCAAAACCCCCTGGCGGCAAAGCTTGCTCCATGAAATTGATGGCGCCGTCATTATCGAAGCAGCGATGGCGAAATTGGCATGGTGAAATGTTTGCAGGCGCTTGAACCCTTCGGAGCATAGCTGTTGGACGTCATCGATATTGTCTTTTGGTTTCAGGTGTAGGTTGGGCCGGCGTTGGTCTGTTTCAGGTTCGATATAATCAAGCGGTCTTGCGACGTCCGGACGACCGCAGCGTCAGCGCTGCTCCGCAGCAGCACGCTGCAGAAGGCGGTCGCCAGCTTGAGGCGCAGTTGCCGGAACCACTCGCCATCGTCTCCGAGCGGATCGCAGGACGGCTACGCGAATCTGAGCACTGCCAATCGGCCTAATTTTCCACTGCCGAATGGACGATGAAACGCGTAAGCGAGTTTCCGGACCGGAAGGTATGCGTTGGGTTGCCCAAACGATGCAGAGGCGCTGCTGTGTTGGCGCGACAGGCTCGACCGCCAGTGCGGACGGCATGAGAATTTTGGAGGCCCGTGGTGACTGAGGATTGCGCCGGTATTGGCGACGCGCGAAGCGGTCGATATCTGGGGCGACGGCAGCCCCTGCGACGCAACTTCATACCGGAGAATGGAGGCCGCGCTGGGAGGTTGTTGCTTCGGGCTACCAACTCAAAGTGATTGTCCGGGAGAGTTCGGCGATGTCGCCATAGATCATCGAACCTGTGACGAGAAAACATTTATCACCAAGGACTTCGAAGAGTGAGCTTGACGCGGTACAAGCCGGCAGGTTCTTCGAATTGGCGTACGTGCCGAGGGTCGCGGATTCGACCTTACGGGCTTCGGCACAGCCGACACTGATCGCGAGGATTGCGATAGCAATGAAAGTCGTCTTGCTCATATTTTGCCCCTGGAGCCAGCTCTTGCCGGGTAAGTCGCGTGATGCATCAAAGTAGCACCGGCCCACGATCGGCTTCATCCATCGATTGGAGGAAGCGGGCTCATCCATAATTAGCAATATCTTGAGTAAGCGCCGAGCGCACCAGACTCATGGAATGGCGCGGGGCATAGGTATTGGTGACGTGGTGGCGATCACAGCCACAGTCCGCAGACGGGTCAATGAGGACCACGTCAGCGTTCCATCCCGAGCTATAGCTTTCCGCATTCGATCATCGATCATACCAAGGTGAAGAAGGGGCAGCAGATCGAGCCTACCGGAGAGATCACGCGCATAGACGAGGAAGGCGGCAGGGTGACCGTCGATCTGGGACCGCTGGTGACGATCGACATCGACAAGGTCAGGCTGGTCGAGAAGTACAGGACGCCAAAGCGCAAGAAGCCGCTGCGCGACATGGTGGATTAGCTCGCGGACTGCCGCTTATCCACGCGACATCGGTACCACTCAAACGAATGGTAATTTTCTGTCTGAATGCGTTTAGGATCCATGCTCGGAGACCACGCATGGGTATCGCGCGGGAGACAGGTGACTCCCCGTTTCAAGGCGTCGAGATGCTACGAGCACTGAACAGTCAGTTCCTTAGACCTAAAGATCGGGCGATCTGCCAGCGGGTTGTCGACCAGGTAACCGCCGACGCCAAATGGTACAGCACCCCGATAGACGGTCAGATTCTGGCCTCGACCACGCTGAATCTCTTTCAATCAGGGGTCGTAAACGAAACGAATTTGCTGGCACATGTTCGCGCGCGGCGCCACGACTTCACTAAACTGACAGGCTAGTTCTTCACCCTCGCGACATGGGCGCGAAATGCGGCTCTTCGTAGTCCGCCGGCCTATTGTTCAGCAGATTGAGCGCCCGCTTTATATCCCGTACAGCCGGTCGATCACGTCCCAATGCTCATGAAATGGCTTGAGCGACAACTGCGCGTCGCGGAGTTCTACCGTCAGAAGCCACGCCTGTCGTTCAATTTTGGCGAGGTGATATTCGGAAACGGCTTCGTGTCGGCGAGGGTGCGGCATCCCGCAAAATAGGAATATATTCCGCTGCCGTCAAGGCACATAGACTTCGTCCTGCCCTCAGCGCCTGCTCACCGCGGGCATTTTGGGGGGAAGCATGAAAATCAAGTTATGTGCGTTTGTACCATCAGCGTTTTGTCGGGCTGCGCTACTCGCCCAGCCGACATCAAGCCCACGCTGGTTTCGTCCAGCGTATACGCGGGCAAGTCCTGCAGCCAGTTGGAAGCCGAACTTTACCGAACGAGTTCCGACCTGGCGCCGATAATGGCCGTACAAGACCGGCGCCCGCCGTGACGTGGACGGCGTGTTTTGGCTTGGGTTGCCGGTTGGCAGCATGATGGACAACACGACATCAAGGCACGTGAAGCCAAGACCGGCGAGCTGAAGAGCAACATGAACGCGATCAACGCAGCCCGACGAAAGGGCGGCTGTGTTGCAGTCTGTAAGCCGTTCCAACGTTAAAAATTGTCGGGTTGCTCCCCGCCCTCGCGACTGCGGAGGGGTCGTTTCATCGATTGACTCGCGTGATGGACCGGCAGTTAATCTCCCCGCCAGGGCAAAAGAGGGGCTATGAAACTGGGAGCAAACGATGACTGTCCAAAAAGAAGACTATCGAACCAACAGAGCCGACTACGCCATAGCTGCCATGCATAGCCGAGCGACCGCTGAGGGCGATCGTGACGATTTGTTGACGAGGAAAAAGTCCCTGTGGGTAACAGATTGGCGATCTGCAAAATTGGCTGCAAACCCGTCCGAAAGCTCGCCAGAACCCAAGGCAAAAGCGCGCGGTAAGTGAATCGGACGCCAGCCACTTTCTTACCGCCGCGTACTTCGTTCGCATGGTTCGATTTATATTAGATTTATCTAAAATACTAACCAGCCAGTCGAGCATTCCCGAACGCTCGCTGGTCAGGCCCAGCGGCCCCCCTAACCCAAGCTGCTGGGCCGCCCTCAGAGCAAAGCGCGATGTATGAGCATACTAGCATTACGGTGATCGTCTCCACCTTGCCGGCCTTGCTTAGCACCACCTGGAAATCAGTTTCGAATCCCCGAATGTGCGGGGTCCAGGGGCCATCACTAGACATTTCGAGATTTGCGGTTCGAGCGGGCTCCCTTCATCGGCATGAGGGGTGACGGAGTACATCATCTTGGCAAATCAACACAGCCGGCATACTCGCCCCCTCGTTCGGTCGAAAGCTGGGTGGAACAATCAGGTGCGCAACTTGTCATCACTGATATTGCCGCTTCACCCCAGCTTTGAGTGTGCGCCCTTCAGCCTATGCGTGGTTCACCGTTTTTTCACTTTATTAGCGCACGTTCATAAACGGACATGTTGGTGTAGCTTGTACGTGCCCAAAGCCCCGGCGCAACGACCCAGCGCCGGGGTTTTTTTGTCCGCCTGGTAATCCGCGAGTTCAATCCGAGGTCGCTCTCAATTCGAACGCGAGCGAATTACGCCGCAAAGTCCCTTAGGCAAGACGCTGTGGGTGGCACCGCGGTGCGAAGCGCGAGTGCGGAGGAACTTTCTGGCACTCCGCCAATTATTCTGCATGTCCCAAACAGCACACGTCGAACCGCCCCGGCAGGGACGTTTCGGCCTGGCTCCAAGCGGGGAAGGTCAAACATCGTGAGGACATTGTCGAGGGACTCGCGAACGCGCCGATGGCCTTCATGTCTTCTCAAGGGCCGCAATTTCGGCAAGCTGTTGGTCAGGGTTTCACAGTGAGTAGAAAAGCGTCTCCCAAACCTAGATTGCCGAAACCACATGGAATCGTTCGAGGGCGAATATGCGGGGCGCTTTGCTGTCATCGGTGAAGGGGCAAAGACTCATTCACGCCGTGCATCGGTTCGTATCTTGCAACGCCTGTAGTATCTGCCAAGGATACGCGATCCTGATCAGATGGAGCACGGGATGCCGAGCCAAATGAGAAAGCTGACCTTGACCGCGGACCACGTCGCGCGGGTCCACAAGGTCGTTCAGGACCAGGGTTTGACGCCAGGTGCCGAGCTACACACCGATGCCGACTACGACAGCTGGGTCGAGCAAATGATCCGAACTCATCCGGCCCCGAAAGCACCGACCCGCCTGTTCGCCTACGGCTCCTTGATCTGGAAGCCGGAGATCGAGCATATCGGTGAGCAGGTAGGCCTCGCTCGTGGGTGGCATCGCGCTTTCTGCTTTCGCATGACCCGTTTTCGGGGCACGCCGGAGCAGCCAGGCCTTATGATGGCCCTCGATCGTGGGGGGCAATGCAGCGGCGTCCTGTACGACCTGCCAAAGGACAACCTCGAACGCCAATTCGGCAAACTCTTTCGACGCGAATTCACCTACAAGCCGGCCAACAGCATGCCCCGGTGGATCACGGTGGCGACCGCTTCCGGGCCTATCTCGGCCTTGGCCTTTGTGATGAACCGCGCGTCACCTCTCTATGCCGGTGGTCAGTCGCTTGAAGCCGTTGCCGATGTCCTGGCCCTGGCCTGCGGTCATTGGGGAAGCGGGGCCGAATACCTGTTCAACACGGTTTCTCACCTCGAAGCCAAAGGCATACATGACAGCAGCCTCTGGCGGCTTCAACGCCTTGTGGCGGAGTTGATAGAGCGAAACCCGGCGGAGCGGAACGTTCTTTAAGCCGACGGAGCGGTCGCTTCAAGCATCCGCAGTTGGCGCGAACATGATCTCCAGCATTGTCATCCGCGATGTCCGCTTCCGGGCGGAGGCTGAAGAGAGTGCCACCGCACTTTTCAACCTCGCCAAGGAACACCTTGAACAGCTCAAGGCGAGACCATCGACTTAAGCCTAGCTGTGCGTGTTTCGGCATTTCGACGTCGCGGTGTCGGATTATTTGCATGCAAACCAGTTTTACGACGCTATCTTCCCATCCTCAACGGAAGATTCTGGGAGGAATGCATGGCTGCGCATGAGCAACATGCCGTTGAAATCATTAGGGACAAAGAGTGGTCGGTTCGCGTGACGGTCAAAGGCATCACCACCACGGTCCCTTTTACATCTGAGAGCTACGCGCGTTCGTTTGCAGACGGTCAGGCGTTCCGACTGGGCGTTCAGGTCGCGGAGATCAAGAAGGCGGCCTAGCTGCGCGCTTGCCCCAAGAGCCCCACAGCGATTGAACCTCGAGTCACCAAAGCCGGTTGAAATTAGCCGTTGCGCGGCATAAGAGCTTGTGCCTATAGTTAGTACGTGGCCCGCACGAACAAACAGACTGACTGTGACGACCTGTAGATGGCGCCAAGCTGGGCTGCTGCGCGGTCTGGAGGTGAGCCGGAACACTCGGTCAACAGGGGATACGCACAGTGAACCGCTTTCAGAAACTCTCGACCGCAGCGCTCGTCGCAGCATCCTTCACGTCGGCCGCCCTCGCCGCGAATGACAAGCTGACGATCGGCATCGTCACCTTCTCGACATCCGACGTCGACACAAACCAGATGGTCGACACGATGAGCCAGGAAGCCAAGTCTAAGGGCTGGTCGGTGGAAACGCTCAATGCCAATGGCGATCCTTCGCAAGCGATCACCAGCATCAAGCAGCTGGCAACCAAGAAGGTGGACGCCATCATCGTCACGGTCTTCGATTCGACGGGCCTGGCGGCCGGGCTCCAGGCGGCGGCGGACGCAAAGATCCCCGTGCTTTCGGCCGGCGGCGGCATGGCAGACGGGATCGCGCTATCTGCAAGTACCGGTGCTGCGCAACCGCTGATCGACTTGATGCTGAAGGACATCGGCAAGTCCGGAACTGTACTCGACCTCACCTACCATCCCGGCATTCCGTGCCGCGAACGAGCCGACGCCTTCGATGCGGCGGTCAAGGCAAATCCGGGGCTCAAGGCGACCTCGCACGAGATCAGCATCCCGGGTGCTGCCGAATCCTCGCAGGCCGCGACCAGCGCCTGGCTTGCAGCCAATGCCAACGCCAAGGGGCCGTTCGCCATCTTCAACTGCTATGACGACAACGCTATGGGCGCGATCGCGGCGCTGAAGCAGAACGGCCGCAGCGACGTGAAGGTCTATTCGTTCAACGCCACGGCGCCCGCTGTCCAGGCTGTCAAGGACGGGACGATGACCGCCACGCTCGGTGTCGATCTGACTTCGGCAGGCAAAATGCTAGTCGATCAGATTCCCGACATCCTGGCAGCCGGCGACCAGTGGAAGCCCAAATCCTTCGTGCCAGGCTATACGCTCGTCACCAAAGAGAATGTCGACAAGTTCATCAAGGACAATCCGCAGTAAGCTCTCCTGATTGTGGGTCTGGGCCGGACTTGCCTGGCCGGGCCGGAGTGCTGTCATGAGAGCCGCCATGTCCGCTGATCATTCCCTGCCCGAAACACACGCTCCGGCAGAGGCGCCCCGCGTCCTGCCGTCAACGCAGACCGGCTATGCCTCGCCCAATGCCCGACAGCGGCGCGCGTTGCTCATGCGCCTGCTTGGAACCTACGGCACCATCATCGTGCTAGCGTCGATGCTGGGGATATTCTCGGTGCTGGAGCCGGGGACCTTCGCAACCATCGGCAATTTTCGCAACATCGTAAACGACATGGCGATCGGCACCATTGTCGCGGCCGGCCTCACCGTGCCCCTCGTCGCCGGTGATTTCGACCTCAGTATCGGCTATGTCGCGAGTTTCTGCGGGCTTCTCGTGGTCGGGCTGTTGAGCAGCAGTGGCTTGCCGATCCTACCCGCCATCTTCCTTGTCGTCGGCCTCGGAACGGTCATCGGCATTGTCAACGGCATTGTCGTTTCGAAGATCGGGGTGAACGCCTTCATTGCCACGCTTGGCACGGGCACCATCGTCGTCGGGCTGAACTACGCCTATTCGGGCGGAATTCCGCTGCAGCTCACCCAGTCGCGCGAATTCACCAATATCGCGATCGGCCGGATTGCCGGAGTGCCGCACCTCGTCATCATCATGGCCGTCGTGCTTGCGCTGCTGTGGGTGATCCTCAACCGAACAGTGCAGGGCCAACACATCAAGGCCATCGGCGTCAGCCCGGAATCAGCGCGCCGCGCCGGCGTCGCCGTCGATCGCAGCCGCATCGTTGCCTTCGCCATCGCCAGCACCTGTGCTGCTATCGGTGGCGTGCTGATGGCCTCCAATCTCGGCTCCGGCCAGGTGACGGCGGGTGACAGCTTCATGCTGACGTCTTTTTCGGCCGCCTTCCTCGGTTCGGCGGCGCTGCGAGAGGGTCAGTTCCATATCCTCGGCACCTTGATCGGCGTGCTGACGGTCGCCGTCGGCAACAATGGGCTGGCCATGATCGGCGCGCCGATCTTCACGCAGTTCCTGTTCACCGGCTGCCTTCTCGTCGTCGCCGTAGCGCTCGGCGGTATTGGCCGCCGCTATGCGAGGGGATAGGCCATGGCGCAGAAGATGCTGCTCAGCCTGCGCCGGATCTGCCGCAGCTTCGGCGGCATCCAGGCACTCGATGACGTTTCGCTGGACATCGCCAGGGGCGACATACTCGGCCTCGTTGGCGACAATGGTGCCGGCAAGTCGACGCTGATCAAAATCCTGGCCGGCGCGCATGACCCAACTTCCGGCGACGTGATCCTCGAAGGGCGGCCGCAAAAGTTGTCGCCGCCGTCCGAAGCGCAACGCCTCGGCATCGAGACGGTCTATCAGGACCTGTCGCTGATCGGCACGTTCACTGCCGCCGAAAACTTCTTTCTCGGCCGCGAGATTGCGCTTGGCCGCGGCCCGGCGCTGCTGCGCTGGATCCGCCGCAAATCGATGGGCGACATCGCGATGCGCGGCCTCGAGGAACTGCACATCGAGATCCCCGGGGTGGGCAGCAAACCGGTGGGTCGCATGTCCGGCGGCCAGCGCCAATTGGTGGCGATCGCGCGCGGTGCCTTTTGGGGCCACAAGCTGCTGCTGCTCGACGAGCCCACCGCGGCGCTCGGCGTACGCGAATCCCGTGAGGTGCTCGACCTCATCAAACGACTTGGCGCCCAGGGGCTGACGATCGTCATGGTCACCCACAATCTCGATCATCTCTGGCAGGTGTGCAACCGCGTGGTGGTGATGCGCAGGGGCCGCAAGGTCGCCGATCTCGCAAGTTCCGGCACCAACATGGAGGACGTCGTCGCTTATATCACCGGCGCCAGGCAGCCGGCGACCGCGCAGGCGGAAGCATGAGCGCGACTGAAACGATGACGCTGCGCCGGCTGCTGCGCAATGCGCCGAGCCGCTGGGGGCATTGGGGTGCCGACGACGAGATCGGAGCGCTCAACTATCTGACCGCCGACGAGGTCAAGCGCGGCCTGGCGTCGGTGCGGGACGGCCGCACCTTCACCCTCGGCGTGCCGGTCGGGACCTCTGAGGGCGATGCCGTCTTTCCCGGCCGCTGGCCGGCGAAGCATTTCATGGTCGCCGACAAGGCCGGCTTCGAGAACGGCCACTGGCAACCGCTTGCCGGCGGCCTCGAATTCGCAGACGACTATGTCACCGGCTTCGCACAGGCCGGCACGCATTGCGACGCGCTCGGCCACATGTGGTTCGACGACACGCTTTGGAACGGCTTCGCGGCAAGCAGTACCAATGGCGGCATGACCAAGGCCAGCATCATGCCGATCGCGGAGCGCGGGATCGTCGGACGCGGCGTGCTGCTCGACATCGCCCGGTTCCGCGGCAAACCGGCCCTGGAGCGCGCTGAAACATTCACGCATCGCGACCTCATAGAATGCGCCCGGGCCCAAGCGGTCGATATCCTGCCGCGCAGCATCCTTCTCGTTCGCACCGGGTGGGTCGGCGCACTGGCGGCGGGAAGCCAGCGCGTCGGCGATGGATATTGGGAACCCGGACTGACCTTCAGCCTCGACCTCGTGCGCTGGTTCGATGAGATGCAAATCCCCTGTCTGGTTACCGACACGCTGGCCAACGAGACAACCTACGAGCCCGAGACCGGGTTGATGCTGGTGCTGCACGCCGCGCTGATGCGCAATCTGGGCGTGGCGTTCACCGAAATGGCATCGCTCGACCTGCTGGCCGCCGACTGTGCCTCGGACCGCCGCTACGAAGGCTTCTACTGCGCCAGTCCGGTCAAAGTGAGCAAGGGCACCGGCGGCGCGGCAAATCCAGTGTTCATCAAATAGCACCCAACAAGGTGGAACGGCTTATGACTTCTGCAGACGACCAGATCTGTTTCCTGCCGGCCACGGAACTGGCCCAGCGCATCCAGCGCCGCGACCTGTCGCCGGTCGAAGTAACCGAGGCCTATCTGCGCCGCATCGAGGCGCGCAACCCGGTGGTCAACGCCTATACGCTGGTTCTCGGCGACCAGGCGATGGAAGCTGCGCGGGCCGCCGAAAAGGCCGTGATGGCAGGCGGTCCGCTTGGACCGCTGCATGGCGTCCCCGTCGGCATCAAGGACCTCGACGATATGGCCGGCGTGCCGACCTCGATGGGGTCGTGGGCGGTGCACGACCGGGTGCCCAAAACAAGTGCTGTGGCGGTCGAGCGCCTGCTCGAGGCAGGCGCCATCGTGCTCGGCAAGACCAACACGCCGGAATTCGGCCATAAAGGTATCACCGACAATCTGCGCTTCGGGCCGACCAGCACGCCCTTCGCGATCGGCTACAATTCCGGCGGCTCGTCCGGCGGCAGTGCGGCAGCGGTCGCCGACGGCATGGCGGCCCTGGCGCAAGGCACGGACGGCGGTGGTTCGGTCCGCATCCCCGCCTCGTTCAGCGGCACCGTCGGCTTCAAGCCCTCTTTCGGCCGCATTCCTTCGGTGACTCGCCCCGACGCCTTCCTGTGGGGACATCCTCTGGTCCATATCGGACCGCTGACCCGCACCGTTGCGGACGCCGCGCTGATGACCAAGATCATGGCCGGGCCACACAACCGCGACCCGTTCTGCCTGGCGGATGACGGCGTCGACTATGTCGGCGCCGTTGCCGGGTGGACGCCGAAACTGCGCGTCGCCTACAGCCCGCGACTAGGCAATTTCCCGGTCGACGCTGAGGTCGCCACCGTCGTTGCCCGTGCCGTCGATGTCATGCGAGGACATGGCATTGAGGTCGATGAGGTCGAGCTCGATTTCAGGGCCGATCACAAGGAACTGGCGGCGCTTTGGGTGCGCACGATCTCGATCCACTATGCTGCCATCGCCGTGTACGGGAAACAGGAGGGCATCGACCTGATGGGCAAGCACGCCAAGGTGCTCACCCCGCAGTTCCTCGCCATGCTGGAGGGCGCCTACAAGGTGTCCGCCATCGACCATGCGCTCGACGATCTTTTGCGCACCGGCGTCCATGACGGCCTCGAGGATGTATTCGAAACCAATGACCTGATCGTCTCGCCGACGCTGGCCGTTCCGCCCGTCAAGAATGCCACGGACGGCAACACGATCGGGCCGACATCGATCAATGGCGAGGCGGTCGATCCGCTGATCGGCTGGTGCATGACTTATCCGATCAACTATACCGGCCACCCGGCGATTTCGGTTCCGGCCGGCCTTACGGCGCGGGGCCTGCCGGTCGGCCTGCAGATCATCGGGCGGCGGCACGCCGACGAAACCGTTCTGGCGATGGCGGCTCAGTTCGAACGCATGCAGCCCTGGTTCCCAAGCTATCCGGGGCTCGCTGGATAGTTGGGTGTCGGAATACCCTAGGTCGTGAACCCATAAATCTGAGAGAAGGATGGGTTCACGCTGTTGGCGTAAAAATAGGCCTCAAGGGGGAACCGATCTCCCTCGCACATCAGCTTTCCGCCGCTCTCTTCGGCCGTCGGCTGGGATTTCGAGTTCCACGGCCGCTGATACGCTGATATCGGCCCGCAAGTGCGGGCTGATACATACTTGCCTGAACTAAGTAATCGCAGAGGCAGACCCCCCTTTACCGGACTGGTCGGCGTGCTAAGCAAAGCCCGCCATATGTTACGTTGAGTCAGCAGCCCACATCAGCTCCTCTGATAAGAGTATTCACCTCGTCGACTGAGCTCGCATCGGCGGGCGTACGTCGGAAACCCACCGCGAACCCGAGAAGCGAACAGGCGGATAACGGGATGAGAACTGGCCCGACTAGCGAATAGCTGGCGAAGCAGCTTGGTAGGCCGTTGCCAACCTGACTGCGAGGTCATCCAGCGCGACCACATCGACTTCTGTGGGAGGCGTGTCGGTCGACGACCTCGGCGTTGGAGCCACCACCTCCAACTCGGGTGACCGAGTTGAAACCGGACAGAGCGGCAATCTCAGGTTGGGCGCCGAGCATCTCCGGGAATTTTTGGCAAGACCGGGCACGACGCAAGTTGATCGTAATGCGGTCATTCCCGAGTGCGGGCTGGCTCCTCGAAGCATGCGTCGAGCGACCATCCCGACATTCGCCAGACGTGTTCGGGCGCGGTCTTCTTTGCCTGGCTGGACGTCGACCGAAAACATTATTCCGACAAGTGTTGTCGAGGGGGCCGATCGGCACTCCCGCCGCAACAAGCCTCATGTGGTTTTTTCGCGGCCGTGCCGATTCAGGGTGCTCGCGTATGTGTGAGTCTTCGCGATATGGGCAAGCACCTCGGCTTTGCTTGGCCCGCGAACTATCACTGCCCAGTCGGTCGAGGACGGGCGGGTATCCATTCCAAACAAACGAGACATGGTCTGATCTCCTGTGGTTTCGGTTGTGACGCCTTCTCGGCGCTTACGGGAGGATCGCAGCGTGGCGGCGAAGCAAGCGTTTGAAGGCCCGTCGTTTTGCTGACTGCAGACCAGCGCGGCTCACCGTTGGCTGACGCAAAAAACCTCTCGTTTTCCCACTGTCGTTCCCACTGCACGTCAAACGCTGCCGCCCGAGGGTTAGCCGTCCGGGACGATCCCGGTCGCGCAACATCCGAACCCAGGAGTGAATGACATGCACGACGATACAATGGTCATGGAAAAGTCTGCCGTTAAGAAGGCGCCGCGGGAGCCAAGGAACGGCGTTGACACGCCCACCCTTCTGGCCACCATCAACGCCGTCGCGGGGCAGCCCGAGCTTGCCAAGTTCCAGTTCCGTGCCAAAAGCCGCTGGATTGCCGGCACGCACAGCAGAAGCACGATGGCCAACTTCTTCGGCGCCGGCACCGAGCAGTCTCACAAGACGGCCTACCAGGCTGACAGCGACCATCCAGCCGTCCTATGCGGCACAGACAACGGCCCGGCGCCGGTCGAATATCTCCTCCACGCGCTTGCTTCATGCCTCACGGCGGGCATCGCGAACATCGCGGCCGTGCGCGGGGTGACGCTGCATGAGGTGGAATCGACCGTCGAAGGCGACATCGACCTTCGCGGCATCCTCGGCATCTCGAACGAGGTCCGCAACGGCTACCAAGGAATCCGTATCTCCTTCAAGATCAAGGGGGATGCTCCCGCTGAGAAGCTCGAGGAAATCGTCATGCAGTCGCGCGCCCGTTCCGCGGTGTTCGACGTACTAACCAACGGCGTGCCGGTCTCGGTTGCCGTGAAAGGCTGACTTCGGTCCGCAAGAGCAATATCGCCGGCCTCGTCCTGAAAAGGATGGCGCCGGCGATCTGTTGCCCCTGCTTACAAGGCGCGGATTCCATGCAGCATACAGACGTGGCCATTATCGGCGCCGGACAGGCCGGTCTCGCCATGAGCCGGTGCCTGTCCGAGCGCGGGGTCTACCACGTCGTGCTGGAGCGCGGCCGCATCGCTGAGCGCTGGCGCAGCGAACGGTGGGATTCGCTGCGCCTGCTGACGCCCAACTGGATGACACGCCTGCCCGGCGGCGGTTATCGTGGGGCCAATCCCGACGGCTTCATGACAATGGCCGAGACCGTCGGGTTCCTGGAGGATTACGCGTGCTCGATCACCGCGCCCGTAGAAAACGGCGTTGAGGTGCTTTCGGCCGAAAGGGTCGATGGAGGCTTCCGGCTGCTGACCGATCGCGGCCAATGGAGCGTGCGTTCGGTCGTGGTCGCAACCGGATACAGCGACAGGCCACGCATTCCGCCACTAGCAAAGCAGATCTCCTCTCGTATCAGGCAAATCGTGCCGCGGGACTATCGCAATCCTCAGCAACTGCTTCAGGGTGGCGTTCTCGTGGCCGGAGCCTCGGCGACGGGAATACAACTTGCGGAGGAGATCCATCGCTCCGGGCGCCCGGTAACCCTGTCGGTCGGCAGCCATACACGCCTGCCTAGGCTATATCGCGGGCATGACATCCTGTGGTGGCTCGACCGGCTGGGAGCGCTTGTCAAGCCCGTCGCCGAAGTCTCGGATCTCGCCGCGGCACGGCGGCAGCCTTCGCTGCAGCTGATAGGCACACCCGAACGCAGGACGCTCGACCTTGCCGGTCTTCGGGAGCAAGGCGTTCGTCTTGTCGGTCGAGCGGCTGCCGCTTGCGATACACGCATTCGGTTCAACGGCGATCTCGCCGAAACGACCATGGCGGCGGAACGCAGGCTAAGGCGCGTGCTGGCCAATATAGACCGCGCGGCCGCCGGCAATGGCCTCTACTCGATCGATCCCGGTTCCATTCCGAGCCTGATTCTGAGCGCCGAGGCGACCGAAATCGACCTGATCGACCAGGGTATCGAGACGATCATATGGGCCACCGGCTATCGCCGGGAATACCCATGGCTGAAGCTGGATGTGTTCGACGCCCGGGGCGAAATCCTGAACGATGGCGGCGTCTGCGCCTATCCTGGACTCTATGTGCTCGGCCTCAATTTCATGCGCCATCGAAGCTCCAGCTTCCTCGACGGCGTCGGCCGCGATGCGGAGGCGCTGGCGGCTCATGTGGCAATTTTTCTCGATGTCTCCCGCCGAGCCGCCGCCTGACCGAATACAACGCTGGTGCGGCAAAAATCGACGTTGCCATCAACGCTGACGCTCACGCCGGACCACGACAAGGGCTCCACTGGCGCCATAGTCAGCGCCCGCAACCATGGAGAAATCGAAATGAGTACAATGATGAACCCTTCCCTGTCCCTCACCACAACGCGAGGTTTGCGCTGGGCCGGCGGAACGATGCTGGCCGCAGTCTGGCGTTTCATTCGCATCCAGCGGGACCGTCGACAGCTTAATGAGCTGCCGGACTACCTCCTGCGCGACGTCGGCATCACCCGCTTCGAGATCAACTCGATCACTTGGTTTGCCGGGCGTGATCCCAGCCGCCGCTCGCGTTTTTGAGGCGAGAGGAGGGAGAGGCTCAATGACTGCCGCATCGGCGTTCCACGTCTCGCATAAGGCGTGCCACGCACCGCTGGTCATTGCCCTGCACTGCTCCGGCGGCAACGGACGGCAATGGCGCAACTTGGCGGAGCGGCTCGATGACAGCTACCGCTTCATCGCCCCCGACTTGATCGGGGCGCCGGGCGGCGGCACCTGGACTATCGCCGGCGCTTTCCATCTGGCCGACGAAGCCGCCGGGGTCCTGGAGATGATCGACCACCGTGACGGAGTGCATCTTGTTGGCCATTCCTATGGCGGTGGATTGGCCCTGCATACAGCGGCGATGCGTCAAGACCGGCTGGCCGGCCTCTCCCTTTATGAACCGTTGCCTTTCGCCGGCAGCGCAAGCTGGACTCTGAGGGCCACGAGGTGCTCGGCGAATGCCGGCGGTCGCAGCGCGATACACGCGCGATACACGACGGCTTGATCGGCGGTAGCCATCTCTCCGGACAACTCGTTTCATCGACCACTGGAGCGGAGCCGGCACCTTCGACGCGATGAGCCAAACTTCAGACTGCACTCGTACAGTTTCTGCGGAGCAGGCTCGACTTCCACACGTCCATGCCGGCTCGGGAATATGCCCGATTTGGCTTTCGGGTCTTGGTGTTGTGCGGCGAAGTTGCACCGGCTCCGACTCGGCTCATCATCCGTGAGCTGGTTTCCGCATTCCGGCCGCGATTGGGCGATTGTTCCCGGCGCTGCTGACCCATGCGCGAGCTGCGTGACCGCAACTTGCCTGCCCTACAGGCAGCGTAAACCTTCGAGGCAACTGCGTGGATGCGGAGGAGTCACACCGTGGCGGCTATGCGATCGCGCACGATATTTCCGGCCGGATCCTCCGTTTCGAAGAAATCCTCCCGCATCTGCATTTCTGTGTAGAGCTTGGCCGCTTCCGCGAGAGTGGCATCCGCGCCAGCGATCTTGCCGCGCCGCTTCGCAAGCCCGAGAGCTAGCAAGGAGCGGGCAAGCTCCGGCCGTAGTTCAACCCGCCTGGCAAGGCTGCAGGCCTGTTCGAGCCAACTAATGGCCGATCTGGAAGTTTTCAGCTCGGCAAGGCCGCGCAGTGCGACGATCTCGCTCCACGGATCGCGGCGTCCCCGTGCAAGCTCGAGCGCATGGCCGAGATTGGCCGCGGCTTCCGGCTCACAGAGGCGCGCACGCACGCATGCGAGTACAGCGCGCGCGTGACATTCGAACTGGGCAAGATCGAGCCGCTCAGACTCGGTCACCGCCATCTCCAAGGTGGCGCCCGCGTCGTGGTTGCGGCCTAGCAGGAATTCCGCATACCCGAGCACCGTCAACAGCCATGGCCGGAGTAGGATAGATCCGCTGGTCGCGGCTTCGGAGGACCACAATTGCAGCGCCTCGACAAGCGTCGGCTCGGGCCCGCGCAGGACGCCCACCACACCGGTGAAATAGGCGGCCGCGCAGCTGTCGATCGGGCGCGCCACTTCGGCGGCGACCTTCTGCAACTCGCCAAGCGAGCGCTCCGCATCGTCGAACCGGCCAAGGCGCGCTTCCGCCTGCGCGCGGTGCCCCAGGTACCAAACCGCACGAGCACCGAGCTGTCCGAAACGCTCAAGACGCCAAGCTTTGGTGAATCTCTCCTCATGCGGAACAAGCCGCTCCAGCACCTGCCGCGCCTCGCTGCGGATCAGAAGCGCCTGTGAGGCGGCCAGATCCGACTCGCTTATGCAGCGCTGCACGCCGTTTGCCGTCGCGCCGCGCTTGAGTGTATCGGCCGGTTCCAGCGCCTCCTCGTAGCGGCCGTGGGAGCTGTTGAGATAGCTCAAGTGGAGCAACACGTCGGAAATGAGTTGCGGATCGCCCAGTTCCATGGCCAGTTCGCGCGCTTCCAACAGCTGCGGCAGCACCTTCCGATAGGCACCGAGGGCGCCGTAGGCGGGCCGCATCCGCACCCGCAGGTTGATCGCCTGGGCGAGGGTTTTCGGATTTCGGGGCAACGCGGCGACCGCTTTGCGGGCGCTTTCGAGGAACTGGACCGCGGCGGAATAGGCCGAGCGTTCCTCGGCCCGACCCGCCGCTTGCAGCAGATAATCCGCGGCAGGTTCCCATGCCTCGGCACGAAGCGCGTGTTCGGCCAGTTGCTCGATGTGGTGGTTCAGCGATCCGGCATAGAGTCTTTCCATCGCAACCAATGCAGCCCGATGCAGCCTTTTTCGGTCCTCTGCCAGGAGGGATTCGTAGGTCACCTTCAGCGTCAGCGCGTGCTTGAACGTATATTCCACGTGAGGATAGCTCTGGACCTCGAACAGGAATTCCAAAGTCTGCAGTTTGGCCAGGCATACCTCCAGCTCCGCCTCCGAGAGCGGCGAGAGCGCCCGCAGCAGCGGATACGGAACATTCTTGCCGATAACCGAAGCGAGTTGGAGTGCCTGCCTTTCCGAGTCACCCAGCTGCTGGATGCGTGCGGCGATGAGCGATTGAACCGTCGACGGGATGGTGATGGATTCCACCGGTCTCGTGAGCTCGTAGCGGCCCGACTGGCCGGCAAGGACGCCGTCCGCCACCAGTCCGCGCACCATTTCTTCCAGGAATAGCGGCGTGCCCTCGGCCCGCTCGGCAAGTGATTTCCGCAGTTCCCCCAAACTGGGATCGAATCCCAGCAATTCGGTGAGGAACTGCTCCATTTCGTCCCGCGCGAACCGCTCCAACCTTATCTGCTGGAAATAGCCGCGGCGGTTCCATTCGTGCCGGTACTGCGGCCTGTAGGTGGCGAGCAGCATGATACGGTTGGCGCCCATGACCTCGACCAGCCTGTTCATTACGGCCTCGCTCTCGGCATCGATCCAGTGCAGATCCTCGATAAGCACGGCTACGGGCGCGGCCCGGCTCAAGGCAACGAGAAATGCGCTCATCGCCTCGGATACCCGTGAGGTCCGCTCCCGCGCATCGAGATGCCACCAAGAAGAATCGTCGACCGGCAGGTCCGCGAGGAAGGAAAGCGGCGCCGTATGACTCGGATCCAGGTCCAGTTCAGCCCGTTTGAAGGCAAACAGGCGCTGGGCTTCCGCCAGGCCGTCTTCGCCACGAATGCCACAAGCCGAGAGCAGCAGCTTCTTTACAGCACCCAGAGTAACTGATGAATCAAACTCCAGACCGCCGCATTCAAGCACAGTAAAACCAGCCACCTCGTCGAGGGAGAGAAATTCATGGGCAAGCCTCGACTTGCCCATGCCGGGGTCGGCGACGATCCCGACGACCTGGCCGTGGCCCTCCCTGACCCTGCGCCAGGTTGAAAGAAGGATTTTGAGCTCGAGCTCGCGCGCCACCAGTCCGGTGAGGCCACGGTTGGCCCTCAGGTGCCAGCGCGACAGCGCGTAATTTTCGCCCAACAGCTCGTAAATGCGTTCGTCGCGGCCAAGGTGCGGATGCTCCGAATGCGCCAAGCGGTGCATCTGCACATAGCCCCCCGCGGCTGCGCGCGCTCGGCCTGTCGCGGCGATCGTCGCACGGTGCAAGGCACGCATCAGCCGGTTGGCTGCACGCGGCGCGGCTCCGGCCAGTTCAACCTTACTGGCTTCGGTCGTCCATTGCTGCCGTACGATCACCTCGCCGGTGTCTATTGCGGCCCTCAACTGGATCCCGCCCTGGGAAAGCTCCTCCACTGCCAGCTTGGCCGCAAGCGCGGCGCGGCACGCAAGATAAGCGTGATCCTCGGTGGCGCGAGCGAGGCCGAATGCTGCGGTGATTGTCCCGTCAGCAGCCGACGTGACGACGCCGCCGTGGCTTTCCACGACTTCTATCACCCGATCCTCGACGGGCTGGAATTCGCGAATTGCTACTTCCGGATCCGCCGTTTCGAGGAGATGCACGGGACTGATCACTTCCGCGGCCAGCACTGTTATGTACTGCCGAGAGCGGTTGATTCCCAAGGACGCCGGAGGGCCTGCCAGTTGCTGCGTCTGTTCGGGGTCGGCGAGGAAACGACGCGTTTCTTCCACGAAGGTCGCGAATGCCGGTTCATGGCCAAGCAGCACGTGGTTGACGCTGTCGAGCGCGACGAAACGCGCGCCGGGGATTTTCCCAGCCATCGCCTGGCCATGATCGAACGGAATGACTGCGTCCCTCGTGGCATGCATCACCAGGGTCGGAACGCGGACCCGCGGTAACAGCTCGTCCACGTCGATGACGGCGCCTTCCTCGAAGATGCGATGGGCAATCTCGGGCGAGACGGTATTGCGTTGCAGCTCGTTGTACCAATTCCTCTGTTCCGGCGTTGCTTGCGGAATGAAGAGAGAGGTGAACATCTGCCGGAACACCGGGTCGTCTTGGCCCCAGCCTTCCTGTATCAGCGCTCCCATCGCTTCGCGGCGGGCTATTTCGCGCTGATTGCCCCGTTTGCGCCAGCCTTTGGTAAATCCGCCATACAGCACCATCCCGGCCACGCGCTCAGGATGCCGGACGGCATAGGCTATCGAAACGGCGCATCCCTGGGAAATGCCAAGCAGGGAAACGCGGCGCAGACCGGCCGCATCGATGATGCTCTCCAGGTCGGCGACCATGGCCTCGAAGGATAGGTCGGCGGGATGCCGATCCGATAGGCCGTTCCCGCGCTGGTCGTAGCGTATCAGCTGGTAGTGCGCGGACAGGCCCTCGATCCAATGCTTCCATACCGGACTGTCCCATTCGAGCTCGAGATGGGACATCCAGTGGGCGGCCCTTACCAAAGGGGGGCCTTGACCACTCAAGGAATAGGCGAGGCGCGCGCCGTCGGGCGTTGTGCACCGCCGGATCTCCTGCGCAAGGACCCGCTCCGGCGCAGGGGGGAGCTGTATCTCCGCCCCCGGCCAAACCTGGGTCGGAGTGACGCTCTCACCGGCGGGAGCGACCTCCGTGTCCGTTCTCGAGGCGCGGCTCTGGACCATGGCGGATTGCCGTGCTGCCTCGCTCAGCCGACGGATGTCTGCTCGAAGAGCCTCGTCTCCGGGCTCCAGCCCGTGCAGGACATGGGCGTACGGAAGCGCCCGCGCCGGCTCATCCGCCAGCCGGTCGACGAGCACCCGAAGGATGCGCAGATGCGTCACGTGCAGTTCGTCGGCGGTCGCAATGCGCCAGGCTTCGAATTCCGGACAGCGCGGCAGTGAAAGATCATCCAGGAAACGGCCGCGGAACGCTCCGGCGAGGGCCTCCAGTTTCTCCGGTTCGAGAGCCTCTATGTCACGACCGCCGAGGCCGCGGAGCGGCGCAATGTCCAGCACGATTTCGCTGGTGTTCAGGCGAACTGCGTTGCGGTCGGCTTGCAGGATCTCGCCGTCCCCGAGGTCGACGACCTGTCGGATCTTCGAGAGACTCCAGCGCAGGGCGCCGCGAGGATCGTCCGGTACGTCCCAGAACATCTCGCAAAGGCGCTCGCGCCGCTGCGGGCGCCCTACGAGCGCAAGATAGGCCAGCAGCGCCCGCGTCTTTTTCGAAGGCGGCAAGGAAACGACCTCGCCAAGGCGAAGGACGGTCAGATCTCCGAGAACGCGAATTTCGAGCGACACTTTGTTGATCCTAGTGCGCCTGCTAAATTAGCGATGGATTGTATCAAGTCCGTGCCGCTGCCGAAAGCGTTCGTTTCCGGAGCGCGAGGTTTCCGCCTGCGCTGATTTGCTCTTCTCTTGGTGGGAAGGCCGACAAGGCCGACACGGACAAGTACAGATGAAAGCCGAGCCGGAACGGGATCACGCCCGTTCCGCTCGCTTGATGGTGGCGACGGCACTCTGAAAAGACCCGGAGGCGGGATCTCACGCTGCCGCGCGCACCCATCGAGGCAGCAGGCTCTCGGGATTTGCGCATGCGCCGGGCGTGTAGTTTGCGCCGACAAACTCCAGCCGGGCGGCGAGCGTGCCGTCCCGCCAGGCCGCAAGCGTATCCATGCAGCCACCGATATGCTCGCCGCCGACAAAGACCTGCGGAATTGTAGGCGAACCGATCCGGGCCCTCAGGGCCTTGCGGATTTCCCCGTCCAGGCCGTTCTTCTGGAATTCCGGAGTATCGATTTCGATGGACCTGTAGGCGATTCCGGCACGGTCGAAGAGCTTTCTTACCGTCCAGCAGAATTCGCACCATGTCAGCGCGAACATGACCACCGGACGCTCCGGATCATGGATCGCCTTGTCGACCATCGCATGCGCCGACTGATCGATTTGGATTTCGTTTACGGGTGCCGATGAAAGGGCGAAGGACGGCGGCCGGTCGAAGCGGTAGCCGGGTGTGGAGCGAGAGATCGCCTCTTCGGCGGGCGACATGTCCTCGCTGATGTGATCGAACAGGATCGTGCTGAGATACCGCTCACCCGTATCAGGCAACATACAGAGCACGTTCCGGTCCGGGCCGACGCGTCGAGCAATTTCCAGTGCCCCGCTCAAAGTTGCTCCGCCGGAGATGCCCGCCAGTATTCCTTCTTCCGTCGCAAGCCGGCGCGCGGTTTCCAGAGCGCTGGCGCCTGAAACGGGTATGATCTCGTCCACAAGATCGTCAGCCATCGCCTTGCCGACGATCTGCGGAATGAAATCAGGGCTCCACCCCTGCATCGGGTGTGGCCGGAACCGAGTATGCGCCCGAGTCGGCAGCCCCTGTTCATCGAAAGTTTGAGGAATGCCACTCGACAGCAGCGCCGAATTGTCGGGCTCGCAGACTATGATCCGCGTTTCCGGCCGCTCGCGCTTGAGCACTCGCGCCACACCGGCAAGTGTTCCGCCGGTCCCGGTGCCGGTGACCCAGTAGTCGAGTGGACGGTCCTGGAATGCCGCGATGATTTCGAGCGCTGTCATGCGGGCATGGACATCGGCGTTGACGGGCGTCTCGAATTGCCGGCAGAGGAACCAGCCGTGCGCTCCGGCCAGCTCGACCGCCTTGGCGAGCATGCCGCTGCCGCGCTCGACGGCAGGGGTCAACACGACCTTGGCACCGAAGAAACGTATCAGCTTGCGGCGTTCGAGGCTGGCGTTCTCCGGCATGACGATGACGAGAGGATAGCCTTTCCGCGCGCAAACCATGGCAAGTCCGATGCCCGTGTTGCCGCTCGTCGCCTCGATCACCGTCTGGCCAGGCCGAAGTGCACCGGAACTCTCCGCTTCTTCGATGATCGCGGCGGCAAGACGATCCTTGACCGAGCCGCCAGGATTGAACGCCTCGATCTTGGCATAGAGCGAAGCGGCACCATTGTTGATGCGGGAAAGGCGGACGACCGGCGTGTCGCCGATCGTGTCGAGAATGCTGTCGTAGATACTGCTCATCTCAGCTGTCCTTGCCTGGTGATGACGGTGCTCCGCCCTCTTCGATCTCTGAGGTTGGCAGGAAGGCCGTGGTTTGCAGCGTTCGAACCAACGTGGAATTAAGCGGAGTTTCGACGTTTGAATCAGCGGCTTATCGCAGGATCCGCAAGGCGGCCGCATGGGAACTGCGCTCTCGCGCCGGATGATGCCGCCAATACGCCCAGAACCACGAGATTGGCCGCGCCTGCGACAGATGCCACCAGGAAAGCGGGCCCATAGCTGCCGAAGCTGTCATAGACGAACCCGCCGAAATAGCCGGCCACGCCCATGCCCACCCAGGCGATCAGCATGACGATGCCGAGTGACTGGCCAAAGCGTTCGGCTGGCGCAAACTGGCGCACGCAAAGGATCAGGCACGTCATGTTCCCGGCAAAGCCGAAGCCGAAAACCGCCGACAGCGACAGCAGGCTCAATTGCTGGTCAAGCGCGGGAAAAATCGCAACGCATGCCGTCTGAATAAACGACGCCAGGGCGTAGGCAGAAAGGTTGCCTGCCCGGTCGGCGAGGAGCCCGAATGCGATCCGCCCGATGGCGCCGAACAGCATGGCGATCAACACGCTAAGCGATCCGACATCCGAAGACCCGCACACGGCCGTGACGAAACTCGTGAGGTGCATCAGCGGGACGCCCATGCAGGCGCAGCAAAGGAAGGCTGCGGCAGATAGCAGCGTCACCGGGGAAAGATGGCCACCTTGGAAGCCTGGCGTCGCTGAAAAACGCACCGGTGCGGCAAGGATCCGATCTACGGGCGGCGCCTGAACCGCCGGCATGAAGATCGCCAGCGCAGCCGTCGTCGCCACAGCCATGATCGCGTATGCGAGGCGCCAGCCGACACTGTCGATCAATGCATTTGCGGCGTAGGGCAGTATGCCCTGACCAAGGGCTCCGCCTGCTGTGACGATCCCTATCGCCAGGCCGCGCCGGCGGTCGAACCAGAGTCCGGTTACGCCAAGTACCGGCGCGTACAGACAGGCAAAACCTAGCCCGCCCAAAGCGAAGTTGGCCGCATAGATCTGCCAGAGCGAAGTGGCGAAGGAAAGCGCGGCGAGCGCGATCACCATGCCGGCCGAGCCGATGAATAGCAGTGTTCTGATATTCAAACGGTCCGCAAGCCGGCCCCAGAACAGCCCGCCCAGGGCCATGCCGACGCTCGATAGCGTGTAGGCAAGGCTTATATCGGCTCGCGACCAGCCAAACTCCGCCTCAAGCGGTCTGATGAAGACGGATGTGAGCGCCAGGCTGCCAAATCCGAAAGCCATGGCGGTCGTGGCGCCGGCCGCAGCCAACAGGCCGCGTAGCCGTCTTGCGCTGTCGGGAACCTCCCTGCCTCCAGTTGGTAATGATTGACGATTCGACATGTTCCTGCCCTCGAACGACCTCTTCGAGGCTGTCATCGGCCAGCGGTATGGAAGCAGGCGTGTGCGTCAGCGTGGAAAGCTCCAACGCGGGCCGTGGAAACGGCGGTACTAGATCGGAAGCTGCAGCAGCTCGGAAATCACCAGACCGGCTGCGCCAACGAGGGCGGCCCGGTCACCTGCATCGCCGGCAATGAATTCGATGGCGCCGCCCGGTCGTGACGGAACCATGGCGCGGACATGCTCCGCGATTGCGCCGAGCAGGCAATCGCCGCCGAGCACGACATCGCCATGCATGATGAAAATGTTGGGCGCCACCGTCTGCTGGAGATTGGCGATGCCTACGGCGACGTTGCGGGCATAGCGGTCGAGCAGCTCAGCCGCTCCCGGCAGCCGCCGCGCCGCCATGTCGACGAGGCGGGCCGAGTCGATCAGGTCTGGCTCGGGCAGAGCCGCGCGGGCGGCCTCGCGCCGGAGCCAGCTCAAGGTGGCAATGGTGTCCCAGCAGCCGCGCCTGCCACAGCGGCAGGGCTCGCCGTCGAGCTGCACGAAAGTGTGTCCGAGTTCGCCGCCTGCGCCTGCCGTGCCACGATAGAGGTGCCCGTCGAAATAGAGTGCGCCGCCCAGCACCTCGCCCGTGTAGACGACCGCGAATTGCCTGACGCCGCGCCCGGCGCCGAACCAGCGGTCGCCGACCAGCAAGGCGCGCGGATGATGGTCGAGTTTGACCGGCAGGCCGAAGCGTCGCCCGAGATCGTCGGCGAGCGGGTAGCGGTCGAGCGCCGGCGCGAGATTGACAGCGACGATCGACCCGCGATCGGTGTCAACCATGCCGCCGACGCCAACACCGATCCCGAGAGGCATGCGCCGCGCCCTGGAGAGAGTGTCGCCGACGCATTCGGCGATCGCCTCGATGATTGGCCGGACCGGCCCCCTGCCGTCCGGCAGGGCCATCTTGCGTTCCGATTCGATCTTGCCGTCGAGCGTCGCCACGCATGCATGCACGGCATCCGGCATCAGCAGCACACCGCAGATCGGACGGGCATTGGGCGAGAACCACAGCGGCCGGGCCGGCTTGCCGCCGCCCGGACTGGGAGGAACCGGGTCGCTCTCGACCAGCACCTGATCGTCGATCAGCGGCTGCACGATTCCGGAAATGGTGGTGCGGTTGACCCCGGCCAGGCGGGCTAGTTCAGCCCTGCTCGTCGGCCCAAGATCGAACAGGGCCTGCAGCACACGGCCGCGATTGGTCGAGCCGACCATCGAGGAGGACAGCAGCGCCTTGCGCCGGCGCGAAACCCGCTCCGCGCCGGACGCATCGCCGGGCGGCGTGAACAAAGCGCTGCGTCCGCCATTCGGGCGCCCATCGTCGGTATCGTCCATCGTCGGATTTTTCATACGGGGCATCCTGCCAGCTCTTCTAACCCAGGACCTTACCGGTTTCGAGCCCTTTGTGCGAGCAGGGAACAAACTCGTGCATTGCCAGGAAGGCAAGGACTTGCGCGAGTGCGGGGAAAAGCTGCCCCTTGATTCTGCTGCCAAAACCCCTTGGGCGCCCGCACCTCACCGCATCCCTTTTCCGGTCGTTGCGCTGTCCAATCATCCGTTTGCTAGGAGATCTGCGCTCCCAATTTCGTGGCCGCCGAATGGGAATTCACAGAATGCGACAGAGTTCTGAAAGACATTTCGTGTCTCTGGGGTTGTTCAAGCCCAAGGAGACCCCATGGCTTTCGAGTTGCAGACAGCGCCCCCTATCCGTGCGGCGCAGTACATTCGTATGTCCACTGAACATCAACGCTATTCGCTGGAGAACCAGGCGATGGCCATTACAGAGTACGCGGAGCGGCGCGGATACACTATCGTCCAAACCTACGAAGATGCTGGGAAAAGCGGCCTGAGCATAAGAGGTCGCGACGGACTGAAGCAGTTACTGGCCGATGTCATGACTGGCCAAAAGACTTTCTCGGCAATCCTCGTTCTTGACGTCAGCCGCTGGGGCCGCTTTCCGGATACGGATCAGTCCGCTCATTACGAGTTTCTCTGTCGTGACGCAGGCGTCGCGGTGGAATATTGCGGCGAACAATTCGAGAACGACGGCAGCATGGTCTCTGCAATCCTCAAGAATATGAAACGGGTGATGGCAAGCGAGTACAGCCGCGAGCTATCCGCAAAGGTCTCCAGAGCGCACCTGCAGCAGGCTCGTCTCGGATTCAGCCAGGGCGGACCTGTGCCCTACGGCGTCAGGCGACTGTTGCTGGATAAAGATGGGGAGCCCCGTTACCTTCTCGGCTCTGGAGAACAGAAAGGGCTCGCTGGCGACCGCGTTCTCCTTGTGCCCGGCCCGCCAAACGAAATCGAGCTTGTTAGGCGCATCTTCAACATGTTTGTTGCTGAAGGGCAGAGCATGGCCGGCATATCGGTTCGTCTGAACAAGGAAGGAGTGCCCTCCACATACGGCGATGTGTGGACGACCGGGCGCGTCGCATCCCTCCTCAAAAGCGAGTTGATGATAGGCTACTATGTCTACAACCGAACGTCGCACAGTATGAGTAGCCAATCCAAGCCAAACACTCCCGATAAATGGGTCCGAATCCGGGTCATGGAGCCGATTGTAACGGTTCAAATATTCGAGAGGGCGCAACTCGCAAGGGGAAAGCGCGGGTACACCTATACAAAGCTCGAAATGCTCAAAAACCTGAAGCGGCTATTGAAAGAGAAGAAACGACTCAGCCTCACCGTGATCAATGCTTGTCCGTATACTGCGTCGGGACAGTGCTATGTCCGGCTTTTCGGCAGCTTGAAGGCGGTCTATGCGGCGGTCGGCCACGTACCGGATCGGCGGGGAGCTCTGCGAAAGTACTCGGACGAAGAGCTTCTAGACGGATTTCGGCGGCTGCGCGCCGCTCACGGGCACCTCACATTGTCGCTGATTAATGCGGACTCCGATCTGCCCATATCTCGTGTGTTCAAAAAGCGGTTTGGCTCGATGGCCGCGGCCTATACGCTGGCTGGCTTTCCAGGACTGGAGTCGGAGCTAAAGCTGAGCGCGGTAGCGCGTATACGGCCCAGCGGCCCGGAAAGGCTGCGACGCGACGTCTCAAATGCTCAGGGCGAAAAAGGCGCATGATACGAACAGACCGAAGCTGCGGCTCTTCAATGAGGAGCCCCGACTCTGTTCCTCACGCAGCCGTCCCGCCGCTCCCACCTGATCTCGACTAGGGCGGCGGAACGGACGGTGCCAGCTCCTGCCCTACAGGCCCGCACCTCTCCCATGCGCTCTGAACGGATCAAACCGAAGCGCCATAACATCTGAACATAGACGGATTGGGGAGATCCCAGGGAGCGGTATGCTGAGATCGTGGCGGGGTCGAGCGGGCCATAGCTGGGAACCTTACCTGGATTGCGATATTTGCCTGCTCCTAGCGTCGAAGAGCCGTCCGGTTCACCAAATGCCAGGAAGATGGTGAAGCGTTCCTGCGCGGTCGTCTGCCCTGTGGAGAGGCCTTGCATGGAGAACCCGAGAATCAATGCAAGGTGCGCCGCACACCTGATGGCGCATTGCGATATGTCTGCGAGAGCCAGGCGCGGCCGCGAGACAACATGGCGACCGCGTTGACGCTCGCCTTCTTGCGGAGCGTGGCGGCAGATTTCGCCTGAGGCGTCAATACCGATTTCTGAGGATAGAAATCTCAGGGCGGATAGGCAAGCTGGCGGTGAGGAGTTGCCTGCCATGAGCACACTGACCTACCGACTTGCGGGGGACCACAGCGGAAACTGGATGGTTGTCTTTGAACCAGACGAATTGCATCTTTATATTGAATGTGTGGCACCGGGGACGAGCACCGACGCGACCAACTGGATCAGCGTTGATGATTTTTTTCGCACGGCGGCCGACCGGCTCTGCTCACACCCAAGCGATCGAACGCCTGGTCGAATTGCTGCGCCGCGCGCTCGACGGGGATTAGCTTCACTTCGCAATAATGCATTCCGCAACGTTGCCAGAACTCGATATTTTTTTCGGGAAAAACAGTAGGCGGAACTGCAATGTTTTTCGATGAAGGCGCCGAAATTCAAGACGGATCAGCGCAGCGGGATCGCCTTAAATTAAAACGCGGACTGCTCTATTCTGAATGCGGTCGAATTCTTATTGGGCCACGTAAGCTGCAAGGATTCTTGATTACTCTTTGACAGAACCGCACTCCCCGTGTAGGTGTCCGTGGTCCTCGGACAACGGACAGCGGATCGGAATCAAATGAAAAGCCAGGACATCGTCGTCCTGCTCAAGCTCATCAGCCTTCAGGAGCAGGAGAAAGAAAAAGGTGTCGAAACTCTGCGCTCAGAAGCGCAGGGCCAGGATCCATACTCGGTCCGCAATCTGGAGTCTTCTCTTGGCATAAGCAAGACGGAGGTCAATGCATCTATCAATCGAAGTCTTGCCTCCGGTATCGCGGCCAGGGATAGAGATACGGGCAGAGCGAAGCCGAGCCGCAGGAACCTGCAGAATTTCATCGTGCACGGGTTGAAGTTCGTTTTTCCAGCGAAGCCCGGAGCAATGCAGCGCGGAATCCCGACCGCTTTTGCGGCGCCCATCCTAAAGAACGTGCTAATAAGCGCTGGCAGCTACATCTATGTGTGGCCCTATGCCAGCGGCCGCGACATGGGACAATCGGTGACGCCGATGTTTAAAAGCGTTCCTGAAGCCGTTCAAAGGGATGATCGGCTGTACGAGTATCTTGCCCTTGCGGACGCAATAAGACTCGGAAACCAGCGCGAGGCTGGCCTCGCGGCGGAGCGTCTTGCGGAAAGGCTCGCGCAGAAATGACCAGCATCCAAGGCCAGCTACTAGCAATGCTAAGGGCTGTCGCGGAAGCTCTAGGCGATGACCTGCGCAAGCGTCTTGTGTTCGTCGGCGGATGTACGACCGCCCTTTTCATCACCGATGCCATCACGCTCGAGGATGTCAGGGCGACTGACGACGTCGACCTAATTGTCGATCTGGCCGGCTTTTCGGAATGGGCGCAGCTCCTGGAACGGCTTCGAGAGCGGGGTTTCTCGGAGTCACCCAACGACAGTGTCATTTGCCGAATGCATCTTGGCCGGCTCAAAGTCGACTTCATGCCGGACGATCCCAAAATCCTCGGATTCAGCAATCGTTGGTATGAAGCGGGTATTGAGACGGCGGTCGATTGTCCGTTGGACGATAAGCTCATCATCCGTCGCCTGACACCGGCACTCTTCGTCGCGACGAAGCTGGAGGCATACCTTGGCAGAGGTGGAAAGGATCTGCTTTCTAGCCGGGATGCCGAGGACATACTCTTGATCGTCGACGGTCGAGAAGAGTTGGTTGCTGAGCTGGGAGGCGCGGAAGACGAGGTCCGTACCTATGTCGGCGACCAGGTCAAAGACATGCTTGCAGCCCCAGATTTCGACGACTTTCTGGAAGGCAATATCAGAGGGCCGCAAGGCCGGGTCGAGATTGTGCGCCAGCGATTCATCGCGATAACCGAATATGCCAGCGGTGGCTGACCTGGTCTTCGAAGTCGACTGGACACCAAGCAAGACACAAGAACTCCGGACAACCGCGACCATGGTCGTGTCGGTACACGCGCTGGCTCCGCCCTATGATTCGTACTGGCAGCGATTCTGGTGCCTCGAGCCAGCTGCTCGTAGCGGCCTTAAAGCGCCGGCTGATGCGCTGCTTCGGGGCCGTTGACTAAGGACGAAAACGGTCCTGATGCGCAGCTTGAGGTTTCCGGCCTGTGGGCTGCGGATGTGAACGCGTGCCCGACGCCGTGGCGGCCCTCGCCGATCCGGTCGCGGTATCCTTCTGACGGCCCGGCGTTTATATTCACTCAGTTTGCAACTGGGCTTCTCCCGCACTTCTGCCCCGGGGAGCAGCACCGGTAGCGTGGTATGTTGAGCGATGAGGAGGACGACACCGAACTGCCGTGGGACCGGCGAGTCGGTGCTTTCGCCGGAAGGCACGGCGAACTCGACGACGCCGCTGCTGCCATGCTGACGCAGGTGCTCGAAGTCCAGTGCGCCACGGTGTTGAGAGAGCGAGCTTTGCCGCTATGGAGCGGGGAGCGTTCTCCGCATGAACTCGAGGCTGTCTCGTTCCGGAAAGTATGCTTCCAGATGTTGATCGGGCTTAACCTCGGCCTTGAGGAGGGCTTCACCCACTCCGTCAACGGTCTCCCCTCACGGCCCTCATTGTAGTCGTCTATTCCGATATCGGCCTCGCCCCCAGCCGGTCCGCTCCTCGAGCTGAAAGAGTCAGTCTGGCGTTGAGCAGCTTACCCTAACCGACAACGAACCCAACCGGCCACGTGCCATCGGATCCGGTGCCCTGCCCTGCCCGCCGGCACTTGCATCCCGCCTCTGAGTGTACCCGATTTACTGCCGTAAAATATGATCCTTATGACAGAGAAAACATGCCGTTAGCTTGGATAGCAAGACAGTACCGCGCTCAAAAAACTGAGCAGCTGCCTTCGTGATGGCAAGAGCAGCTGGCAGCAAGAAAAGCCGGTCAGTGACGTTAACCTTTTGTTAACCCAAAACTTCTTGCCGGAGCGGGCCGAATCGGAGCTTAATGGCGCTTGTTGGGTGAATTGCTCACAAAAAGCGCCAATTCAGGTTTCGACAGAAATGAACATCTCCATGCGGCTGCCACGCTTCGAGTTCGATGACAAGATCCTCGAGCAAGGCGCAGAGATATCGCGGCGGCTTAACCAGCTCCGTATGGAGAAGTTTCCGCCAAATGCGACAAAGACACTTCGCCCTTTTTCGCTGGCGGAAGTGGCCCACTACCTTGGGGTCTCGCAGAACAATCTCAAGCGCCTCCATCTGGAGGGCAAAGGCCCCCTGCCCGAGCAGATACCTTCCGGACGCCGTTCCTATACCGCCGAACAGATGCTTGAACTGCGCCATTTTCTGGATCGGCATGGCAGGACCGAGGTAAAAAAATACGTCCCGCACCGCAAGCCTGGAGACAAGCTCCAGGTGGTTGCTGTCGTCAATTTCAAGGGCGGCAGCGGCAAGACAACAACGGCTGCCCACCTCGCCCAGCACCTTGCGCTGACCGGGCACCGCGTGCTTGCCATCGATCTCGACCCGCAGGCGTCACTTTCGGCCCTGCATGGCTTCCAGCCGGAACTCGATCGCAATCTCTCTTTGTATGAGGCGATCCGGTACGACGACGAGCGCAAGCCGATATCCGACGTGATCGTGCCTACCAATTTTCCGGGCCTGGATATCATCCCGGCCAACCTCGAGCTGCAGGAGTATGAGTACGACACGCCGCTTGCCATGCAGGACAAATCGTCCAGCGTTGGCCGCCAGTTCTTCACCAGGATTGCAAAGGCCTTGTCCGAGGTCGACGAGCGCTATGATGTCGTCGTGGTCGATTGCCCGCCGCAACTTGGCTATCTCACCTTGACCGCCATGTCGGCGGCGACGTCGGTTCTCATCACCGTCCACCCCCAGATGCTCGACCTGATGTCGATGAGCCAGTTCCTGCTGATGCTCGGCGGCATATTGAAGACCATCAAGGCCGCCGGTGCTGCGATCGAGCTGGATTGGTTCCGCTATCTGATCACGCGCTACGAACCCACCGACATTCCCCAGGCACAGATGGTCGGCTTCATGCAATCGATGCTTGCCGGCCAGATCCTTGAGAATCCCATGCTCAAGTCGACGGCAATCTCGGATGCAGGACTGACGAAACAGACGCTCTACGAGGTGGAAAAGTCGTCTTTTACCCGTTCGACCTACGAACGGGCACTCGAATCGTTGGACGCGGTGAATTCCGAGATTGTCGCGCTCATCCATCGCGCATGGGGCCGGTCATGACGCATTTTACGGCAGTAAAAAATGGGGATTTTGCTCGTGAAATCAGCCGACTAGCTGCGAATCGGAGTGATTGAATGGCGCGCAAGGATGTATTCGGCAGCGTGATGGGCCCCGCGACGTCAGTCGCCGACAGCGGGGATGTCTCGGGCTATGCGGTTCGCGGGGCATCCCGGTCGATCATGCAGTCATTCGAGGAGCTCTCTAAGAGTTCGGTCGTCGATCTCGATCCGGCGTTGGTCGACACCTCATTCGTCTCGGACCGCATGGACGATGACGATGAAGCATTTCATGAGCTGCTGGCGGCGATTCGCGAGCGAGGGCAGGATTCTCCGATTCTGGTCAGGCCCCACCCGGACAGTTCCGGCCGGTTTCAGACCGTGTTCGGCCACAGGCGCGTCAAGGTCGCACGCCAGCTGGGCAGGCCCGTTCGTGCAGTCGTCAAGAAGATCGGCGATGAGGACCATGTCATCGCGCAGGGCCAGGAGAATGCTGCCAGGGCCAACCTGTCCTTCATCGAAAGGACGCTTTTTGCCGATCGCATTCTCAAGCGGGGCCATTCGCCGGACACCGTGAAGTCGGCCCTTGCGCTCGATGATACGACCTTCTCGAAGATGCGCTCCGTGACCAACAACATTCCCGAGCAGGTCATTGTGGCCGTCGGCGCCGCCAAGAGCATAGGCCGGGACCGCTGGTGGCAGCTTGCCAAGCTCATGGAGCATCCCGGGACCGCCGAGCGGGCGGCAGAGTACGTGACAAGTGCCGATTTCGCCGAACCGGGCAGTGACGCTCGTTTTGCTCGTCTGTTCGACTTTTTGAATGCGCCGGTGAAGCAGCCGCGAGCCGCATCGAAGCCTCAGGAAAAGGCCTGGGTGCCCCAGGACAAGTCGGTCCGAGCCAAGATCACCGACACGGGAAAGGTGTTTACGCTTTCCTTGAAGTCAAAGGATGCATCGCCCTTCGGCGCATTCATCGCCGAGAAGCTCGACGAGCTTTTCGAGGCTTTCAGGGCATCGGAAACGGCAAAGAAAACAGGAGACTGAAACCGCAAAAGAAAAAGGCCCCCGAACGTCACCGTCGCGGAAGCCCTTCTCAGGTCTGTAGCAAGCTGAGAATCGCATTTCCCCGAATCACTGTCAAGAGTCGTTGGCGTCGTTTCGACGAGCAGTTTTCTTTTGTCTGATTGAAAGGCGAGGGAAATGGAGAGTGGTTATGCGACGACGCCCTTTGGGCGGCGGCCGATGACGCTTGCCTTGGTGCAAGCGAACACGGCATCACGAAAGATTCCTGAAGGGGCCGCCGTCGAGAAATGGCAGGTGTATCGCTGGCTGTGCGAGGGCAAGACGATCGTAGGCGTGGGAGATCGCGCCCTGGCCGTCCTCAGCGGACTGCTGTCGTTCTATCCGGACGATCAGATCAGCGAAGAGAACGGGCTGATGGTCTATCCTTCGAACGCGCAGCTGTCACTGCGGGCGCACGGCATGGCCGATTCCACGCTGCGCAGGAACCTGGCCGAACTGGTCAATAGCGGACTGATCATCCGCCGAGACAGTCCAAACGGCAAACGGTTCGCTCGCAAGGCAAAGGGCGGCGCAGTCGAGGAGGCGTTCGGGTTCTCGCTGGCGCCACTGCTTGCACGGGCCGCGGAGTTTCAGCAGGCTGCCGAGCAGGTCCGCGCCGACAGCCGGGCGCTCAAATTGACGCGGGAGCGGATCACCCTCCACCGGCGCGACATTCACAAGCTGGTCGAAGCAGCGATCGACGAGGGCGCTCCTGGCGACTGGGGAACCATTTGGAGGCGGTTCAGAGCAATCGTGGATGCTATTCCTCGGCGGGCAGGGCTGTCGGAGCTGGAAGCGATTGTCGCGGAGCTCTCCTTGCTGCACGACGAAGTGGATATGATGCTGGAAAGCTTCATGAATTCCACGAATCCTAGCGGCAATGAGTCCCAAAACGAGCGGCAGCAATCTGATTCAAACACAGACTCCACTTTTGTATTTGAACCAGCTTTAGAACAAAGCAGGGCGACGGTCGAACCAAGAACGGCCTACGCCGAGAAGCCGAAAGGCTTCCCGATAGGACTTGTGCTGAAGGCCTGCCCCGAACTTGCCGACTATGCCGCCCACGGAATCGCAAGCTGGCGCGATTTGATGATTACCGCCGCCCAGGTGCGCGGCTACCTTGGCGTGTCGCCCTCGGCGTATGAGGAGGCTTGCCATGTGATGGGCCAGGAGGTCGCCGCGATCGTGATTGCCTGTATCCTGCAAAGGGCGCAGCATATCAACTCGGCCGGGGGCTATCTACGCGTGCTGACCGAAAAGGCGAGGGCAGGACAGTTCTCGGTCGGACCGATGCTGATGGCAGCACTCAAGGCCAATGGCACGACGGCAAGAATGACCGGCTAAGGGCTGAAAATTCTTGTGCGTAATGCTGCCGTTGCTGGTGGTCCGCGCGCGGTCGATGAGGCGGATGGCAAGCGGGTCGTATGAAATCAGAAGCGCGCCATGCGCCTGCGGGCTTGAACCAGTGGAAAAGCGCCCTTTGCACAGTGAAGGCGGCTGCTAATATGACAAGGAACTCGATGGGGCAGGCCCTCAAGAAATCCGGGCAGAATGAACCCCTGGTTTTGTCCTATATGGACCGGGCCGGGAAAATTGCTGTTGGCCAGGTGGCCGACAGCTTTGGAATGTCCAAGGGTCAGTTGGCTCAGACGGTCGGGCTTGCCCGTGAAACCCTCTATCGGCTGGAGCGCAGCCGCACGGCCAAGACGCAGGGCCGTCTGCGCGAGATGCTCGAGATCATCAGTCGCGTGACGGAATGGGCCGGAGGCAAGGAACAGGCCATGGCCTGGTACCGAGCCCAGCCGCTGCCGGCATTCGGTGGACGCACCGCCGAAGCCCTCGTGAAGGACGGCAAGGCAGCTGCTATTCGCGACTACCTCGATCACATGGCCCTGGTTGGCTTTGCTTGAGGTTTGTCGGAACCTGCTACAGGGCGCATGATCTACGTTTGGCATTCAAGCCGAGTTCCGGTGATGGAGCGGCGATCAGGGTGCTCGGTTCAATCCCAAAGGTGTGCCCGCGCTCTATCTGGCGCTGACCGTCATGACGGCAGTCAAGGAAGCCAACCAGGGCTTCGCGCATCGCATCGACCCCTGCGTGCTGTGCTCTTATGAGGTGGACTGCGAGGACATCACTGATCTGACGAGCGAGCAGGGCAGGGGAGAATCTTCTGTCACGCTTGCGGACATGGCCAGCGCCTGGGCCACGGCACTCAGTAACGGCGAGCGACCTGAATCCTGGTCCATCTATGACCGGCTGCGGCCTCAAGGCATCGCTGGAATTCTGGTGCCGAGTTTCGCTCCGGGCGCGGAGACGGAGGACCGCAATCTGGTGCTATGGGACTGGGGCCCGGATCTTCCGCACAAGGTGAACGCGTTCGATCCGAGCGGTCGGCTGCCGAAAGACCAGCTGTCCTGGCGATGAAACAGGCCGGATGGGCAGGGGCGGTCCCGAACGACAGAAGTGACCAATTCATTTAGCGAAAATGCCTGGTCAGGGTGCAAGTCCTGCGCGGATCCCGAGAGGCAAGAACGGCAGGGGAAGGGGCTTTGCCTCCTTAGAGGCCGGACGCCTTGGTCAGGTTGATGCGGAAGCGATCTCTGCGGCGCTGATAGCGGCGGGTCATCTCCGCGGAGGCATGGCCGAGCTGTTTTTGCACATAGCGTTCGTCGACCTCGGCCGACGAGGCGAGGCCGGCGCGCAGTG
>NZ_JAMYSY010000053.1:0-37778 GCF_040322175.1 Mesorhizobium sp. M0185 | reverse complement strand
TCGACCTCAACCTCGTCGAGAGATAGCATGGAGCACTGTTCGCGATGTCCTCGCACACCTGTTCGCGATGTCTCCGGTCCAAACAGGGGGGAGATCGGCAGCGCCTTATTCCGCCGGCGTCGTCTCCAGCGCGGCTTTGCGCCCAAAGCGCTGCACCACGAAACGCCCCATCTTCTGGCCGGGTACTTCGATCAGCGTATAGGTGATCCAGGACAGCAGGCACACCACCGGCAAGACGACGACAACAACGACCGCGAAGCGCAACGGCGCCGACAGCTCGTGGCCGAACTGGGTGATGACCAGAGCCGCCACCGGCTGGAGAACCAGCAGATGGATCAAATAGATGCTGAAGGAAAGCTCACCCATCAAATGAAAGAACCTGTTGGCGAGCGTCATGGCGATCTTTCTGGCCACGATGCCCATCGTTCCCGGCAGCATCCGGTAGAGAACCAGGGCAAAGAACCCCAGGACGAGCGCTTCCCGCATCAACAGCTTGCTCAGCCCATAGCCGCCGCCGAACGGCAGCGCCGCCAGCAGCATGGCCAGTGCCAGATGCACGAAAGGCCGCTTCTGCCTTTGATGGACGACGCCCGCCAGCAGCATCCCGCACAGGAAAATCTGCATCTTCAACGGCAGGAACGACGGCATCGGAAAGTGCACCGACAACTGTCCCATCAAGAACACGATCGCGCTGCCGATCGCCGCGACCAGCATGGCCGCCCATAGCCAGTCAAGCCTGCGCACCAGCAGCATAATGGCCGGGAACAGCGCATAGAACTGCATCTCCAAGCCTAGGCTCCAATCGGGCAGCGGCGTGCGATAGGCGAAATTCGGCACCAGGCCGAACAGGAACAGCAGATGGGCGCCGATATTCTTCAGGCCGCTGTCGAGATAACGCTCGGGCGCCTGCGGCGACCGCAGCAGGAACTCGTCGATGACCATTCTCGACCCGTAGAGATAGGGGCCAAGCGCCAGGGCAGCGAACAGCATGACGTAGAACAGCGGCGCTATCCTGAAATAGCGGCGGGTCCAGAATTTCAGCCAGGTTTCCGGCCTTTGCCAGGGCTCCTTGTCCTGGCGCAGCTGGTAGTGGAACACCATCAGGAAGCCGGACAGCATGATGAACAGATCGACGCCGAGGTCCGGTTCGCCGAGAATAGGAATCTGCCAGCCGGTCAACAACAAGCAGTGCCCGATGAGCACCCAGATCGCGGCAAGCGCCCGAAGCCCGTCCAGGCACTCGATGCGCGATGACCGGACCTCCGTCATGCCGAACTCCTCGATGGCCATGTTGCAATGCAGCATGGCGGCTGAGGGAGGAATGTCAACCGTGCGGAAGGAACACGATTTGCGCTGTGCTGTTACGGAAAACGCGGAACACCGGAGGGCAATTGTAGAGGCATGCACTTGAACACCCGGGGCGCGAAGGATCGCGGCTTACGCGATCCCGGCAGGCAAGCTCCCGTCTATCTCTTCTTCAACCTTGCATGCCGGCGCCAGTACCACCAAGCGAGCACGCGGTTGCGGAACACTCTTCTCATGGCGCCCATGTCACACCCCCAGCAGCACGCGGCGCTGGCCGGTGAGCTCACTGGGCGACAGATCGGTCTTCACCGTGCCGGCAGTGCCGTCATTGGCCGCAAGCTGGGCCCGCAAGGCGGCTTCGCGCGCCTGTACGTCCTTGTCGGCAATGGTCGGTGTCTTTGGCAACGGCTTCAGCGCCGGCGGCTTTTGAAAAAGACACATGGTTTTCTCCGAAATGAGAGCTTCTTATCCAGTCGTAGAGCAGAAAATCCTCGCCGTTCCTGCCATAGCCCGGCAGGCGGCAGCGTTGCGTGGCGCCCAGCCGGGCAAGCCAGCGCAGCCCCAGTTGATTGGCCGCCAGCGCTCGCGCCTCGACCCGCCATGCGCCGCGCGCGGCAACTTCAGGCCCGAGCACGGCATGAAAGAATTCCGTAATCCCAGGCACGCAGCGCCTCATGCGGCGCGTGCCCCAGCTCCAGGCGATCCACAGCCCGCTGCGCTGCTCGGCAGCGCCGAAGCCGGCCTCCGGATTGCCGTCGAGCTCGGCGACATAGGCAAACCCCTGCAGCGCCGTCAACGCCAGCAGCGCCGGCGACCAGTGGTCGAACTGGCAATCGATCTCGGCCCGGTCCTCGAGCCGGAGGTTGGCAGCGATGTAGGAGAGGTCGCGCAAAGTGGCGGGAATGATGCGGAGGATCATGTTGGGTCACTTTCCGGCACGCTGCGAAGCGGAGAGCCCTAGGGAAACGAGGCGCCAAGCTAGATTGACTCTCTTTGCCGTCTGGATTTCCTTGGCCTGTGACTTGTGGATGTACCTATGGGAACAAGCGCATGACTTGTAGTAACTGCGCGCCGATCGAGGAGACCCGTACGATCTTTAGCACCGGTCGTCTCGCGGCGGCGATCACGATGGCCAAAGAGGCCATACGCGACGGTATTCTGCAGGAAGTACCGGGTGGTCCTATGTCGAGTGTCATCCCGCTTTCGGATCTCAACCCGGATGGACCATGGGACGATCTGCTTCGTTACCGCTTTCGCTGCACGACCTGCGCACAGGTTTTCTTGCTCTCCGCAGAGACCTATCATGGCAGCGGCGGCGAATGGGCTAAGGAGCCCGGCTAAGCTTTTCGGCGCTTCGTCCTATGCGTCCGCCGCGAATCTCAGTCCTGGCGTATCTTCGCGGACATCCGGCTGTCGATCTCGGTCAGCTTGGCGAGAATGCCTTCCTGCGCCTGCACCATCGCCTGTTGAACGCGGATCAGCTTGAAGGTGAGCCAGATCGTTACCCAAAGGCTTGCTGCGAGATAAATCAGCATCGGCATCCAGGAGATGAATATCCCGAGCAGCGAGTTTTCCGATTCCATATTGCCCCCCTAATATGATGTTGCCGCTACATCGTCGTTTTGCCGCCGGGCGTGCATAAACGCAAGCATCGTCACCGAAACGCCCCCAGCGGATCGCTCTGCCCCGCCTTCCGCCGCGCGGCCTTGAACAGAGCCGGGTCGACCACCGCTTCCCTCAGCATCATCACGCCGTAGCGGGTCGCCGCCATCAAATCGTCGCGCAGCTTCACTACCTGGCCGTCCCTGCGGTGATAAAGCCGGAACTCCTCGAACCATGGCAAAAGCGTCGAGAACACCTTGAAGCGGCCTGATTGCATGCGGTCGAGCATCTCCATCAGCCCGGCTTCGACGGAGACCGAACCGTCGGCGAACTGCGCGCGGGTGCCAAGCCTCTATTTGTAAGCCACTGCTGCGCTTGCAGGTCCCGCCAACGGAATAATCTCGCAGCGACTAAACCCTGCCTCTTTGCACCACTCGGTGAACTGGGCGCCGGTGAAGTCAAACGCCTCGCCAAATTCGATCAGCATGTTCAGCGACATCATGAGACCGAAGCCGTTTTGCCTGCGTTCATCGTCGATGATGTTCTCGATGGCGACCAGCGCGCCGCCGGTCGGCAATGCACGATAGGCCTTGGCGATCAGCATCTTCTTGTTCTCGAGATTCCAGTCGTGAAGGATCATTCCCATCGTGATGATGTCCGCCTTGGGGAATTCGTCCGCGAAGAAGTCGATCGTCTCGGCGATGACCCGGCCGCCGAGATTGCGCTCCGTCAAGCGCCGTTCGGCGATCGGCTGCACATCGGCGAGATCGCACGTCCGGCATTGCATATGCGGATGCCGCGCCGCGACGATGGCCGAAAGCTGCCCGGTTGCGCCGCCTATATCGGCCAGCGTCTTATATTTGGAAAAGTCGAATTTCTCGGCAAACGCCGTGAAATTGCCCATGGAGATGCCGCTCATCGCGTCCATGAACTGCTCCAGGCGCGCCGGGTCCGCATAGAGCTCGCCGAACATCGACTTGCCTGTCTCCTTGATCTCGTTTTGAGGCTTTCCGGTTTGCAATGCCGGTGTGAGATCGCCCCAGAACCGATACAGTCGTGCGTTCGCCATCTCAAGGATTCCACCGATGTATTGGGGGCTCCGCTTGACCAGGAACAGCGCGGTCGATGGCGTATTGCCGTATTTGCCGGTTTCACCGGCGCCGTCCCTCTGCAGCAATCCGAGCGCGACGAGGGTGTCGAGAAAATCATACGTTGCGCGCGGATGCAGCCCCATCGCGCCTTGCAGTTCGAGGCCCGTTTTGGGGCCGTCCGCAAGCAGCGAGAAGAGTCCCAGTTCCACGGCGCTCAACAATGTCTTGGCTGGCCAGAACCCAAAGCCAATTTGCAGTATGTGGTCTGGAGAAATTCCGTCTTGCATCTGAGCCTCCCCTATCGGCGAACGCCCCCGTGAGGCCACGCCGATGCGTCCCTTGAGCGGGATCATTCGATGCTACACCACGTCCACGGACGTTCACTACAGTTTTCCAATCGGAGCCGGAGCGCATTGCCTCCCTCCCGATTTTCCTCACCGAAACGCCCCCAGCGGATCGGCCTGCCCGGCCTTGCGCCGCGCGGCCTTGAACACCGCCGGGTCGACCTGCGCCTCCCTCAGCATCATCACGCCGTAGCGGGTGGCCGCCATCAGATCGTCGCGCAATTTCACCACCTGGCCATCCCTGCGGTGATAGAGCCGGAACTCCTCGAACCAGGGCAAAAGCGTCGAAAACACCTTGAAGCGGCCGCTCTGCATGCGGTCCAGCATCTCCATCAGCCCAGCCTCGACAGAGACGGAACCGTCGGCGAACTGCGCATGGCTGGCGAGCATGTTGAGCCCATGTGCTGAATACTGCCTGGCAAGTGCGGTGCCCGCCCCTTCCAGCGTCTCGCGACGACCGTCGCGCGGCCAGGCAAAGGGCAGCCATTCGCCCCACGGCTTCAGCGTCAGCGCCTGCATGGCGGGAGTCTGCTGCGAGGCGCGGCAGGCCTTCGTGACATAGACGACGTCGGCCTCGGTATCCCAGGCAAGCTCGACCGCGGCCGAGGGATGGTCCCAGCCGAAATCGAGCGCGCCGAGCCGCGGCCAATAGCGCGGCAGCCGGAACGGCTCGCAGGCGATCAGCTCCTCGGCCACCGGAAAGATGCGGCCGGAGCCGAGCACCGGAATGCCCTTGGCCCGCGCCTCACGCTCATGCGCCGGATAGGCGGCAATGATCTCGGCGCGCTGCTGCGGCGTATAGTGCTCGGCATCGTCGATGGTCATGAAGGTGACGTGACGGGTCATTGTTTTTCACCCTCGCGGCATTGAATCGTGGTGGGCGGGTGCGCGCTTCAATGCCCCGCCTCGCGGCTCCGTTTGCATCGCTCGGAACACCTGCCACGGAGCCGGTCGAAAAGTCGGGATCAGATCGCCCGACGTTTGATGCGCACGACTTTCGGCGCCTGTGCATCCATGAACATGTAGCACCGGCCTAGCAGCGCCTTTTTGCCAAAATCATCGAATACGTTCTGCCCGAGCGGCGTGAACAACACCTCGTCGGTCGTCAGTCCGTCCTGGTGGCGAGCCTCGATCTCTGGCCAATGCGCCTTGGCAATGTCGGTCAGCACGACGTTGAAGGCAGGATGATTGTAACTGACCAACAAATTGCCATCGTCCATATCAGACGGTTTCATGTCCGGGTGGTAGTTGTAGATCTCGGCAAGCGTCTGGATGGCTGCCAAGGATGCAGCGCCATCGGAAAGACCAGCCTCCGTCAGCACACAGGTGCCGTTTTCAAGGATGGCAAAGTCACGCTCCTGGTTGAAGTAGTAGCCAAAGCGCTCTTCGATGCGATCGATGGGCTGCGAAAACGATGGCCGCCATTTCGGGACAGGAGGAAAGGTCGCTGACATCTCTGCTCTGCCCGCTGATGATACTGCAATTGAAGACAGGCCGCCGATGAACACCATCCGCCTATTCATAGTCGTGATCTCCCGCCCAACGCAGTCAGTCTAGTTTCGGATCGTGACTTGGCAACCGCGATGATCTCGGCGCAGCGTGTAGTGTCCGGCATCGTCGGTGGTCATGAAGGTGACGTGGCGGGTCATTGTGCGCCCTCGCGGCATTGAATCGTGGTGGCAGGCGCTGGACGGATGATGTTGTTTGACAAAGAATATGACGCGGTCGGTCAAAAGCCTGGGTTCCTCGCCCCACGGAGTGGGGAGAGGTGGCTCGGCGAAGCCGAGACGGAGAGGGGAATTGCGCCGACCTGTGCAGACAACAATCGAGAGAGCCAGCGTCTGGTGCTTGCCAAAGTCCCCTCTCCGGCCGCTGCGCGGCCACCTCTCCCCACTTTGTGGGGCGAGGAACCCAAGTTCTGCAATGCTAGCCCTTGCCCATCCCTCCCACCTCCTCCGCCGACAAGAACAACAGCACCACATCGCTCATGCCGAGCAGCGGCGTGAAGGTGACGATGGTGATGCCGCCGGTGGCGTTGGTGCGGGTCAGCCCTTCGGAATAGATGTCGAGCGGCGGTTCCTCGTCGAACCAGACGCCGTGCAGCGTTTCGCCCTGCCATTTCTCGCGACCCTTCTCGTAGCTCTTGAACGACAGCACCGATTCACCGGCCTGGACGTCGCCGCCGCCGCCCCAGCGCACCACGACGCTGTCGAGCGCGCCCGGCGCCCGTCCCGCCATCGTGCTGACGAGGGCGTCGGCCGGGATCATGCCGGTGCCCCAGGCCGCCTGCTGCTGCGGCGGGCCGATCAGGATGCGCTGCGGGTTGTCGCGCGTGCTTTCGCCGGTGACACCGGCCGCCCACATCCGAACCGGACAATCGAAAACCTTGCCTTGCCACCAGTCGGGATAGCGGCCGGTGAGATGCATCGCCCATTCGGCGCCGCCGGCCCTGGTCTTGCCGAGCTGGTTGCCGGCCATGAACAGGCGCTCGCGATTGGTCGCGCCGGCTGCATGGAACTCGGCCTGCCGGGGATAGGGCCGATAGGCGGCAAGCTGGTTAGTGCGGCGCCTGCGGTCCAGCTCCGCCAGCAGGCTGAGATATTCCGTCCTTGCCGCCCGGCTGTGCGAGGCCTTTTGCGAAGCCCGGCTTCTCGAGGAACGGCCTAAGGACGGCTTCGAGGCCGCGGATGCGCTGCCTGATTTCGTCATCGCTCAATGCATCCAGATTGTTGATGTTGACATTAAGATCCTTGGGCAGCACCGACAGCACGAGCTTCAGATACTGATCGGGCTTTTCGGCGCGCACCTCGGCGATGACGCCAGCGCCATGGGCGCGGAAATCGGCGCGGATCGCTTCGAGGAAACCATCGGCCAGCGTCTTCTTCGGCCGCCTGGTTCGGCTGCCGGGTGCTTGATCGTGCGGCTGGGGATCGCCGGCGGAAGGAGCCTTGGCCATGCCCTACTCCGCCGTCCCGGCGGACATCGGCTTCTTGTTGCCTGGCCGCACGATGCGCTTGCGCGGCCTGGCCTTCTTGCCGGCGAGTGCCGACTTCGGCTTCCGCGGCTGGCTTGCGGGTTTCGCATCAGTCGTCGTGCCGGGCTTCATCGCAGCGGCGTCGGGCAAGGCGTTCAGCCTTGCCCTGAGAATTGCCACCGCCTTGCCGTCGAGTGCTCCCGACGGGAAGCCAAAGCCGCCGACCGCATCGCCGGTACCGCCGCGCACCATGCCGATCCGCACGCCTGCGGCCACCTGCTCGAAGCGGCCATGGCGGGCATAGGGTGCGGCGCCGGCAAACTCGCCAATGGCGCTGACGACCTCGCGGCCGTCATCGTCGGTGATGATGGTGGCATAACGGTTGGACATGGGGTGTTCTCTGGGGTGGGCGCACTGGACGATAGGTGGTTGCGGACCGGGATAGTCGGTCGCGTTCATTCGCGCCGACATACCTCGGCAGCACACGCAACATTCGGTCGAACAGGAGCCCGAAATGAAAAACCCGCCTCGGCGGGCGGGTCGTTGGAGCCAATTGGCACCATACCCAGATTAGTAGCATAGCTGCCGGCACAAAGCAAGAACAAAATGTGGCGTAGTGGAAGAAAATCCACTGACGACCTCGCACCCTCGTCGGTGAACGGCTGGAAGGAGGGGCGAAAAGGGCGGGCATTGCGTGAGACTTGTGTTGATGGGATGGTGGTTGCGCTTGAGGGGAACGCGTCATGGGCAATGTCACCAGTCACTACGGCAGCGACGGCATCGTCGATCGCATATTGGCCGCGATCCCGGACGCCGACCCGGCCGGAAAACTCGCGGCCGCGCAACTCTATCCGTTCGATCAGCTCCATGGCCGCGAACTGATCGCCACGCGGGAGCATGTGGCCCGTCTTGCTCCTTCGCCGACAGATAGGATCCTGGATATCGGCAGCGGCATTGGCGGGCCGGCAAGGTTTCTGGCCTCGACCTATGGCTGCCAGGTCGACGGCATCGACCTGACACCAGCCTTTGTCGCCGCGTCGAGCCGACTGACCGCACTCAGCGGATTGTCTGACAAGGTTCGCTTCCATCAGGCCGACGCAACGAAACTGCCTTTTGGCGACAGCACCTTCGATGCGGCGATCTGCTTCTATGTCGGCATGAACATCGAGAACAAGGCCGCGGTCATCGACGAGGCCTGGCGCGTGCTGAAACCGCGAGGCAGGCTGATCTGGACCGAAGCCGTGCTCGCCGGCGGCGAGCCCTACTATCCCATGCCCTGGGCGGTTTCTGCGGCGACCAGCCACCTCGCCGATCGGGAAAAATTGAAAACCCTGTTTGTCGATGCCGGATTTCGCATCGACGAAATCGTCGACGAAACCGGCGAACATGTTGAGCTGGCGCTGAAGAGGGCCAATTCCGGCATCGTGCCCTCGCCGGCGCAGCAGCAGGCAAATGAAGTCGTCATGGGCGCGGAATTCCTGCAGCGCCGCCGCAACTACATCCGAAGCCTGAGTGACGGAAAACTCGCCTCGCTCGCCGTGATCGTCTCCAAACCGGCCTGAAACAAAAAAACCGCCTCGGCGGGCGGGTCGTTGGAGCCAAATTGGCACCATACCCAAATTAGTAGCATAGCTGCCGGCACAAAGCAAGAACAAAATGTGGCACGGCGGCAGAAAAATGCGAATTCCGTTCAGCGCCTCGCCTTGTCCGCCTCCCGATTGACCTTCCAAGAAGACCGCTAGGCTGCATTCCTTCGCGCCCCTCTCTGTCCTGCCGGACATCTCCCCCACTTGGGGGGAGATCGGCTTTCGCGCCGGCTTTCGCCAATCTCCAACGTTGCAGGAAGAGCGCAACGCCGAAACCGCCAATCTCCCCACTTGAGGGGAGATGGCCGGCAGGCCAGAGGGGGGTACTGTCCCGGGCGCTGTCCCGCCGACTTAAAGCCGGCAACACAAGCGACGTTCGATCAAAAAGAAGCCTGAAAACAAAAACCCGCCTCTGTGGGCGGGTCGTTGGAGCCAATTAGCACCATACCCAAATTAGTAGCATAGCTGCCGGCACAAAGCAAGAACAAAATGTGGCGTTGCGACAAAAGAACCGAATTCTCTTCGGCGCCTCGCGTTGCCCGCCAGCCACTTTGTGGGCGCGAACGCAGCGTCGGCAATTGGCGCTTCCTCCATTTGCCGAGGCATCTCACCGGCCGACGAGCAGCCGCAGCCGCGGATCAGAACAGGCATTCGCGCGTTTGAACCCCAGCCAATGGGAGCAAAAGCCATGAACGTCGCCAATCTGCAACTCGAAGGCCTGCTGATGGCCATCGCATCGATCAATCAGGTCCTGGTCCGCAAGGGCGTGGTCTCCGTCGAAGAGATAGACATCGCCTTGCGCAAGGCCGAAGCCAGCGAGACCAACGAGGAAAGGTCCGAAGGCATGTCGGCGTCGAGCCGCGATGCCGTCAACTTCCCGATCCGGTTGCTGGAGTTGGCCAATCAATGTCAGCCGGAGACGGACATGCCGTCCTTCTCGAAACTGGCGCGCATGGTCGGTCAGATCAAGGAACCTTACAACGACCAGATGTGACGCGGCGATCATAACTGACGCCGCGACAACGGCTTGCCGCGGCGGGGTGGCAAGACTGCTGGCGGCGCCTGCTAGCGGCCCTGCAGGATCTTGATCAACTTGCTGCTGTCGGCCCCCGGCGAGGAAAGCCTGCGGTAGTCGGCGTAAGTCAGCCTGCCATTAGCAACGGCATTAAAGAGCCGGTTACAAAAGGCGCTATCGTATTTTGCGACACTGACATTCATGATTGCTGCGTAAGTCTTTCTTTCGTTGAGCGGCGTGGACCTCTCGCGTGCAATGCATTCGTTGATCGCCACGCGCTTGGTGACAGGGCTGCCTTCAAGCGTGGTATGCATCGTGTTGAATTCGCCTTCGGTCAAGGTAGTGCAGCCGGCAAGCAGAGACGTGCCGATCATGGCGGCAGCAAAACGCGTGGCGATGTTCATGAATTCCCCCTCAAGACCCGCGTCTTGCTTAGCCCGCCGAATGTTGGAAGTACAGAGGGAATGCAGGCGCATCTACAAAAAGCATAAACCTCGAACGCTCGTACTTTAGCTGTCGCTTTTATTGCGCGCGACCTGCGATGGCCTGAATGACGGTATCCGGCCGTTCTCGATCGTCACGACGATGCTGGTGCGGATCGTGCTGCCGATCTGGCCCTGGTCGCGGTCATAGACCCGACCGCCATTGTCGCAGCCACCCTTCTAAGCGCCTTTATGAGAACGCCGGATCCGAGGTTGGGGATCATCCCCTGCCAAGCCTCAGCGCCAGGACCCTGCCCGGCCCGTGCACGGCGGCGAACAGCAGCCCGGCCAGGAAGGTGAAGTGATCGACGAAGAAGCCGAACTCCGCCTGGTTGCCGGCCCAGTGCGACGGCCCGTGGAAGGCAAAGCCGAGGAACAGCACATAGGCGCCGGCGACGAGTGCTGCCCATGAGAAGAAGGCGCCGGTCAGGAAGCATAGAACGAGGACGACCTCGAGCAGGGCTGCGCACCAGGCCAGGAAGAGCGGGAATGGAAGCCCGGCCGCCGCGATATAGCCGGCGGTGGCGCCGATATCGACGAATTTGAAGATCACGGCCATCAGGAAGACGGCGGCGAAGATCAGGCGGGCGACGAGGATTGCCGCGGTCTGCCACGGCGACTGAACGGTTGATTGAGCGGTTTCCAAGGTCATGACGTCCTCCCAAGAGTTACGATGGTTGTGCCCCAAGGACGCACCACCAGCCGCAAGCCCGACATCATCCCCCGAAAAACCTGAGAGATACAAGCGCGTAGCGAGAAGGCCTCGCAAGACCAGGGTTCCTCGCCCCCATTCATGGGGGAGAGGTGGGGCGGCGAAGCCGCGACGGAGAGGCGCCGGCAAAGAAAAGGCCCCTCTCCGGCCGCGGAGCCTGTCCCCGGGCTTGCCGAAGGCAAGACCCGTGGGCGGCCACCTCTCCCCCAGCTTCGCGCGGGGCGAGGAACCCAAGCCTGGCTCTATTCCGCAGCCTTCGCCCGGCTGATCGGCTCCCGTACCGTTCCATACTGGCTGCCCCAGCGGTCGGTCATCGCCCAGCGTATGTCCCAGAGCTCCGGGAAGAAGCGGTGGCGGGCGCCGGCTTCCAGCAATTCGACCGGCCGGCCCTTCAGCGATTTCGCGCCGAGGCCGATCGTGCGGTGGATGAGATAGAGGTGGTTGGCACGGAATTTCTGGAACAGCTCGTCGAACTCGATCAGCGCTTCGGCAACGACATAGCTGTCGCCGTGATCGTAGCCGGTATCGTAGACATCCTCGACCGAAAGGCCGCGGTCGTCGAGGTACGACGCCTTGAAGGCCCGCCACAGATCGGGCGGCAGGCGCAGCAGCTGCTTGAAACCCGGCGATTCCTGGCCGCTGCCATTGCCGAGCTGCAGCCGGATCTGCTGGTACTCCTTGGGCGACATGGTTTCGAGCAGGTCGAGCTGCGCCGTCATCAGCCGCATCAGCCGGTGCACGCGCCCCATCAGCGTGACGATGCGATGCGTGTCCTGCTTTTCCAGGAAATCAACGACATCGACCAGCGTATAGGCGATGAGCTTCATCCACAGCTCCTCGACCTGATGAACGATCTGGAACTGCAGCTCGTCGGCATTCACCATCTCGGCCAGCGGCTTCTGGCAGGCAAGCAGCCTGTCGCATTTGAGGTAGACGCCATAGTCGCGCATCTCAGGCGTTTCGATGCGGGCATAATAGTCCTGCTTGTCCATGGCCATGCTCCTTGCCGCGGCCGTTGGGCCGCAGGCGTTTGTTGGATCCCAGCCCGAGTCTAATCGCTTTCTTGCCGAACATTGTCCCTTTCTGTTATTCGAGTGGCGGGAAACGAAGGACGAAAATTGCCGCTGAAGCAGATTGGAAGAACGAATGATGCTGGATGCGGTCGACCGGAAGATCATAGCTGCGCTCGAACGCGAGGCCCGCATCTCCTTTGCCGCGCTCGCCGATGAGGTCGGCTTGAGCAAGACACCGTGCTGGAAGCGGGTCAAGGCGCTTGAGGACGCCGGCGTCATCCGCGGCTACTCGACCCGGATCGACCCGGCCAAGCTCGGCTTCGGCATCGAAGCCTTCATCCAGGTGTCGATCGATTTCGAACTGTCGGACGCCTTCGAGGCGGCGGTCAAAAAGCATCCGCTGATCCGCCGCTGCCACGCCACGACTGGCGAGGCCGACTATCTCCTGCAGATCGTCACCGTCGACATGATGGCGCTCGACAGGATGCTGCGCGAGGAGCTCAGCCGGCTGCCCGGCGTGCGGCGCACGATCACCTCGATGGCGATGCGCGAGATCAAGGGCGGCATCTCGTTCGCCAATGCCGTCGGGCATACGCCGACCAAGCGATAGACCGGTCAGGCCCTGGTCATCAATTCGCGTCCCAGCCGCTTCGGTTGCTCGGCGCGCAGAACCACATTTGTCGTCACCGTGCCGTAGTGGCCGATGCTGTCGACGATGCTTTCAAGATCGGGCGGTGACGGGACCACGACCTTGACCAGAAAACAATCCTCGCCGGTCACCCGCAGCACCTCGACCACCTCCGGCAATTGGGCGAACTTCTTCAGGCAGGCCTGGATATGCTCATGCGTGGTGCGCAGGCGGATGACCGCCATGGTGCCGAGCCCGAGCGCTGCCGAATTGATCACCGCCTTGTAACCGGTGATGACGCCGCGCTCCTCCAGCCGCTTCACCCGTTCCGAGGTGGCGGGCTGGGACAGTCCGACGCGGCGGCCAAGCTCGGAGATGCCGATGCGACCATCCTCCTGCATGATCTCAATGATCGCCAGATCGGTGGGGTCGAGCCTTGGCCGATAATCGCCGTTCCGCATGATCGCCCTTTAATCCATCGGATTTCGTCGCTGCTTTCCGATGATCTCTCATTCCGCCACCTGGGAGAAGACCTAGAATTGCACGCGCTGCATCAGGAAAAAAGGGCTTCGCATGACCGACTTCATCATTGTGCCGGGCATCGGCGGATCGGGCAAAGCCCACTGGCAGACACGTTGGCAGCAGGCAAACCCGGCGATGCGGCGGTTCAACCCGGCGAGTTGGGACGCGCCGGACCTCGACGACTGGGTGGCTGCGCTGGAAACCGCTGTATGCCAGGCAAGGACACCGCCGGTGCTCGTCGCCCATAGCCTCGGCTGTCTGCTCGTCGTACACTGGCAGCGGATCTCCCCCCGCTCTATCGCCGGCGCGTTGCTGGTCGCGGTTCCGGACCCTGCGTCGCCGGCCTTCCCCTCCTCCGCCCGGGCCTTCGCCGACGCACCGCAACAACGGCTTCGCTTTCCGTCGCTGATTGTCGCGAGCACCAACGATCCCTACGGCTCGCTGGACTATGCCAGGGCGAAATCCGAGCGATGGGGCAGCGATCTCCATATCGCCGGACCGCTTGGCCACATCAATGGCGACAGCGGGCTCGGCGACTGGCCGGCGGGAATGGAGCTGCTGACAGCTTTTCTAAGTCAAACGCAGGCAATCGCCCGAGGCGCCGTGCTTCAGCCGTAACCGCACCAGGACGGTTATCGCGCCGCCGCCCTGATCTGGTTTGCGCCGCGCCTCAGTTCGATGTCGCGGCAGGCGTGCTGAGTTCGAGGAACGGTACCGTCGAGCCCGGGATCATCGACTTCGGCAATTCGCCGTTCCATCTCTCCGCCTTGGTCAGTTCGACCAGCAGCGGATTGTTGGCGATTGCGGCGGCGCGAGCCTTGATGGCGCCCGCGGTCGCATCGCCTTCGACCCTGGTCTTGTAGGCGCTGGCCTCGGCTTCGGCCTTGACGCTGTCAGCGCGGCCCTTGGCCTGGGTGACGGCGATATCGGCCTTGATCTTTTCCTGCTGCAGGTTCTGTTCCTGCTTCTGCACCTCGACCTGCGCCGTCATCCTGGCTTCGACCGCCTGCTCGTAGGCATCGGAGAAGTCGATGTTCTCGACCTGCACGCTGTCGATCATCACCGGCCCGTCGGTTACCGCCGCGATGGCCTCGGCGACGTCCTTGTTGAACTTCGCCCGGTTCTGGATAACCGACACCGCGTCGTACTGGCCGAACACCGTCTTGATCTCCTGCGGTGCTTTCCTGGCAATGACACGGTCGGCCAGCGCTTCGATCGACCCGTAATTGGTGTAGACGTTGCTGACCTCGGCGGCCGGCACGTGGAAATTGACGGTGACGCGCATGTCGGCCGGCTGCTGGTCGCGCGAATAGGCCTGCATGGCCGGCAGGCCGCTGCAATCGTTCTGGTTCTCGCAGCCCCATTTGAGCACCTGCTGGCGCAGGCTGATCTTCTCGACGCGCTGCAGCCACGGCAGCTTGAAATGCAGTCCGGGATCAACGACCGAACTCAGCGCTCCGTTGGTCAAGAGCACGCCGCGGTCGCCCTGATCGATCGTGTACCAGGATCCAAACAGCGCAAAGACGCCGAGCGCCACGATGACGAGTGCGATCAGGCCGGAACCGATCGACCCCGATGCCATCCCCGGCTTGCCCTGCGGACGGCTTGAATTGCCTTGCGTTTCGGTCATCACCCCACCCCAACCTGATTGCCCGTGCTGCTTTGCCCACAATAGTGGCGGCATTGCAATCCTCTGGATATGGAAGGACCTTCGCGCCAGCCGGCCGGACCGGCGGGGTGGTTCAGGCCGGCTGGCGGATTTCCCCTCCAGCCGCGGCAGCGGGCTGGGACGCGTTGCCTGGCGTCTCCTTCTGCCGTTCGGCATCGGTTTTGCGCTTCGGGCAATCCTCGTAGTCGTGGTCGCGCCCGCCGCAGTAGGAGCAGCATTTTGCTGGCGCGTCGGAGCGAAGCATCGTTGGCATGCACAAGAATGCACGAAACCCGACAGATTGCGAAGGTCGATTTCGCCACGGAACCGCTGCCGCCGCATGAAAGTTATCTGCTCATTGCAACGGGAGCACAGGACATGGCCGACGACCCGAACCGCTACGAGACCGGAGCGAGGAAATATCCGGCAAAGACGAGCCCCGACGCGGCCGACGAATTTTCGCAGGATGCGGCCGGCAACAAGCCACCTCCCGGCGGCATGGGATTGACCAGGCCGGCTGACGATTTCGACGACAGGACCCTGCATTCGGAGGGCCAGAACCCGCCGCGCGCAGCGATCCGGCCAGACGGCAAGGCCACCGCCAAGAAGCCTGGCAAGGACGCAAGACGATGAACGTCGCCAATCTCCAGCTCGAAGGATTGATGATGGCGATCGCGGCCGTCAACAACGCGCTGGTCCACAAGGGCCTACTGTCGGTCGACGAGGTCGACATGGCGTTGCGCCGGGCCGAGGCGGCGATGACCAGCGACGAGCGTCTCTATGAAGACATGTCGCCATCCAACCGCGACGCCGTCTGCTTTCCGCTCAGGCTGCTGCAGGCGGCCAACAATGCCCAGGGTGAAACCGGCGTGCCGTCCTTTGCCGAACTGGCCAGGATGGTCGGCCGGACCAAGGAGCCCTATAACGACCAGATGTGATGGAGGACGCCATGGCCGACGACAAATCCAAGACCAAGCAGGATCGCAAACTGGTCTCAGGCGAAGAGCCTTACGAGGTCGCTGCCTTTGCCCGCAAATACGGCATACCCCAAAGCGAGGCCGCGACCATCATCAAGCGTTACGGCCCCTCGAGGAGGAAGCTCGACGCGCATATGGCGAGCCGCAACGCCTGATCCAATTCTGGCGGCGGCCGCCGTTCACGCCGGAAGCGTCCCTGCCCTGCCGCCTTGTCGAGAGTATCGGCACCGTCAGCCGTGACCTGTCGGGTTCGCCCCTGTGGGGATTCAACGCCTGGTTTTGACGGCCGCGGAATACTCGCGCAGCGCAACAACTCATTTACCTCGACGCTGTACCAGTCCGGTGAGCAAAGCCGGGGGTCGGATGCAGGAACAATTATTGCGCTACGAATGTGTCATGGAGCCGAACGGCCGTTGGATGGTGTGGGACATCGTTCACGATCTGCCGGCGCAATTTTCGGAAATCGCGCTGATCGGCCTGAGCCGTCGTGAAGCGGTTTCGCTCTGCCGGCTGCTCAACGAGACGAGCCGTTCCGAGACGCGGCAGAGCCGGGCCTCCTGAGAAGCGCGTGCGTCTCAGGCCTGCCCAGGCTAAGAGGATTTTACATGCGATCGACAATATTCGGTCTGGTCCTGCTGCTGCCGGCCGCCGCACTGGCAGAACCGATCGAGACGCAGAAGATCATCACGGCGGCGACCGGCGACTGGAACGGCGACGGCGCCGCCGATCTGGCGATGATCGTCGAGACCGAGCCCGGCCATCCCATGGACCTGTATTTTTTCCTCAAAGATCGCGATGGCGATTTTCTAAAACCTGCCGGGATCGTGCATGATCAGATTGACGGGGAATGGAAGGATTACGACCGGCCGGGCCCCGCCACATCCGACACCGAGCCCGAACTCACTACGCTCCCCAACGGTTCGATCAAGCTCTATATTCCGGCGATGGAGATCGGCAGCGAGCGGACCAACAAGACGCTGACGCTCGCCTGGCGCAACGGCACGTTCGTCGTCGCCGGTTTCGCCTACGAGTATTGGGACTACATGGACGACAATGTTGCCGGCGACTGCGACTATAATGTGCTGACCGGCAAGGGCAAAAGCAGCAAGAAGCTGGCGGACGGCACCACCAGGCAAGCGACCGTATCGGTCGAAGGCAAGGTCATCCCGTTCGCGGAATGGACCCCGGGCACTGGCTTCAGCGCTTGCGGAGAGTGAGAGGTTTCGGTTGCCTCACTGCAGCGGCGGCTTCCACAGCAGGCTGTTGCGATCGGCGGACTTGACGCGCAGCCAGGTTTCGCGGCCATCGCGCAGCACCCGGAGCGGGATCTCGGCACCCGCCGGGCCGCTCTTCCAAAGCTTGCGATAAAAATCGGCAAGCCCATCGACCGCCGTGTCGCGAACATCCGAGATGACATCGCCTTGGCGAAGGCCCGCCTGGGCGGCTGGACCGCCCTCGGCGACGCTCATCACCACGACCTTGCCGTCGCTCTCGGCCGAGAAGGCGCCGAGCCACGGCCGCGGCGGCCTGGCGACCTGCCCGCGCGTCAGGAGATCGTCGAGGATGGGCGGCAGAAGATCGATCGGCACCACCATGTTGATGTCGGCGACCTCGCCGTTGCGGCTCATCTGCAGGCGCAGCGAACCGATGCCGAGCAGCCTGCCATCCGCGCCGATGAGGCCGGCGCCACCCCATGAGGGGTGAGCCGGCGCCGTGAAGATCGCCTCGTCGAGCAGATATTCCCAATAGCCGGCGAATTCCTGCTTGGTGACGATCCGCGCCCGCACGGAGCGGCCGACGCCGTCGGCGAGCACGACGGGATCGCCGATCTTGGCCCTGGACGCATCGCCGAGCGCAATGGCGGGCAGCCCGAGCGGCGCAAGCGCCTGCACCAGGCCGAAGCCCGACTCCTGGTCGTAGGCGAGCGCATGGGCGGGAACCACGCGCCCGTCCTGGTCGGCCAGCCAGACCTCCTCGGCCTCGGTGATGAGATAGCCGATGGTGAGTACCAGCCCGTCGCCGCGGATGACCACGCCACTGCCCTCGCGGCGGGTGCCAAGTGTATTTGCCGTGAAGGCGTCCTCTGGCACGGTGGCGCGGACGGCCACGATGGATCGCAAAAGGGGTTCGATATTCATGCTTTGGTTCCTGGCAATGTTCGCAGGCTGATATGGGCTATAGGTATGGCGCAGGTGATCAGGCGCAAGAGGTGGCGCCGGCTTTGGCGTGGACCGGCGCCGCGCCGTTCGCGCCGGGGTTTTGCAACAGCGCCGGCAGCCCTATCTGTACCTACGGCTATCCCAAGCTGCCCTATGCAAAGTTCCTCCGCCATTACCCACGTTGATATCTGATATCCTCCCAACCCAACCCTTCCAAAGGCCTCCCAAATGAACGACTACGCAACGGACCAATACACGCCGCCAAAAGTCTGGACCTGGAACAAGGCAAATGGCGGCGCTTTCGCCAGCATCAACCGGCCGACCGCCGGCCCGACGCATGACAAGAAACTGCCGGTCGGCAAGCATCCGCTGCAGCTTTATTCGCTGGCGACACCGAACGGCGTCAAGGTGACGATCATGCTGGAGGAACTTCTGGCGCTCGGCCACAGCGGCGCCGAATACGACGCCTGGCTTATCAGGATCAACGACGGCGACCAGTTCGGCAGCGGCTTCGTCGAGGTCAACCCCAACTCGAAGATCCCGGCCATGATGGATCGCAGTGGGAAAAAGCCGGTCCGCATCTTCGAATCCGGCTCGATCCTGCTCTACCTTGCCGAAAAATTCGGCGAATTCCTGCCGACGGAGCGGCCGGCTCGCGCCGAGACCCTGTCATGGCTGTTCTGGCAGATGGGCTCGGCGCCCTATCTCGGTGGCGGCTTCGGCCATTTCTACACCTATGCGCCGACGAAGATCGAATATGCCATCGACCGCTTCGCCATGGAAACCAAGCGGCAGATGGACGTGCTCGACCGACGCCTCGCCGAAAGCGAGTATTTAGGCGGCAGCGACTATACGATTGCCGACATTGCGGTGTGGCCCTGGTATGGCGGGCTGGCCAAGGGCCGTATGTATGACGATTCCGGCGAGTTCCTGCAGGTGGAGCAGTACAAGAACGTGCAGCGCTGGGCCGACGCCATCGACGCGCGGCCGGCGGTCAAGCGCGGCCGCATGGTCAACCGCACCTTCGGCGAGCCTTCGATGCAGCTGCACGAGCGCCATGACGCCAGCGATTTCGAGACCAAGACGCAAGACAAGCTCGCGGCGGCCAAAAGCTAAGCGGACGACGCGCCGATCTCCCGCCTTGTAGGGGAGATTGGCAGCTTCGGCCGACTGCTCAAGCTCGCCTTCACCGCCGCCATCCACAGCCGGTCGATGTTGGCCAGGAATTTCTCGTCGAGTTTGTCGAGGTGCTTCCAGTACATGCCGTCTTCGAAGAAATAGCCGAGTTCCTTCTCGATCCTGTCGGCCTCCTCCGCCTGATCGAGCCGCAGGCCGGCAAGCATCTCGGCCTTCATTTCCGAAAGCTGCGAGGAAGAAAGCGCGCCGAGTTCATTGAGCGTCAGCCGCGGGAAGACCAGCCGGCTGCGCGGCAGGTCGGATAGGTTGACGCACAGGCAGCCGCGCCGAAGCGCATGGATGAGCAGGCGGGCCGACTTCGCCTCGAGGTTGCGCAGGGTGACGTCGTTGCGCAGCGGATCGGCGCGGCCGACGCCGTAAAAATGCGTGTTGCCGGGCTGGTCGTAGATCATGTCGCAGCCAAGGAATGCCAGCACGTCCGGCTTCTGACTGTGGATCGTCCAGTAGGCCGCCGTCATCGACATGGTGCCGCCGGCATAGACGAAGCCACCAAAGCTGTTTTGCGCCGGCACGTAATGCGAGGCGCTGAAGATCTGCGCCTGCTGCAGGGGACCGCCTTGCGGCATCCGCTCCGCCGGGAAATCGCCGGCATGGACGAGGAAATCCCAGTCGGGGCGCACGCGCCAGGCGTTGTTGATGGCGACGATCTTGCCGAAGGCCTGCTTGGGCCAGGCGGCGCAGCGCACGACATCGGGGGCGCTACCGATCAGCAAGATCACGTTCGGCGTTCCGTCGATCACCACAACCCTCTCGACCGGCCGAAATGCATCTCGATGCCGCCCGGTTGAACGGCTTTATAGCCTCAACGGCCCATCGAAAACACCAGCCGGATTTAAGCTGGCATCAACAAAAGGGAGCTTGCCAGCCGGTTGTAAAATGTGGCCTTAGGCACCGTCGTACAAACAGCAGGCAGGTTTTCCCGCTAGCCCAAAAACGACGATATGAGTTGGGCGATATATATTAGTTGACTAAACTAGCGGAACGTCCAATGCACATTCCCAGAACCGAACATGTCCTGTCTAGACCATGATATCTATATGGGACATTACTACATAAGCTGAACGCGACCTCGACGGTTCGGCGGCACAGCCCTCAGACGCCGCGGCTTTGCCTCCGCGCTTTTCGCCCCGGATCCGTAGATCAACCGGACGACGAACAGGAAATATCCAACCTGCATGACGATCAAGGTCAAGATCGTCCAGGCCAGCGTCTTCCAGATTGAACCCGTCGCAAAGTAAGTCGAGATCGCCACGATGGACGATGTGGTGGTCAGCCCCACCAGGAACTGTGGAAAGTTCATGATTTTTCTGCGCCGCCCCGGAACTCGCTACAGACGGGACGAACTCCCCTAACCCATTACCCCGCACCAACATTTCCACCATTTTAGCAATTGCGCAAGCACCAAATAGAACAGCAGTTAACGCATGCTTCCGTGATCAAGGGCTGCATGTCAGGTCACCAAGGTGGGCTGGCTTGGACAGCGGCTGCGCGTCCCCTACTCCCCAGCAACCTCCCTATACGCCCTCACCGCCCCATCAAGCGCACGTATTCGCCACGTCTCCGCTTCGCGCGCCTCGAGATAGGACGGGCCGAGCGGGACTTTCCCTCCGCCGTCCGGCAGGTCCAGCACGTAGACGGGATTGCAGATGCCCGACAGGCGCGCACGCAAGGCGCTGACCAGCGCCTGGCCCTCGGCGATCGTGGTGCGCCGGTGCGCCATGCCGCGCACGAGATCGCCGTGGTGCAGATAATAGGGTTTGACGCCAAGGCGATACATCAGCTCGCGGCACAGCTCTTCCAGCACCTCGACCGTATCGTTCACGCCTTTCAGCAGAACGCTCTGGTTCAGCAGCACGAAGCCGCCCTGCCGCAACGCGCGGCAGGCCCGCTCGGTCGCCTCCGTGATTTCGCGTGGATGGTTGAAATGGGTGACGACAGTGACCATCAGCCGGCCCTGCAAGGCTTGAATCAACCCGCCAGTGACGCGCGACGGCAGCGCGACGGGTACGCGAGTGTGGATGCGCAACAGCCGCACATGCTGGATCGCCTCGACACGGGCGTGGATTTCCGCCAGCGCCCTATCCGGCAGCGACAGCGGGTCGCCGCCGGTCAGGATCACCTCGCGGATTTCCGGATGGACCGCGATATAGGCGAAGGCTTCGTCGAGAGCTTCGCGCGTATAGCCGCGGCCGATCGACGTCAGCTGCTCCTTGCGAAAGCAGAACCGGCAATAGACCGCGCATTGATAGGTCGGGAACAACAGAACCCGGTCGGCATGTCGATGCGTCAATCTAGGCACGGGACTGAAGGCGTGGTCGGCGATCGGATCGTCGAGTTCGCCCTCCTGCTCTGCCAGTTCGTCGGGCGACGGGATGACCTGAAGCCGTATCGGATCGGCGGGGTCGTTCCAGTCGATCAGGTCTAGATAGGCCTTGGGAATGCGAACCTTGTGGCGCGTGGCCGCGGCTTCGGCCGCCGCCCGCTCGGCTGGCGACAGCGGCAGCGAATCCAGATCGCCTACATACCGCACGCCCTCGCGAACATCGTCCCGCCATGCGGCATCCGCCTCGCGAGCGCGCCGGTCATCGGCTGCCACGCCGGCCGCATCGAGCGCCATGCTGGCGTCGGGGATGTCGGGATGTGAGGTCATCGCAGGCTCCTTGAATTTCGGGCCGGGGTACAGCATTGGAGCCAGGACTTGAAGGCAATAAGCGGTGTTTGGCCGGGTTGGAGGGCGCGGCAGGAAGCCACAACCGGCCACTGATCAGAACAATCGTCCAATATCGCTGACGCACAACATTAGCTTGCTCTTATATTAGCTTGAGCGTATACACATAAACGGCCGGTGATCTACCCCCCAACCGGTTAGGCTCGGCGCCAGTTCCCTCCCTACCCCTCAGGTCAACGACGCCGGGCCGCTCGGGGTCCGCACGGTCGCCCGCGGTCGAGACCGGATCGTCGACCTCTTCGATGTCGATCATGCCCCCTGCTCAAGCAGCACCCAACTGAACATACCAGCTGAACACATCGGCGATGCCCGCGTCTCTCGGCCTTCCCGTCGCCGGCCGCGGTCGCTAATCTCGGATTGCGAAAAAGCTGGAGAAGAGCGTATGGCGAACGACTTGTCGCCAAGGCTTTTGGAGATCGTCAATGCGCTGCCCTTGCGGCAGGGCATGCGAGTGCTGGAGATCGGCTGCGGACCGGGTGCTGCAGCGCGCGAGATCGCGCGCCGGATCGGCGGTGGGCACGTGCTGGCGATCGACCGCTCGGCCAAGGCCATCGCGCAGGCCGGGGCCGCCTCGCGCGCCGAGATTGCGGCAGGCCGGCTGAGCCTTCGCCAGGTCGCCATCGAGGATTTCGAGTTGGAGGCCGATGAGAAGCACTTCGACATTGCCGTTGCGGTGCGCGTCGGCGCGCTGGACGGGCGTCATCCCGAAGCAGGAAAAATTGCCCTGCGACGGCTCAAGGCGGCGTTGACCGCGCAAGGCCGGCTGTTCATCGACGGCGGCGATCCGCTGCGCGAAATTGCGATACATGGCTGAGCACCTCGTGCTTGGCCTCCGGAATCGAGCGTCTACGTGACCGTGAGCGGCAGAGCCGGCCTCAGCTCCGCAACCCCGGCGCCTCCTGCCCGGTGCGCTCGACATATTCGGTATAGCCGCCGCCATAGGTGTGGATGCCCTCGGGCGTCAGTTCCAGCACCCGGTTCGACAGCGCCGCCAGGAAATGGCGGTCATGCGAGACGAACAGCATGGTTCCCTCGTACTGCGACAGTGCCGTGATCAGCATCTCCTTGGTGGCGATGTCGAGGTGGTTGGTCGGCTCGTCCAGCACCAGCAAATTGGGCGGATCGAACAGCATCAGCGCCATCACCAGCCGCGCCTTCTCGCCGCCCGACAGCACGCGGCATTTCTTCTCGATCTCGTCGCCGGAAAAGCCGAAGCAGCCGGCCAGCGCCCTGAGCGGCGCCTGGCCGGCCTGCGGAAATGCATCTTCCAGCGTCTGGAACACGGTGCGCTCGCCCTCCAGCACTTCCATGGCGTGCTGGGCGAAATAGCCCATCTTGACGCTGGGCCCGCGCGCCACCGTGCCATTGTCCGGCTCGGAAGCGCCAGCGACCAGCTTCAGCAGCGTCGACTTGCCGGCGCCGTTGACGCCCATGATGCACCAGCGCTCGCGGCGGCGCACCTGAAAATCCAATCCCTCGTAGATCGAGCGGCTGCCATAGCCCTTGTGCACGTTCTTCAGCGTCACCACGTCCTCGCCGCAGCGCGGCGCCGGCTGGAAGTCGAACGATACCTTCTGGCGGCGCTTGGGCGGCTCGACCCGGTCGATCTTGTCCAGCTTCTTCACCCGGCTCTGCACCTGGGCGGCATGCGAGGCACGTGCCTTGAAGCGCTCGATGAAGGCGATCTCCTTGGCCAGCATCGCCTGCTGGCGCTCGAACTGCGCCTGCTGCTGCCGGTCGGCAATCGCCCGCTGCTGCTGGTAGAATTCGTAGTTGCCGGAGTAGGCGGTCAGCGAACCGCCGTCGATCTCGACCACCTTGTTGACGATGCGGTTCATGAACTCGCGGTCGTGCGAAGTCATCAGCAGCGCGCCGTCATAGTTCTTCAGGAACTGCTCCAGCCAGATCAGGCTTTCGAGGTCGAGATGGTTGCTCGGTTCGTCGAGCAGCATGGCGTCGGGCCGCATCAAAAGGATCCTGGCAAGTGCTACGCGCATTTTCCAGCCGCCGGACAGCTTGCCGACGTCGCCGTCCATCATCTCCTGGCTGAAGCCAAGGCCGTCCAGCACCTCGCGAGCACGCCCATCCAGCGCGTAACCGTCGAGCTCCTCGAAGCGGTGCTGTGCCTCGCCGTAACGGGCGATGATCTCATCCATTTCACCGGCGCGATCGGGGTCGCCCATGGCGTGCTCGAGCTCGCGCATCTCGGCCGCCACTTCGCTCACCGGGCCGGCGCCGTCCATCACTTCGGCAACGGCGCTGCGGCCGGACATGTCCCCGACATCCTGACTGAAATAGCCGATGGTGACGCCGCGATCGACGGAGACCTGGCCTTCGTCGGGCTGCTCCTCGCCGTTGATCATGCGAAACAGCGTCGTCTTGCCGGCGCCATTAGGCCCGACCAGCCCGACCTTCTCGCCCTTCTGCAAGGCGGCGGAGGCTTCGATGAAGACGATCTGACGGCCGTTCTGCTTGCTGATGCTTTCGAGACGTATCATGGGTTTCCGGGGAAGGCCAAAGGAGCGTTCCCGCGCCAATACGCGATAGGCCGCGTCAGAGGAAGCCCGCAGTGGCGAGGCGCCCCGCGCCAAATTGTCTGAACCCGCCAGTTGCTTCCCGGCTGGATCAGGCTTTGACGGCGTAGGGATGAGCCGGCGGATCAGCTATCGGTAAGCGCCTTCGTCGTCGCCATTTTGACCCCGGCGGCGGCAAATGCCGCATTGTGCCGGGCGATGATCTCCGCGGCGGTCTCGCTGGTGGTGTCGAGCGTGCTGTGGGCGTCGGAAACCACGGTGACGCCCAGGCTCGCCGCAAAGGCGCCCTTCACCGTGGCCGCCACGCAAAAATCGGTCTGCGCGCCGATCAGAACGACCTCGCCGGCGCCCTGCCCGGCCACCCATGCTGCAAGGGCGGCATTGCTGAACGCATCGCCGACACGCTTGGCGAAAGTCGGCTCGTCCTCGGCCTGGCCGAGCGCCGGCCACACCGGCCAGCCCGGCTCACCCGGCGCCAGAGGATCGCCCTGCGGCCCGTCATGCCGGACGAAGGCGACCTTGCGCCCGCTGCGCCGCGCCCACTCGATCAGCGCGCGGCTGCGGGCGACCATGCCGTCGGCATCATGGATCGGCGGCTCGGCGACGCCGTCGAACATGCCGGTCTGAAGGTCAATCACGATGAGCGGCGCAGTGGCCGCGGGGCTGGTCCCTGACATGGTTTTTTATAGCACGAGGGCGGAGCTGATCAAGGATCAGGGCCGCGATGGCGCGCACGGGCAACCGCAAGTGGCTGGAGCTCGAGATATGTGACAATCCGCTTGCAGCAGCGCTAACATAGCGCGCCATTGGGATGTGGGTCAGTTCGAAATTCTGGCTATCGGCCGTGACCGGATTGCATTCGTGGCAAGCTCCTGCGAAGAAATTACCATGACACATGCAGCCGTAGCTTTCCTAGCGATCGTGACTTCGGTGTTGGTCGCGATCCTACCCGCACAATCGCAAGAGTGGACGCCCTCGGAGGACGCGGTTCGAGATGCAACGGAAACGGTTGGTCGCTATTTCCTTTCGCTCGATAACCAAGAGTATGGGCGGGCATACGAAATGAAAACTGATACCGCCAAAGCTTCGATCCCATCGAACGCCTTCATGGAGCAAAGTAAACATTTTCATTCTCAGGCCGGCGCTGTGCGCGAGCGCCGGCTACTCAAATTCACGTGGTTGAAGGACCCAGAGAACGCTGCCTTTCCTGGCGTCTATGCCGCAGTCGACATAGCGGCGAAGTTTGAAAACATCGATCGTTACTGCGGCTATATTGTCCTCTATCAGCGGCCATCAGGTGGAAATTTTCGAGTCATGCGGGTCGAAAGCAACTTCATCGACAACTCTACCGCGAAAAGCATTGAAAAGACCCAATCGAAACTCGAATTGGATCGAGCATGGGCCGAGTTGTCGGCTAACTGTCCGAATTTTCCATCGTGAAGGTGAAGCGGTCCGTTTTTGTACCTTCCGCAACCATCGGCTTTTCGGTTTCCCTCGCTTCGATCAGCGCAACAATGTCGCAGATCTCTTACAGTTTGCCGGCCCTACGACGCGAACGCAGCGAGAGCGCAGCTTTTGTCCTCACCCAATCCGCCCGTCACGGCATAGGCGCCGGCGGTGCGCTTGTCACTAAACCCAAGTGCGATGTTTATCTCGTCCGATCGCCCTTCGCAAAGTAGCCGGCGGCCCGGACGATCACACCCGGCCCGATGTCCCATCCTCGCCAAAAATCCCGGTCACCCAGTCGATGAACACGCGTACCCGTGGCGCGAGCTGGCGGTTCTGTGGGTAGAGCGCCGACAGCGGTGTCGGCGACAGCGGGTAATCCGGCAGCACTTCGACAAGCGTGCCGCGTGCGAAATCCCCGGCGAAGCGGTAGTGCGGCGCCTGCACCAGGCCGAAGCCGAGACGCGCCAGCTCCGCCATCGTGTCGGAGCCGTTGACCGTCACCTGGTTGGGCAGGCTGACATAGCGCAACGCGCCGCCGACGGTGAATTCGAGCGGCATGACCTCGCCGGTCCGCGACGAGCGGAAGCCGACCATCAGATGGCCTTCGAGATCGTCGAGGGTTGCCGGCATGCCGAGGCGTTCGCCCGCGAAGCGGCGCGGCCAACCTGACTGGTTGCCGCCCGGAAAGGCGGCGCCAGCCTCCGTGCCTCACTTCAACTCCACCCAGACCGGCGCGTGATCGCTGGCGCCGGTCTCGCCGCGCATGTCGCGGTCGATGCCCGCCGCTACCAGCCGGCGCGACAGCTTCTTGCTGAGCAAGATATGGTCGAGGCGCAGGCCGGCATCGCGCGGCCAGCGGTTGCGGCGATAGTCCCAGAATGTGTAGAGCGTCTCGTTCGGGTGCTTCTTGCGCAGCGCGTCAAGCCAGCCCTGGTCGAGCAGCCGCTGGAACGATGCGCGGCTTTCCGGCTGCACCAGCGCGTTGTCGTCATAGGAGCGGGTCGGGTAGATGTCGCGCGGCTCGGGCACGATGTTGTAGTCGCCGGCCAGCACCACCGGCAGGCCGGTGTCGAGCAACTGTGCCGCATGCGCCTCCAGCCTCTCGTGCCAGTTGAGCTTGTACTGGAATTTCGGCCCGGGCTGCGGATTGCCGTTCGGCGCGTAGAGGCAGGCGACGACGATGCCGTTGACCGCCGCTTCGATGTAGCGCGCCTGCTGGTCGCTGTCGTCGCCGGGCAGCGCCTTACGGGTCAGAACGGGTTCTGCGCCACGCGAAAGGATGGCGACGCCGTTCCAGGTCGGCTGCCCGACGCAAACCGCGCCGTAGCCGGCGGCCGCCAGCGCAGTGCGCGGAAACTGCGTCTGTCTCGCCTTGAGCTCCTGCAGGCAGGCGATGTCGGGTTTGGCGGCAGCCAGCCATGCGAGCAGGTTCGGCAGCCGGCTGTTGATGTTGTTGACGTTGAAGGTGGCGATCTTCATCGGCCTGCTTCAGCGCACGATGCGTTCGGTCCACGCCTTCACCGCATCAGCGAGCGTCTTCAGATGATCGGCGGTGGAGAAGCCGGAGATGTTTTTGCGCGGCTTCAGATCATGGTCGCCGTCTTCCAGCCAGAAGATCTCGATTGCGTCGGACAGAGCATAGGTCGCGACCTCGTCTTTGGTCCCGAACTCGTCGCGCGTGCCCTGGAAGATCACTGTCGGCGTCTTGAGATCGGCCAGGTGTTTTGTCCGAAGCTGCGTCGGTTTGTCAGGCGGATGGAAGGGATAGCCGAGACACAGCAGCCCTGAAATCTCGCCCTTCGAAAACATCTCGTCGGCGATCATCGAAGCGACGCGTCCGCCCATCGACTTGCCGCCGACGATCAGCGGACCCTTCACGCCCTTCGCCCGGAGGTCGGCGATCGCCTTGACGTATTCCGGGTTAACCGTCTCGGCGCGCGGCGGCGGCTTGCGGTGGCCGTAGCGGCGAGCCGCCATGTAGTGGAATTCGAAGCGCGCGACGCGGAAGCCGGCTGCGGCTAGCGCTTTTGCCGTGGCGGTCATCGAGGCCGAGTCCATCGGCGCCCCGGCGCCGTGGGCGAGTAGGATGGTGATGGCGGCGGTTTCGGGGCCGTCGAATAGGAAGGCGGTTGGCATCGGGCTTCGAACTCCAGGTAGGCCCGCAACGACTATGGCCGCGCTGCACTCGCGTTACAAACTTGTGACCGCAGATACTCGATCTGGGCTGTCTGATATTCGGGCCAGTTTGCCCGATCGAGACCGCCAACCCAGGAGCAAGCTGCTTCACGCCCATGAACCTGTTCCAGCAGGCAAAAGTAAGCATGATCTCGCCACGTTCCGCACAACTGCTCGTTACCGTTCATGACATCCTGCGCCGAAGACCAAGTGAACCACCTCTTGATCCACTCGCCGACCTTGCCATCCAAATCATCGACGCACTGGGCTATGAACCCGTCCAGGTTCTGTTCATTCGCGACCCAAAACGGCCCTCGGCTTCTAACAAAGTCGCTGTCAATCCCATCGAAAGCAACTCCGAGGAATTGTGCGTTCAATTGCTCGGAGCTTTTAGTTTTGAATTGTGCCGAACTTGGATCCTTAATCGCATACCAAGCGCTAAAGTCCCTGTATGACTTGGCGAATTTCTTCCATTTGAAGACGGCCGAGAGTGAGCAGTCATAGTCTCCGTACCGGCGGTCAGCATAGCAGTCGAACTCGATGCTGAAGTCGGTCAAATTGTCTGCGGATGCTACCAGAAGCTTGGCGGTGTCCGGCTTGAACCATTTCGCCCCCAGGCGCGCATGAAGTTCTTCTGAAACTGTTTTTCGAATGGTTTTTGAATCAAGCATGTCAGTAGGACGCCGACTTTTGCGCCAGCTGCAAATCAACGAACTGTATCCCCTTGGCCGCCATGCGCGCCCATTCGGAATTGGCGTCGAGCTCGAGATAGCGCACCCAGCGACGCCGCGCCTCGGCGAGATTGCCGGCGTCGAACTCCAGCCTCGCAAGGTTGAATACCGCATCGGCATAATCAGCGTCCAATGCGATCGCCTTCAACAAATGGCGGCGCGCCGAGGCTACCCGCCGCTCTTCGCTCATCAGCCCGGCAAGATTGAACCAGGCCTCGACGAAGCCGGGGTCGCACTTGATGGCGCGGGCATAGTCGTGCGCCGCCTCGGCCGCTTGGCCGGCGGCGCGCAGGCAGTTGGCGCGGTTGAAGGCGGCGATGGCATCGCTCGGGTCGATGGCCAGGCAGCGCTGGTAGAGGGCCGCCGCCTGCTCGTGGTCTTCAGCCCCTTCCGCCGCCTCGGCATCGGCGAACAGCTCTTCCAGCGTGTCGTCATCCTGCGTTCCCAGATCGAACAGCAACTGGCCGTCGAGTTCGCTCTGGCCGCCCTCGAGATAGATCGCATCGGCCCGCCCATGCTGTGAGCCGACGGCAAGCGACTTGGCGGTGAGCGAGGCGACCGGGCCCGACCGGTGCACCGAGCGCGCAATCGCCCCCCATGAGGCGCCGCCGGCAACCAGCCCGGCATATTTGCGGGCGAGGATTAGGTCGCGAAAGGAATACGGTTCGCAATCATGCTCGAAGGCATCGAACAGCGACAAAAGGTCGAGATCCGCGCCGGTCAGCCGCGACTGGTCGATCAGCGACTGCCGCGACAGCGCCGAAGCCTCCGGCGCCTTCATCAGCCTGAGCAGGCGCAGGAAGCCGTTCTCGCTGACCAGCTTGCGCCCGGCCGCGCGCTCGGTGACGACGCGGCGCTCAATCTCGGTATCGCCGGCCCTGGCGAGCAACATGCGGCCCAACACGACATGTGTGGTGCGCCGAGTGACGCCGCGCCGCAACTCGCCGTGCTGGCGCTCGAGCTCGCGCGCCGCCAACCTGAGCGGAAAGGCGGCCAGCGCGCCGACGATGCCGAAGACCGTGCCGGCGAGAGCCGTCACGCCTTGCTCTTGCCGACGGCTTTGAGAAGGTTCGCCTTGAGCGGGTTTTCCTTGGCCGCGGCGGCGCTGGCCTTGGCGGATTTCGCCGCGGGCTTGGCCGTTTCATCGGCCTTGCTCTTCGACTTGGCTGGCGGCTTGGCCGATTGGGACAGGCTGGCCTTCAGCGCATCCATCAAATTGATGACATTGCCGCGCTCGGGGGCCGCCGCGATGATCGGCTTGTGGCCCTTGAGCTTCTCGCGGATCATTGTCATCAGCGCGATCTCGTAGCGGTCCTCGTAATTCTTCGGATCGAAGGTGGTTTCCTTCTGCTTGATCAGCGCCTCGGCCAATTGCAGCATTTCGGGATCGGGGTTTCCGGCCGGGATATTGCCGAAATACTCAGCCGTGCCACGCACTTCGTTCGGATTCCTCAAGGTGCAGACGAACATGCCGTTCTCGCGCGCGCCGATCGTCACCACGCGCTCGCGGCTGGACAGCACCAGGCGGGCGATCGCCAGCTTGCCGGATTTGCGCATGGCTTCGCGCAGCACGGCGAAGGTCTCCTCGGCCATTGCGCCGTCCGGCGCCAGGTAATAGGGCGCGTCCTGATAGATGACGTCGACCGAATGCTCGTCGACAAAAGCCTCGATGTTCATCGTATGGTTGGATTCGATGCGCACCGCATCGAGATCGGAGTCCTCGATGATGATGTACTGCTTGTCCTCGTATTCGTAGCCCTTGACCAGGTCCGAACGCTCGACCAGCCCGAGCTCGGGGTCGACCGGCTTCATGTTGATGCGGTTGTGCGTCTTCTTGTGCAGCTGGTTGAAGCTGATGCGCTCGCTGGCGCTCGTCGCCGGATAGAGCCGGACCGGACAGCTGACCAGACTGAGCTTGAGGTAACCTTTCCAACTTGCCCTGGGCGCCATGAAATACTCCTACGCGGCCTTGTGCTGTCGAACTGTTCGCAGCGTTCATTCGTCCGGAGGACGAACGGGGCTGCCGAAATCCTACATCGACCCCTTACAATACCGGCAAATCCCTAGCGAAATCTTCCATCTTGGCTGAAGGATCGGCGGTGGGACCTGACGGGAAGAATAATTCAAATTTTCCGGAGCGTCGATGGATTCCAGATCGGACCGGCGCACCGCCGTCACCATTCTACCGGACGGCTCTGTGCAGCGGCCAAAAGATCGGCCAAACCTGTGCCTCGACCCGCTTTGATGCTGGAGTTTCAATCTGATAACGCCGTTTGCGATCGGCCATGACCGATCGCCGGCCGGCTGGCAGACAATCGGCCAAAAGATCGGCCAATTTTTCTATTAATCTAGAAAAAACCATTTATGATTATGTACTTATTAATTATGAAGATCGGCCAAAAATTGGAGGCAGCCGTACCATGGAAGAAAGCGTACAGCGGATCGAACCGGCCCGTCTGGAGGAGGTATCCGAGGAAATCTCGGATGCCCTGGCGGAATTGTCGGCGGCGTCCGCTACGTTGGGCGGCAGCCTTCATCCCCGTACTGCTGCCAACCTCGCCGATCTCGTGCGCATTATGAATACCTATTACAGCAACCTCATAGAGGGCCATGACACGCGTCCGCGCGACATCGAGCGCGCGCTGGCAGGAAATTTCGACAAGGATGAGGAACGGCGGAACCTGCAACTTGAAGCCGCCACTCACGTCAGGCTCCAGGCCGAGATCGACCGGATGGCTGCGCGGGGCCGATTACCTGATCCGGCTTCCCGCGACTTCATCCTGTGGCTGCATCAGGAATTCTATCGGGATGCCGAGGAACTCATGCTGCGTGTCAAGGGTGCAGGGCGCGAATTTCTCATGGTGCCCGGGGAATGGCGATCGAAACTTGAGCACGATGTTGCGGTCGGCAGGCATCAACCGCCATCCAGCGTCCGCGTCGACGATTTCATGTGCTATTTCGAAACGCGCTACCGCTTCGCAAAGCTCGGCAAGGCAGGCCGGATACTCGCCATTCCTGCTGCGCATCATCGCTTCAATTTCATCCATCCATTTCCCGACGGCAACGGGCGCGTCAGCCGCTTGATGAGCCATGCGATGGCACATGAGGCAGGTATCGCCGCTCATGGATTGTGGTCGATTTCACGTGGACTGGCGCGAGGGCTGAAGAGTCGCAAAGACTACAAGACCATGATGGATCATGCCGACATGCCGCGCCAGGGCGATCTCGACGGCAGAGGCAATCTCTCACAGCGCGCGCTAGCAGATTTCACCCTGTGGTTCCTGCGCGTCTGTGTTGACCAAGTGACCTTCATGTCCGGCCTTTTTGATCTCGCCACGTTGGCAAAGCGTCTTCGCGCCTACGCTACAAGCAGCGAGTTGAAGCCGGAAGCCAGCCGTCTGCTGGAAGAGGCGCTGATACGCGGCGAATTCGAGCGAGGCGAAATCTCGCGCATTACCGGACTGCCCGAGCGGACCGCGCGGCGGGTTTTCAATGATGTCATTTCGCTTGGGCTGCTGGAATCCGAAACGCCCAAAGGGCCGGTATCCCTGCGCTTTCCCGCCAAGGCCTTGGACACGCTGTTCCCGAGGCTGTTTCCCGAAACATGAATCAACAGTCAGCCAGCCTCAGGTCCAACCACCGGCAAATCCCTGGCGAAATCTTCCATGTCGGCCCAGGGATCGCCTGACGTCGCCAGCAGGCCCGGCAGCGACGAATAATTCAGATCCTGCGGAGCGTCGATGGATTCCAGATCGCTCCAGCTCACCGGCGTCGAGGCCGGCAAATTGGTGCGGGCGCGCAGCGAATAGGGAGCCGCAGAAGTGTGGCCGCGCGCATTGCGGTGATAATCGATGAAGATACGCCGCTTGCGGTTATCCTTGCCCATGGTGGTGGTGAAAGTGTCGGGCGCGGTGGCGGCAAGATGCGTCGAGATGGCGCTGGTCGCCTGGTGCAATTTCTTCCAGTTCTGCTTTTGCGTCACCGGCACTGATATGTGGATGCCGTGGCCGCCGGACGTCTTGGCGAACGGCACCAGCCCTAGCGCTTCCAGCTCGCCCTTAATGTGCACCGCCGCCTCAACAACCTCGCGCCAGGCGATCCCCTCGCCCGGGTCGAGGTCGAAAACGACCAGGTCCGGCTTGTCGAGCCGCGTGCGATGGGTGCCCCAGGTGTGGAACTCGACGACACCGAACTGCGCCAGCGCCAGATAGCCCTTGGCGTCTTCCACCGAGAGATAGGATTTGGTCTCGCCCTCCGAATTGGTCGCTTCGAAAGTCGCCACAGAGGACGGCATGCCGGTGAAGGCGTGGCGCTGGAAGAAACAGTCCTGCGGCCTGCCGGTCGGGCAGCGCACCAGCGACACCGGCCGGCCGAGAATGTGCGGCAGCATGAAATCGCCGACCAGCGCATAATAGACGGCAATGTCGAGCTTGGTCGGGCCGGTCTTGCCGAACAGCCGTCGCGTCGGGTTGGTCACCCAGATGGTGGCGAGGTCGGCCTCGGCGATCAGCCGCTTGCGCTTGGCCGAAACCGGCGTCGACAGGCCGACGTCGCGCAGGCCGCGGAACACCGCATGGCGCAGCGCATTGTCGGTGGTCCGGTTGGCGTAGTGGATGTGCGCCGAAAGCAGCGGCCGCACCCACTTCATCTCGCGCATGATCTCGCGCGGAACGCCTTCCGGCGCGGACGCACCCGCCTTTAGCGGCTCCAGCCTGGCCAGCAATTCGCCGGCGGTCCCCGCATCGAAGCCGGTGCCGACCTTGCCGCGATAGTGCAGCTCGCCGTCTTCGAATTCGCCGAGGCCAAGTGCAGCCAACCCCTCTGCCGCATCGGAGACTGTGTAGCCGGCGATGACGAAGTCGCCGGTCTGAAGCGCCTTGGTCTTGGTCCAGGTCTTGGTACGGCCGCTCTGGTAGATTGCCGTGGCGCGCTTGGAGACGACACCCTCGAGCCCCATCTCGGATGCCTGGTCATAAAGTGCTTGGCCGTCTCCTTCGACATGATCGCTGAGCTGGATGGCCGAATTGGCGCCGAGACCGGACAGCAATTGCGAAAGCAGCGCCTTGCGCCGGCGGAGCGGCGCTTGTCTCAGGTCCCAGCCGTCGAGATACAGAAGATCGAAAGCGTAGAAGTGGAGCTTGTTGCCGGCGCCTTCGGCCAGCGCGTCTTGCAAAAGGGCAAAGCGGCTGATGCCCTTGGCGTCCAGCGCGACGACCTCGCCGTCGATGATCGCCTCGCGGCACGGCAGCCTGGCGAATGCAAGCGGCAGGTCGCCATAGCGCTTCGTCCAGTCGAGGCCGGCGCGGGTGATCAGCCTGACTGCGCCGTTAGCGAGATGCGCCATGGTGCGGTAGCCATCGAATTTGATCTCGTGCAGCCAGACTTCGCCCGTTCGGGCCGCTGGGTCATCGCCGCCCGGCGGCTTCGGAACCTGCGTAGTCAGCTGCGGCTCGATCCGGGAAGGCGGCGGCGCCTTGACGACGCCCGGCAAAGCGCCGGGTTTCAGCACCACCGGCCTGGCAGGTTTGGCGGCCGGCTTCGGCGTTGCCACCAGCTCCTCGATGCGGCGTCCGGATTTGACGCTTTCCGGCCGGGCTTCCAGTATGTCGAGCTTGGCGTCGGCGGCGAGATCGCGCTCCTTGAACAGCAGCCAGTTCTTCTTGCCCTCATCCTCGCCGGGCTTCGGTTTCAGCCGCGTCAGCATCCAGCCGCCATTGAGCTTTTCGCCGGCCAGCCGGAACTTGAAGGAACCGCTGCGCAGGCTCTTCTCGACATCGTCCATCGGCGCCCAGACGCCGGTGTCCCAGACGATCATCGGCCCGCCGCCATATTCGCCTTCGGGAATGACACCTTCGAAGTCGATATACTCAAGCGGATGGTCCTCGGTCTCGACCGCCAGCCGTTTGTCGGCGGGGTTGAGCGACGGGCCGCGCGGCACCGCCCAGCTCTTCAGCACGTCGCCAACCTGCAGGCGCAGATCGTAGTGATCGGCGGTGGCGTGATGCTTGTGAACGACGAAACGATTGCCCTCACCGGCAACCAGACCGCCGGCTGGTTCCGGCGTCCTCGTGAACTCGCGCTTGGCGCGATAGGCCTTGAGCTTTGGCGGGGCGGTCACGGCCACATGCTCTTGCGCAAAAACAACGGCTTGATGCGCATGTCTTGAATCATTTTGTCAGCATCGGGCAGGTCGGCGTCACGCCGCTCAATCGTCGGTGGCCGGCGTCAATTCGAGCTCGGCCGGCGACAGGCCCTGCTGCAGCTGGCTGAGCCGGAATTCGTCGACCCAATAGGCCTCGCCGTCGACCAGCACCCGCGCGCTGTAGCTGCCGGCCGAAAAACGCTGCGCAGTGATGTACACCTTGTGGCGGTCGAGCGCGTTCCGCACCGCGGCGCGCTTGGATTTCTGACTGGCGACGGAACTGGCCATGCTGGTTACTCACGCACAAGCCGCAAGGCGGCGTGACTTAAGGATGGCCGAGAGCGGCTCGGCTGTCAATTTGGCGGTCGCTGCGAGCCGCGCGCGGTGGCGCCTCCCGCTCTGTGGAAACCGAGCCGGTGCGCTATATTGCCCGGGCGGCTTGGAACGCGATGCTGATCCGGAGAGCTTCACATGACATTGACGATGCACAAACTCGGCAGCCAGGGGCTGCAAGTCTCGGCAATCGGTCTCGGCTGCATGGGCATGAGCCAGTCCTATGGCCCGGCCGACGAGGCGGAATCGACCGCCACGCTGCACCGCGCCATCGAACTCGGCTGCACCTTCCTCGACACCGCGGAAGTGTATGGGCCGTTCACCAACGAGGAACTGCTCGGCCGCGCGCTGAAGGGCCGGCGCGATGAGGTGACGATCGCGACGAAATTCGGCTTCCGCATCGAAAACGGCAAGCAAGTCGGCACCGAGCGCGACAGCCGGCCCGAACATATCCGCGAGGCTTTGGAAGGTTCGCTGAGGAGGCTCGCCACCGACCACGTCGACCTCCTCTATCAGCACCGCGTCGATCCGGCGGTGCCGATCGAGGATGTGGCGGGCGCTGTCGGCGAGCTGATCGCTCAGGGCAAGGTCCGCTTCTTCGGCCTCTCTGAAGCCGGCGCCGCCAATATCCGCCGGGCGCATGCCGTGCATCCGGTGTCGGCCGTGCAGAGCGAATATTCGCTGTGGGAGCGCAATCTGGAACCGGAAATCATTCCGCTGCTGAAGGAGCTCGGCATCGGCCTGGTGCCGTTCTCGCCGCTCGGCCGCGGCTTTCTCACCGGCGACGTCAGGCGCGCCGAAGATTATCCGGAGGGCGATTACCGGCGCGGCGACCCGCGCTACCAGGGCGCCAACTATGACGCCAATATGCAGGCGGCGGCCACGGTACTCGACATCGCCGCGGCGAAGCCCGTCAAGCCAGGTCAGATCGCGCTGGCCTGGCTGCTCCACAAGGGGAGCGACTTCGGCATCGACATCGTGCCGATCCCCGGCACCAAGCGGCGCAAGTACCTCGAGGAGAACGTCGCCGCGGCTTCGATCAGGCTGGACCCAGCCGAGATGCGAGTGCTGGACGACGCGCTGGCGCCGGGAAAGGTCGCCGGGCCGCGCTACGGCCAGCGCACCATGGTGATGATCGATCGGTAGGTCTTGCCTGATCCCGTTCTTGCGCAAAGCTCCGGCCTTGGCTAGCATCCGCCTGCAGGCACCGAGCGGAGGAGAACGTCGCGGTGGACCGGCTGGAGCGCCGTTGCGTCCCTTCAAACACGAGTTGGGCGCTCGAAGGACACTCCATTTTTGAATCGACGCAAGGAACCTTCCGGAAAACCCATTCCGGTTTCGGGGTCGTGCGCTCATCTGGGAGGAGACTAAATTGATCAACAGACGTGAATTCCTGCTGTCGTCGGCGGCGATGGCCGCTTTGGCGCTGGCCGCTCCGCAACTGGCTTTTGCCCAGGACAAGCTGACCATCCTGGGTTCGGTGCCGAGCCTCGGCTTTCCGTTCTTCGTGCACATGCTGAACCAGATCAAGGCGGAAGCCCAGGCGCAGGGCGTCAACCTGGTCGAAAGCGACGGCCAGAACTCGGCGCCCAAGCAGACCGCCGATATCGAAGCGGCGCTCGTGCAGAAGGTCAACGCCATCGTCATCTCGCCGCTCGACGTCAACGCGCTGGCCCCAGCCATCGAGGAAGCGGTCAAGGCCGGCGTTCCCGTCGTCACCATCGACCGCCGTGTGGAAGGCGTCGAGGGCATCCTTGCCCATGTCGGCGCCGACAACGTCAAGGGCGGCGAGGCCGAAGCGAAGGCCATGGTGGCGGCGTTCCCGAACGGCGCCAAGATCTTCCATCTGCAGGGCCAGCCCGGTGCCGGCCCGGCGATCGACCGCAACAAGGGTGTGCACAACGTCCTCGATCCGATGAAGGACAAGTATCAGATCATCTTCGAGCAGACCGCCAACTTCGCCCGCGCCGAGGCGCTGTCCGTCACCGAGGCCGGCCTTGCCGCCAACGGCAAGCCCGACGCGATCATCTGCGCCAATGACGATATGGCGCTTGGCGCGGTTGAAGCCTGCGCGGCGCGCAACTTCACCGACGTCAAGATCTACGGCTTCGACGCGCTTCCCGAAGCGCTGGTCGCCGTGCGCGACGGCAAGCTGGCCGGAACGGTCGAGCAATTCCCCGGCGAACAATCGCGCACTGCGGTGCAGATCGCGGTCGCCTACGCCAGGGACAAGACCGAGCCGAAGGAAAAGCTGGTGCTTTTGACACCGATCGTCATCGGCAAGGACAATCTCGACAAGGCGGAGAGGCTGGGCGAGACGAAGTAGGCGAAGCCGACGGGGCAGCGCCCCCCTCTGGCCTGCCGGCCATCTCCCCCTCAAGGGGGTGTTTGGACCGGAGACATCGCGAACAGGTGTGCGAGGACATCGCGA
>NZ_JAMYSY010000052.1:0-39087 GCF_040322175.1 Mesorhizobium sp. M0185 | reverse complement strand
CCGGTGGAAGAGACGCCCGCAGCATGCGTGAGTGTTGCAAAGCCAACGTCGTGCCGACGCCAGGCTTGGAGCGTGCGCCAGTCGAGCGCGAAGCCTGCCGACGGCGCCTCGAACGCGACCGGCCCGGCGGCAATCTTCGTCCAAACATCCCACAGTGCCAACGGCTCGGGAACATGCGCGTATTGGATCGGCCGGCCGTACTGCGCCAGTCCTGCAAGCACCGCTGCGCGGTTGCCTGGGAAATGCAACTCGAGAAGGCGTGGATGGTCGAGAAGGCGCTCGACGGCGGCGTCAAGCGAGCCGAGCCGGAGGCGATCGCCTGGTGACAGCGGAGGTGGAGGCAGCCGGTCTTCCGTGTGCGTGCGGTGATCGCCCGAGCCGAAGGCAATCGCCATGAAACGGGTTGGATCGGGAAGTGACAGCCAGCCCGCCAGGCGGATCTCGATCGCCTCACCGCTTGGGACATGCGTGCCGTGCAAGCTGGCAGGCAAGGTCGCGGCGTCATTGGCGACGACCAGATCGCCGGGCTTGAACAGCGTCGCGAGTCCAGCTCGCGGCAGGTCGCGCATCGTGCCGTCCGCCTCGACGACGAACAGTCTGGCGGAGCGCCGATCGGGACGATCGGCGGCAATCATCCATGTGCTCCGGCGAGACGCGTAGAGCGGACCGGCAACGCGTCGAGCATCTTTTCGATGATCTCGGCAGCTGCCTGCTCGGGGCGCTTCAAGGTCGCCGGATCAGCATCAGGGATCGCGAGCGCGTGCAGTGGGGTGTCCATATCGCCGGGGTCAGGCGCGAGGAGCCGGATGCCGTCTGCTTTCGCCTCCTCGTCCCAAATCGCCGTCAGATGGGCAAGAGCGGCCTTGCTCGCGCCGTATGCTCCCCAGCCGGGATAGGCGTTCACCGCGGCGTCGCTGGAAATGTTGATGACCAGCGCGCCGCGGCCCTCGCGTGCGGACGCGGCAAGCGCACCGAACAGGGCTTTCGTCAGCCGGAACGCGCCGACGAGATTGACCGCGAGCGCCATTTCCAGCTCCTCGCACTCGGTATCGGCAAGGAGCGCCAGAGGGACAGGGCCGAGGCTCGACGCATTGTTGATCAGGACATCGAGCCCGCCGAGGCTGGCAGTGACCTGCAACGCGATCGGGTAGATGTCCTCCTTCTTGCCGACGTCGCCGACAAAACCGTGCGCGCCCGTCTCGTCGGCGATGCGTTCGACATTCGCGGCGGTGCGGGCGACGAAGGCGACGCACGCATTCATCGCGGCAAGCTGCCGCACAAGTGCCAGTCCGAGGCCGGACGTGCCGCCCGTGACCGCCACGCGAAGTCCCTGAAGTTCGATATTCGTCTGCATTGCCAATGCTCCTTTAATCCGTATGCCTCTTGCTACAAGTTCAAGTTAACTTGAAGTCAAGCGGGAATTGTGCTTTCGTTCATGCATGGATTCCATGCTGACCATCACCGACGTGGCGCGGCGCAGCGGCGTCGCATCATCGGCCCTGCGCTTCTACGAGGAGCGCGGGCTGATCGCGTCCGAGCGGGCCGGCTCGGGACATAGACGCTACCCGCGATCCGTGCTGCGCCGGATCGCCTTCATCGTCTTCGCGCAGCGAATTGGGCTGACGCTCGAGGAGATCGGCGCCGAGCTGGCCAAGTTGCCAGCCGATCGCGTGCCGTCGCGTCGGGATTGGTCACGGTTGTCGGGCCAGTGGACCAAGCGCATCGACCAGCGCATCGCCGAGTTGCAGCGCCTGAGGTCGGGGCTTACCGAGTGCATCGGTTGCGGCTGCCTGTCGATCGACCGGTGTAGCCTTGCGAACCCTGCCGATATGGCAGGACGCAAGGGGCCGGGGCCGAGGTATTGGCTGGGGTGAGTCACCTTTATGCATTTTCCATGTTGGGCAAGAAGATCGACTGGATGCGGGCCAATCCGCTGGTGTCCCTCCAGGTCGACGAACGCGGCCAAGGACGGGGATGGAGAAGCGTGGTTGTAGAGCCGCTATGAAGAACTGCCTGACCAGATCGGCTGCAAGGTTCAGCGCGACTATGCATGGTTAGTGTTGAGCAAGCACGCCAACTGGTGGGAGCCGGGCGCCCTCAAGCCGGTCATGCCTCCGGTGTCGGACAGCGCGCCCCACGTGTTCTTCCGGGTCTTGATCGAGCAGGTGTCGGGCCGCGAGGCAAGTGAGTAGCTGTCTCCACTGCCGCGACGGCTGAAAGCGGTGGCTGCACCGGCGCGTAGGGAGCGGTTCTAGTAGTTTCCCGTACGGACATAACCGAATTTCGCCACGGGCCGATTAGCGCGATTGCTGTTCCACGGATTAACCGGGAAAACAGCCATGCACGCCTACACCAACTCCAGAGTTGCACTGCCGTCGCGGTCCTCCCAGCCCAACCTGCCGGAGGCTTTCGAGCCCGCACCGCTGCAACCACTCAGCTTCTATCCCGCCGGCGCGGAAATCTACGCCCAGGGCGAGAAGGCCGGAGCCTTCTACCAGTTGAAGTTCGGCGGCGTCCGCGTCTACCGCCTGCTTGCTGACGGCCGCCGGCAGATAAATGCCTTTCACCTCGCCGGAGAGACATTCGGCTTCGAAGCCGGCACCACGCATCATTTCTTCGCCGAGGCGATCAATGCCACCGGTGTCCGCGTCTTCCGCCTCGCTGCTGGAGCGGACAACTCCCATCAGTTGCTGCCCATGGCGCTCAAGGGGTTGACCAGAGCGCAGGAACACCTGCTGGTCCTCGGTTGCCAGAGCGCCATCGAACGCGTCGCCGCATTCCTGGTCGACATGGTGGAACGGCAGGGCGGATTGCAGCAGGTCGAACTGCCAATGTCGCGTATGGACATCGGCGATTATCTCGGCCTCACAATCGAGACTGTCTCACACTTCAGACCAATTGACAGCGGGGCACCAAGAGCAAGATAGCAGCGCGGAAGACTATCTTGTTTGCCGCTGGAAGACTGAGGAAACAGCGGGCACGTCTATCGGCGTTCAGGCTTCCGGACGAAGGCATGGACCGGCACATGGCCACATTGCATCCGGACCGAATTCAGCATCGATCGCCTCGCATGCCGCAGCAAGATCGGCGCTGGTCGCTTCGTGGCGGCGTTCGGCCTCGCTGCAGGCCCGCTCGGCCATGGCCAAGCCGTTGGCCAGCATGTCGAGGACGGGGATCAGGATCGGTCTCGGATCGATGCCGTCGGTTCGAAGCCGGCTCGGTGCGTCCAGCGCGCTCAGCCATTGGTCAAGTTCGAAGAGAGCGGCACCAGGTTGCAGGCCAAGCGACCAGTTAAGCGGCAAGTTTTGCAAGCCGCGGCTCCGGCCTGCGGCATGACTGAAGAGCCGGCGCAGACGGTCCTGACTGAGGCCATTCAGCAGAACGTCGTCAAGCGCGCCACAAGCCTGGCCTTCGCGCGACGCCAAGGTGGGCATGGTCAGGCTCCTTGTTGAAGAAGCCCGCCATGCTCTGCTCGAGCCGAACGACGCTCAACGCGAGCGCGACGACCGGTTCTTGATCTCTACCTCAACCGCGCGCGCCCCTCCCGCGCAGCGGGTTCGTTCCTCGGCCCTATGCTGCTGAGTACCAATGCGCCGCTAAGGCGACATTTGCAGCAAATGCGGCATGTGCTAGCAGTCAAAAGTCCCGGTATCAGTCGGGGAGCTTTGTCATCTCGACTTGTTATAGCCAACCGCCCGAAAAACCGGCTCGGTGCAGTCCCGCGATGATGGCCGGCACGCGGCGCATCAGGCGCCACAGGAAGCCCGAGCGGTAGTTCTCTATCATCAGAGTGATCGGCCCCTGATTGATGCCGACATGGTCGGGCGATACCCAACCGCATGGCCGGCCGTCGGCGGCTGCTATTGTCGGATTGAAGCTTGCGGTGAAGCCGTAAGGGTTGCCCTCTTGCAGGTCGATCTCGTGGAAATAGCGCAGTGCCGGCAGAACGATCTCTGGTGCAAAGGGCAATGAGGTAATCGCTGCCCACGGCGACAACGTCCCATCATCAGGGCCGAATGGCACGCCGCGCGCCAGATAGCCGAAGAAGCGGCGGCCACCGACCGTCATTTGGGGTTTTGTCGGGCTTGGGCCGTCGCTGGCGGTGATGCCCCAGCAATTCTCGCCATAACCGCTGAAGCCCTTCGGATTGCGAATGGCGTAGTCTCGTTGCAGGTAGGTTGCCTCGCGGCTGTTCTCGAAATAGTCGCAGTCGTGGTTGCGCATGGAAGCATCGCGGATGCCGCGAAAATCGATCCAGATATGCGAGAGCTGGTGGACGAAAAGTGGACCAGCGTAAACCAGTTCCCGGCCATAGATCTTTTCCACTTGTAGGTGGATAGCCAGGCCGCATAGCTCTCGGGCGGCAACGGATGGGTTGGCGAACCGAGGCCCAACACATATAGGATCACCGCTTCGTCGTAGCCTTGCCAGCGGTAGCGCAGGAAGCCTTTTCCAGGCCGCCAGCCATGGGTGACGGTGGCGCTGCCGTTCTGCGCCCATCGCCAGTCGGCGCGCCGGTAGAGCGCATCGGCAAGCCGCCGGATTTCCAGTTCGGATTCATCGTCCTCGCCAAAATAGGCGCCGGCGGCCAGCACGCCAGCAAGCAGAAGCGCCGTATCGACGGTGGACAGCTCACACTTCCAGACGCGGCGGCCGGTCTCAATGTCGAGGAAATGGTAGTAGAAGCCCTTGTGGCCCGTTGCGTCGGCTTCGGGCCCTTGCGGCGCGTTCCAGAAGAAGCGAAGCGTGGCGAGCGTCCGTTCAGCGGCGGCGGCGCGCGTCATGAAACCGCGCTCGACACCGACGGGATAGGCCGACAGGGCGAGCCCGACGGCGGCGATGCTGGCCGGTGACCCCGGGGTGTTGCGGTCGGCGATCAGGCCATTCGCCGGGTTGGCCTCTTTGAGAAAATAGTCGAAGGACAGGCACTGGATGTCCGAGAGAAGCTCGTCGTTCTGCAGGTGGTCGCTCGATGCATCCATGGCTGTCGATATAGAGGGGTTCGCTGCGCTTCCCACCTTTTGGTCGTCTTATCGCCTATGCGCCAGTCGCGAAACGCGTGCCCTCCCGTGCGAGCGGGTTCGTTCTGCGACCCCTTTCCGGACGTTGATGGACACAAATAGATGACCGAGCATTCGTCAAAATCATGATTAAACTGGCGTCGGACGGCCGAACTGCGTTTGATACTCCTTTGGGCTGATACCCCTGCGTTTGCGGAAGTGATGTCGCAGCGTATCCGCTGAACTCATGCCCACGGGCGGCGGCGATCTCTTCGATGCTGTGGTGGCGACCAATCAGGAGCTGCTTCGCCTCGTAAAGGCGCTCGGATACCAGCCATTCGCCTGGAGGCGATGCCGTCGCTTGGGTGAAGCGTCGTATAAAGGTCCGCAAGCTCATGTGGCATTCCGATGCCATTCGCTCCAGCGTCCAGACGCCGCCGAGTTCAGCCCTCATCTTGTCCAGCAGTGGCGCAACTTCTGACCCACGCCGTGTCGGAACAGGTCGTTCAAGGAATTGCGCCTGCCCACCGGTACGGTGCGCCGGCATTATAAGCCTTCGAGCCACGGAGTTGGCCGCATCAGCTCCAAAGTCCTGGCGAACGATCTCGATCAGAAGGTCAATGCCGGCGGCACTCCCGGCGGACGTGAACACGCGGCCATGCGAGCGGTAGAGCGAGGCATGATCCACGGCCAACTTTGGATACTGGCTGCGCAGTGCATCAGCGTAGCGCCAATGCGTCGTACGGACTGTTGGGATGTTCATGATGCGCTGTCGCGCGAACCCGATTTCGTCCTCCTCGATGTCCGCAGCCCTTCGATGTTCGCCCAAGGTCATGTCCCCGGGGCCATCAACTTGCCCCATGGCAAGATTGTCCGCTCAAAGCTCGAGCGCTGGTCCGACCAAACCGCATCCGCCTTCGAACCGTGGCAGTAATCGCCACCTGGTCACCAATGCCTATTCCCCGAGCCATGCCATGGATTCTGGTGCGGGCAGTGTCCTCTTCAAGAGGCTTCTAATATACGCCCGCCATCCTAAGGCTGACCTATGACCAGAGTTACAAAAGTTGAACTTCATCGGGGAACACTCTTTCTGTCTGCGGGCCTGTTGGATTTACAGCGCACCCCGCGCATTTAGACAGGAGAAAGAAGATGAAACGCATCCTTTTGGCTTCGGCCGTGCTGGCGCTGTCGGCCGGGCTTTCCTTTGCCCAGACGACGAGCGGAACCTCAACGAGCGGAACCTCGACCACGACAACCATGCCCAGCACGACGGATCAGGGCACCGGCGCGACGAGCAGCGGCACCAACATGTCCGGCGATCAGGGCACCGACACGACCACCACCAGCGGCACCACAAATCCGAACTCGGCCAGAGACTGCGCGCCCGGCCAGCAGACTGGCAGCGCTCAGCAGGCGGCGCCAGGTCAGCAGGACACGGCAGCCAAGAGCCGCCGCGCCGGGCCAGGTGAAAAAGACCGACGAAGGTTGCTGATTGGCACATCGGCACAGGTTGGAATCACCAGCGTGTGGCTGGCCAGTCTCCCCCGACCACCGCCTGAACTCACTCGGCTGGCGAGCAAGTTGCCGCCAGCCGAGCATCAGTCCAGGAACCTTTGCGCATGCTTGTGCTTTCAGTGGGGCACGCCTGGCTTCTGTTTGCTTTCGGTCAGATAGATATCCGTCTGCTCGCGCATCTTGCCTGAAGGGAGCTGCGGCCGCGCTCAGAGGAGAGGCTAACAGGTGATTTCGATCGACGCGCTGTATTGCCGATAGCGCCAGAGCGATTCGAACCCCTACATCGGACAACGTTTTCGGGGTTGATCGTTGCGGCCGGCTTTGCAGTGGTTCCGGAGGAACGGAGCTTCCGCCGCGTTGCCCGGCGGGCTCAACCCACTACTGACTGCTGCGAGCCAAAGTCGGCGATCTCACCTCGTAGAAGTGAGCGGACCGTCTCGCCAGCTCGCAAAATTCCGTGGGTGTCAGACCTGTAAAACGGCGGAACTCATGAACGGCCTGCGATTGATCAAAGTAGGCCTCATCGACAAGCTGCGTAAATTTCTCGTTCGGATCTTGCAATATCGCTTTGATAGTTCGTCTCAACCGCGCAAGTTGGCGAAAGCGGACCGGCGAATTTGCCGTCGCTCTCTTGAAACGGTTCTCAAGCTGTCTCTCGCTCAGTCCCACAAGATCGCAGATTTTGGAGATCGATGATGTTCCCGTCTCGAGGAGTCGGAAGGCGGCATCGAGGGTGCCCCGCTCTGCTCGGGGATTGAGACGTTGCTGTAGAAAATGGTTCAGCAGGTGGACCCGCGTGCTGTCAAGCGCCGTGGTTACGATTTGCTCCGTCAGACGCGTTGCCTCTTGTCCCCAGATCACCTCGAGTGGAACAATTCTGTCTGCAAGTTCGGAAACAGGCACTCCCAGCAGATGTTCTGCCATGCCCGCCCGAATACGGACAGCAAGAAAGTGAAATCCCGGCACGGCCTTTGGGTGAATGGGCTGGCTACGGCAGCACAAAACATGGGCCCGCGGCGGCTGTTTCCCGTTAAGCAGAAAGCCTGGTGCAACGTGAAAGAATATCTCAGCTCCGCCTGGGCTTGGCCAGAACGGCATGAATTCGATGTCTTCGCCAGGATTGGTCTCACGTGACCAGTAGCGATCAACCACGTGACCTATCGATTCGATCGGTCGATAGGATATACTCAGCATCCAAGCCTCTCAAAATCCATGACTTATTTGTTACGCCATTTCTGCAGCCGCCCATCGCATACATAGATTATCTTGGCTCAGTGTACAGGCGCACGATGCCGGTTATATTGTCATCGCCCATGCCGCGATTAATCCCATGCTGGAAGACCTCGCGGGCCGCAATAGTCAGAGGCATATACTGTGAGCAGTCCGCGCCCGCCATAGCGATTGCATATGCAAGGTCTTTGTCCACGAGTTCTACTGGAAACAATGGTGCGAACGTGCCCGCGCGCATGGAGGCTGCCATCGTTTTCGCCGCTGGGCTGCTGGCGGGCGTCGTGCCAATAATCTCGACGGCTCGATCGACATCGGCGCCCAGCCGCTGCAGCAGGCCAATGAGTTCGGCCATTGCGCCAACCTGGACAGCGAGAAGAGAGTTGACGGAGAGCTTCACCATGGCGCCTGCCCCGACCGGCCCAGCGTGATGTACTGCCGTGCCCATGGCTTTGAGCAGCGGTTCTGTTCGCGCAAGGACGTCCTTCTCGCCGCCGACGAGATAGATCAGCTGGGCCGCCTCCGCTTGCGGCCGCCCGCCTGCCACCGGTGCCTCAAGGAAGGCGACGCCCCGAGCCGATGCGGCTTTGGCGAGCTCGCCGATCCAAACCGGCGTCAGTGTCGAGCTCTCGATCGCCACCGCGCCTGCCTTGAGCCCAGCAAGTGCTCCCGTGTCCTCGTCGAGCCATATTTTTCGTGATGCAATGTCGTCTCGAACCATGGCGATCACGAAATCTGCTCCTGCCGCGGCCTCTCGCGGTGTGCCGGCGAGACGTGCTCCTGTGGAAATGAGCGAATGCGCCGCCTCCTTTGACCGGTTCCACACCGTCAAGCGGTGCCCTGCCTTGAGCAGATTGGCTGCCATGCGCGACCCCATCGCTCCAAGTCCTAGAACTGCCACTTCAGCCATCGGAAATCCTTTCCATCCGTCGTAGGTTGTATCAAGAGCCAATCCAGTTGTGTGGTCGACAGCTAAACGGCGAAACGCTTAGATCGCGTGGCTGTCCGCTGGCACAGCTATGTATTCGGCAAAAACCACGAACGCGGCTGCCGCAGGCGGCTCTCTAAGTAGATCATTGAACACGGATAGCGCATTGCGCACATAGGGAGAGACCATATGAGACTCCCAAGCCGCATGATCGCGGTATTGTTCCACGACATAAAAATGCGTGGTGTCGGACGTGCTCTGAGCGGCGTGATACGAGACCGCGCCCGACTCAGCGGATGTCTGCCGCGTGAGATCGATGAGGATGTCACGGACTTGATCGACGGTCTCGGCCCGAGCGAGAAGGTTCGCGATGAACATCATTAGCAGACCCTTGTTGATGCTGGAATGCTAGCTCGGCGAAGCTGCGTCGCATTGTAGAAATGCGAAATGGCAGCGAAATCACGCATGGCTCCGGACGCGTCAGCAACATTGTAGGTCCAGGCCGACCGCGTTCGACTGCGGCTACTGTGGCGCCACCATTGCAATTAGTTCTGCCCGACAGAGAGTGACGGAGGCGGCCAAGCGTGGGTTGCCTACCAAGCTGAGCGTCCTAACGACCAATCCGCGCAGAAATTTTATGAGCGAGAAGGATTTCGGTCGAGGCGGAGACCGAAGGAGGACGCCGCATGGTAAAACTGTCGGTCCCATAATGGCGATCGTGCTTGCGCGAACATCGGCTCACCACCCAACCAAACCGTTTGACCCGCGCTGGCAGCTGCTGAGTAGGCGAGGTCCGCATCGCCTCGATCGCGGACGAAGCAGAAACTGGGACATCCCTCCATTGCTGATATTCCGGCCACAGACGGAAGCCTGCGTTTCCGGTAGAGTTCGTCCCGTCGATCTTACCAGGAAGTGAAACGATGATAGCGAGAACACTGGGCGCGGTGGTTGTCGCGGTGTGCGCAACGGGCAGCGCCGTGGGCGCTTCTGCGCCGGCGCTCAAGCCGATCGACCCGGTCGCGCTTCAGGCAATGATGGAACGCACGGCCAAGGAACTCCTGCTGCCGGGCGCAATGGTTCTCCTCAAGACTCCGCAGGGCAATTTCGCCTTCGGGTATGGAACGACCGAACTCGGCGTCACGAACCCGCCGCGCGCCGATACCCATTTCCGGCCCGCCTCAAACACCAAGACGATGACGGCCGCGGTGATCGTGCAATTGGTCCAGGAAGGAAAGCTGAGTTTCGACCATCTGATCTCGAAATACGTTGATGGTGTTCCGAACGGCGACCAGATCACCATTCGCCGGCTCATAAAGATGCGGAGCGGCCTTTACAATTTCACCAATGCACCGGAACTTGCGGAAAGCTTCGATAACAATCCGGACAAGGCGTGGACCTCGGAGGAGGTTCCTCGCCATGGCTTTCAAACGGCCGCCGCACTTCGCGCCGGGTGCTGAATTCGACTACAACAATACCAACTATTATCTGCTCGGCCTCGTTGCCGAGAAGATCGATGGCAAGCCGTTGGCGACGATCTTTCAGGAGCGCTTATTCGGGCCCCTGGGGATGAAAAACACGTTGCTGCCCGTCAGCACGTCCAACACCATCCCCGAGCCTTATGCGCATGGCTACATTTACGGCGGCGCGTCTTACGCCCTGGTCGATGCGCCCTATCCGGACGATCTTCAGGCGGCGGCCAGGGCGGGAACGCTCAAGCCCGATGACGAGACGTGGCAGAACCCGTCCGCTTACTTTGCGGCAGGCGGCGTCATCTCCACGGCGGATGATCTGGCGACCTGGATGCGCGCACTGGTCGGGGGCCAGGTCTTCAACGCCGACTACAAGCGCCAATGGCTGGATAGTCCCGAAGCGGAGGATCCCAGCAAGCCTGAAGGCCAGAAATATGGCTACGGCAGCGCCCTGGTCACCTTCGGGCCGAACAAGATCTATTTCCACGGCGGCGAGATGCCCGGCTACAACTCCTTCATGGGCCATGACCCGGACAACGACGTCACGCTGATCGTCTGGACCAGCCTGACGCTCTCGCTCGACGGCAAGCCGACCGCCAACGCTCTGATGCTGAAAATACTGGACCAGATCTATGCGGTCTCACCGTTAGCGCCAGCGAAGCGATGACACCGGGTCGGGACAGGCGAGGCCGCTACGGCTCTAGGCTTGTCTTCCCGGTGCGCACGGCGTCGACGACTTCGCGGATCGGGTCGAGGACGAGCTGCGGCTGGTCCTTGTGGATCTCGTGGCCGCTGTCGGTGTTGACAATTTGACGCCCACAAGGCCGATCCGAGGCCAACTGGGAGTGCATACCAGCTTGGAATTGTGCGGAACCGTACGAAGTCGATTGCAAGCAACCAACCTGGTTGGCCGGGCATTAATTAGCAAAGCGTCAATTAGGGAAAGCATCGGGAGGAAGACCATGCTGCACGTTAACATGCCTCGCGAATTTGAGGTTGGCGATGAGGTTTCACTAGCAGGTACCGTCATCACGATTCTCCCCAGCGGGCGCGCTAGAGTGAGCATTCCATCGTATGACCATCCTTATACGATTGATCCGCCACCCAAAGCCCGGGCCGGAGACCGAGTGGTTCTTGTTGGGGACGTCACGCGCATCGATCGCGGAGCAAGCAAACTCACCGTGCGGATTGATTGCGGCGGGGTGATCACGGTCGACAAGTCGGCGATCACTCGGCTGAGAAAGCACCGCCGGACTTCAGCGGCTTGATACTACGGCGATACGACGGCCGCGCTTGTCGGCGTAGGGAAGATGCAAGCGCACTTTGACAGCGACGGATAAGCGGGAGTTCGACGGCTAGGGCACGAGTCCAGCCTAGTGCGTCGCTGGCGTCTTCGGACTACTGGTGAAGCAAGTCCGATGTGCGCCTATCGCGACCCCGCTTCACCTGCCGTCCAGCCGTTCGCGCATTCGCGATCGTCGCTCTCGGCAACAGGCGGCGCCCCCGGCCAGGACGTGTCGCATGTGCGCGCTGTCGAAGGAGGCGCCCAGCAACATTTCGCGTGAAGGCCGCGGGCACCCGATGGATCGTAACCTTTCTCTGCAATGAGCGCCTTGTCGCCGGCGATGGACCTCCGGCTCTTACGCATTATGGAGATCACATGTTGGTCCCGGCACCCGGTGCCGGGAGCCTCGTGACAGAACTGGGCGACATGGTTGCGGTGGAGTAGGCGCCGTCGCCCTGGATGAACAACAACCTGTCGCATGCGGTGCATGCGTTGTCGAAGCTTTCGGTCGGTCACGGCCGCGGCCGCATCGACAACGACCGCAACGGCATCAAGTCATTGCTGAAAGCCCGCAAGGTATCTGTCAAGACATAGCGTGCCGGCGAAGGTCCGCCCTCGCGACAGGGATTCGTTCTAGGCCGATCGGTCGGCAACGCGACCGGCCAGATGAGCGAGAGCTTACCCTCGGCATAAAGCGATCGGGGCGAGCGGCGGAGCCGACCCGAAATGGACATTTGGCTTTCCCCAAACCACTGCCTCACCAAGCCGTCTTTCCGAATATTCTACGGACAAGCTCGTCGCCATTCCCATCAAAGCAGCGGCCGTGACTGAGAATCACTCGCCGCGGTTGCCACGACTGGAGTTTGCCTATTACTGCCCGTGCTTTCTGCCGATGCAGGAGAATTGGCAGCCGCATGCCAAGGAAGGTGCGCCCGTGCGGGTGAGCCATCCCAGTCAGCTTCGTCACCGTGCGCCAAGGCTCATCGATCATGTCCAATTCGAGATTGATGATGGTGTCTGTAAGAATCAGCGTCTTTGACGCTTGGTGGAAGAATATGAACTCTTTGAAGTAGCCACCGGGAAACAATATCTGGTCCATGTCCCGCCGCCACTCTTCCGGCGGATCGGCTTCCAAATCCCGAGCGAACGTCACATCAGCATGCCGTGCGCGTGCTCTTTGGCGGACTCTGGGCGATGCCCATGTGGTTGCCTCAGGGAAAGCCTTCGACCACTCACCGACATGAGCGTAGTGAAATTGGTTGGGTGACACGAGGTGGCGAATTCTGCCCAAGTTCCGTAACTCTTCGGCCACCGTCCAAGCAAACTTGATGGGCGAATGAAGGAACAGATCGCCGTTCGATAGGCGCACCACCGTCATCCGAGTAGTGAATGGCAGCGGAAGTTTTAGTCCTGCTACCGTCAAATACTCAAACGGACCGTCAACGACGCCGATATCGGGTCCCTGCGGTTTGTAGACGTTCACCGGCTCGTAAAGGGATGCACTCACAGCCCATTCCACTTCACCAGCTCGGCGCAAGGCGATGCACGCTATCTGGGCCAGGTTTGGTCATGCCGAACCGCAGCACCTGCTGCTTCTGGTGGAGCAACTGAACTTGCGCTCGAGGGCAAGTCTCAAGACGCGCGTGCCAAGGCAATCGAGATCACATTGTCCGTGTCAATGTCAGGCAAATCGAAGATCATTGGCAATTGCCGCGTCATGGCCATCTTCACGATCAACTCTTCCATCGATTCAACCGGAAGGCTGGCGTTTGAACGCTGCCGCATTAACAATGCAAGCTTGTGGACGGGCACGGGCGTCGACTTCGCGTGGTCATCCAAAAGCCTGCCGATTTCGATCAGAACGTCTGCGTCGATGGTGCTGGGCAATTCGCGCATGGTCTATTCCTCCCTGCCCCTGACCATGCGCGCCGCGGGCAGCCGAGTCTCGGGAAACCTCCGTACGTTTTTAACGATGTTGAAGAGCGTAAATGCAACTCTCTGGCTGCAGAGTGGCGTGAGCCGATAGGCTCGGCTGATGTTCACCACCGGTCGGCCCGCCTTGCCGTGTGAATTTGTACCCCCGTTAGAGTCGTGAGACCATTCTGCGAGAATGTCTGGAAACGAACTCATATTTGCCGGTGCTCGATCGGTAACGAATGCGAGACGGACGGGACCGAATAGGGACTTAGGTGATAGCCGCGAAACCATCGGCGCACTCGCTTGCGCCAAGATGGCAACAAATCGAGACTTCCGCGACAGCAAGGACCGCTTGCACCAAAAACGATCTTCCGAAGCAAATATCAACGGCTGGAGGGAGTAGTATTGAAACCACTGTGAACCCGTGCCCGCGGCGGTTTTAAGTCCGGTGTCTTGGCAACAGCGCGTCGCGACTGAACGGATTCATGCGACGCGCCTTCCCGCAGCCTTTTGCCGATGAGACTTGACAGCCGCAAGTAGTTGGCGCTCGCTGGTGTGAGCATTTCGAAAAATGGCCACGACCATTACTGTCAAGATTTCGGCCGCCGGGTCCAAAGGGTCGAGATGCTCATCCGCGCAGACCTGATCGAACACGCGTTCGCAAATAGCCAGATCATGAGGGCTGAGGCAGGTGCGATTGAAATACCGAGGCAGCATCTGTGCGAACCTTTCAAGGCCCGCTACCGTGCTTGCGGCGGGCTTTTTGCTGATGAACCGCTGAAGCGGTGGCTGTCAAAATGACTTGTCATCTGCAGTGACTACGAATCAATTTACTTGATTCCTGATTGCTCCTTTATTAATCCTAGCATAAGCGCACACTCACGGGCTTTATATTGTCCGGTAATCATAAGTCTATAGTAATCCTGCCGCTTGTTTTCCGGGACGTGAAATCCGCGCCGAAATTCGGCTGCCTCTTTCGGAGTTCGAGTGCAACCGAGTTTGCTGGCGGTGACTTTCAAACTCGCCAGTGAGCATCCGACCTTTGCCGCAATATTTTTCAACGGCTCGTTGTTACCGTATCCATCCAGAATTATCCTCCGACGAGCTTCGCTGTTGAGCCTAGTGGCCATTTGGGTGGTCTCCTCAACTAATATTCCACGATGCCCGATTCTATACGCACCAGGCTGAAGAGTGTCGTTGGCGTCACATCCAGAAACTTATCTCGGAATGCATTTCTTGCCGTAATCCAGCGTGATCGCCGTTTCAGTCGCCTCGAGTCGGCCAGTCTTGCCAGATGCCTGAGGTACACCACATGATTGAGAGGGGCATGGGCATACCCGAATCGGATATGACACCACGCGATGGATGCTAAAAGGCAAGAGGAGGCGCTTGCGAGGCAGGCGCTGGAGCGTGATCGACGTCGTTGGCCGCGCGAAGCTCAACCTTACAATGAGGGTGCCCCGTCACTTGCGCCGGCGCTCGAACCTTTGCCCTTTTCAACGCTCGAACTGGCGCCAGAGGATCAATTCGCCGCTTGGCAGGCGCATATGGCACCGCTCGTCGAGGTCAGGTTGCCGGATGACAAATCGCTCGACGATGGCTTTCCCGCCGACCACACGGCTTGGAACCTCGACGGCATGCTGATCGTTCAACAGCGCGCACCGGCACATAGTTATATGCGTTCTGCCGCGAAGCTTCGGTCCAGCTCGATCGATCACTGGTATATCGCCTTGCCACGTACTGGCCGGTCGTGGACGGAGGTCGATCGCCGTGTAGCGGAGAACCAGCCGGGTAAATTGGAGATCAGATCGCTTGGCTACCCGTTTCGCGGGAGGACAACGGACTCCGAAAGTCTCTTTGTCTATTTGCCGCGCGATTTGTTCGCCGATGCGGCGGCAACCCTGGACGCCAAGAACAATTCAATTCTGTCGGGCAACTTTGCCAACCTCTTGCTCGATTACGTCAACAGCATCGAAGCAAGACTTCGCAGCCTCACGGCTGACGATCTGCCCCGCATCGTGCACGCAACACGCAGCATGATCATTGCCTGCCTCGGGCCTCCGGCGGAACAGGTTGCGGCCGCCGAACTATTGACGAGTGTCGCGCTAATGGAGCGAGCGCGTCGATACGTACACCACAATCTGGATGCGGCTCATTTGACACCGGATTCAATGTGCCGGGCGCTCGGCGTCTCGCGCTCTCGTCTCTATCAGTTGTTCGAACCAAGCGGCGGTGTTCTCCATTACATACAAAGTCGCCGCCTTCTAGCAGCCCATATTGCGCTAAGCGATCCGGCGGACAGCCGGCGCATTGTTGAAATTGCTGAAGCCTTCGGGTTTAGTTCAGCGGCTAATTTCAGCCGAGCATTCAGCAAGGAATTCGGTTACAGCCCCCGCGAAGGCCGCAGTACTGTGGTATTGCCGCGCCCCGCCCACTCTGTTTCACATGCCGGAGGCCAGGAGGCCTCTTCCTTTGAAGGTTGGCTCAAGGCGCTCGGAAACTGATTACAGGATCGCGAAGCTGATTGGGCGGACTTAGAAGAGGGGTTGCCCGGGGCGGCGAAGGTCACGCCGCCTCATGGACCACAATATTTTCGTGTCGCGCCTACTGCGCATCAATCACAGAGCTGATTCTCGCCAATTCACGGTTTGTTAACGAACTGTGACGGTTCATCGTTATTGATAATTTGCCGCCAATCACGGCGGAGCATACATGGAACTAGGCTGCGGGGGGCTCTTATTAAGATTGCGATTTGAAAGTTTGCCAAGCTTGACAGTTATGCTATTTCTAGACTGGGGGGCGCGAGTCTGCACCGCCTATGGAGGTGGTTCTTGCCCTCAGAGGCTTCAGGCGTCGGCACGGAGAGTGAGGGGCCTTCATCGAGCGACGCTCCAAGTGTCGGCGATGGGGTTCTCGCAGACCTTTTGGCGAACACGACCGAACTTTTGTCGTTCTATGACCGTGACTTTCGCCTGACGCACTACGCGGCCAGGCTCAAAGGCTTGTACGGAGGCGCGGTAGCGCCGGGCGCCGCCGTCTGGGTGATCTACCCGAGCTTTCTCGATGCGAGCCATCGCGACGAATTTCTTCGTGTGTTCCAGGGTGGCTCTCCGGCCAGCATCGACTTGCCGCGAACATCGGGCGGAGCGCACCGGTCCGTTTTTGTGTTCCCCACGGCAAATGGTGCGGGTATCATCGAATTAAGGGAGGACGGCGGGCGGAGCGCAGCCGAGGAACAAGAACATGTAGTTCTGCTCCATCAGGCGACGCACGACGTGCTGACTGGACTGCAGAATCGGCGGCGATTCGGCGAGCGGCTCCAGCAGGCAATGGCGGCCCTCGGCGGATCAAAGCCGAAAGCCGCCCTTCTGCAAATCGACCTTGACGATTTCAAAGCGGTCAACGACACGCTCGGCCATGGAGCAGGCGACACTCTTCTTCAACTCGCGGCGGGTCGTATCCGCGACTCGCTGCAGGACGGCGAATCCGCCTACCGGTATGCCGGCGATGAGTTCGCTGTCATCCAATTGGGAAAGGAGCAGCCAGCAGAGGCTGAGCGCCTTGCCGGATCTCTAGTCGACGCGTTCAAGAACCCGTTCGTCATCAACGGCATTCCCGTGTTCGTCGGCTCGAGTATCGGAATTGCTTTCGGGCCGGAGCACGGGACCGACGGCGAACAGTTGATGAAAGCCGCTGACATTGCTCTTTACGCGGCCAAGACAGATGGACGCGGCTGCGCTCGAACATTCAACCGTTCGATGCTGCTCTTGCTCGAGCAACGCGAGAATCTGAGGCGCAGCCTTCGAACCGCGCTGGAGCGCGGCGAGCTTTATCTGGAGTATCAGCCGCTCATTCAGCCTCCCTCGTCAGTGACCGGTTTCGAAGCGCTGCTGCGGTGGCGGCACCCCGAGCTCGGAATCATTCCACCCAACGTGTTCATACCGATCGCCGAAGCGGACGGTCTGATGGACGAGATTGGACGATGGGTGCTCGAGGAAGCGTGTCGCCAGGCGTTGACGTGGCCTTCCTCGCTGACAGTCGCAGTGAACTTGTCGCCGGCTCAGTTCCTTAGCGGTTTGCTGACGGACACCGTCGCTCAGATCGTCGACGCAGTTGGGCTTGAAGCCGACAGACTTGAACTTGAGATAACCGAGAGGGTTCTACTTGAGAAGACGATCGACAACATAGACACATTGAATACGCTGAATGTCTTGGGAATTCGAATATCGCTAGACGATTTTGGAACATACTATTCATCGTTGAGCTACCTTAAAAATTTTCCCTTCGATACGTTGAAGATAGATCAGTACTTTATTGCGGACTTGGAGACCGATCTCAAAAGCCAAACGATCGTGCGATCGATTATGAATCTGGCGCACGGCCTCGGGATAAATGTCACTGCCGAGGGGGTCGAGACCCCTGCACAGGCACGGTGGCTGATCAAGGAGAATTGCGATTGCCTGCAAGGCAACTTCCTGGGAAAGCCGCTTGGAGCCGAGGCGATCAGCGGTTTCATCAGGCGGTCCCCGCTGAGGGTGGTACGCGCGATGGAGGAATCAAAACAAGCGCTCTAGTGCCTTGCGGCCTTCGTTAACGGTGAGGCGGAGATTCTAGAATGATCGAGGCAGATACAGCGCAATTCCTCGAGTGGGTGCGAGACAGACTCATCACGGGCGCGGAGAAATTTTTCATCGCGGAGGCCATCACCCCGCGAGAGCTCAATACTGATGGAACAAGTGAGATGCCGATGGGACCTATTCATCATGACCTGGCTGGCGAGCCGACTTTTGAGCCGATGATCCAGATCGACATGGAAATCAAAGCTTTTGTCTCCGCTTGGAAGCATTGCGATTATGTCTCGACATACGTGGCCCGGATGATCAGTCAAAACAGGTCAGACTCGGTCCACCATTCAAATCTCTTTTCCTCCGCCTTCAACGAATTGCTGGAAGTCGCCTTTCGTACTCGCCATGCCGACGGCGAACTGGCATGCAGGGTGTCTCGCCATGGCGCGACGGATAGGATCGAGTTGACATTTCCTTGCGTGCCGGAGGAGCGCCAATTCTACGAAGAAGCCGTGTCGCAACTTGCAGGAATAGAGGCCAGAGAGCGATACCTCAATTCGGTGTCCGGGGATCTCGCGCCGAGCCGCGAGGTCATACTCCTGGAACTGGCTGTCGACTACAACGCGACACTCTGGATCGAGGACGCGGACGGCGATGCAATCAAGCTTGTCGTGGATCTTCCGCTCGAGGGCCTGCAAAATTGAGCCCTTACGACCTTCTCCCGCGCTTCAAGGCGCAATACGACGCGAACAACCAGGAGTTCTCCATATCGGGAGTGGTCCGGCCTCAGGCGATCGATGAGCTTGGGCCCAGCATAGCATTACTTCGCGATGCGATCGGCCGTGTGCGCGGCGTTCTCTACGTCAATGTCAGGCGCCTGACGCAGATGAACAACGCGGCGTTTCACACCTTTTCGAGGATCATCATCGACGCTTGTCGCGCTCGACCCGATCTCAAATTCGTCGTCATCACGTCAAGCGTCGTCGGATGGACCTCGCGAAAATTCGGTCGCCTGAGCGGAATTGAACCGAACATCACCGTCGAGGAGTATGACACTGAATTTTATCCGGGGCAGGGTTTTCTTGAAGAAGGCGGGTTCGTACCCATCCTGCGCACTCAGACAAAGATGACTTGGCGCCACGAGCGCACAATCTTGCCGCGACACGGCATGAGCCCCGGGATCGTCATGGCCGATGTCTGTTGCGGGATCGGTGATTTCGCCGTGCTCGCGCAGAAGGAGTTCCAGCCATCGCGGATCGTCGCCCTCGACCACTCCAGATCAAGCCTGAACTATGCTCGACAAGTGATGCGGGAATTCGACATCCGGGGCATCGAATATACTTATGGCGATGCGTCGGAGATGCTGCTCGACCAAGCGCAGTTCGACTTGGTCACCTGCCGACATTCCCTTCAAATCTTCAATCGACCTGAACTCATCCTCAAGGAGCTCTACCGCATCTGCAAGCCAGGCGGGCGGGTCTATATCACCAACGAGAAGAATTCGCATTGCCTCGGCGAGCCGCGCGCCGAAAGCATTCGTTGGACCTACAACGAGGTGGCGAAGCTGTTCGGGCATTTCGAGATGGATGTCGAGCTTGGGCCCAAGAGCCGGCGATACCTGATCGAAGCCGGATTCGAAGACATCCGTGTGGAGACCTTCATGGTCACTAACCTGGACGGGGATCCGCAGGACTTCGCCGATGTCATTGCGGCCTGGGCGGACGTCTATGCGGGCGAGATGGCGACCAGACGCGGCGATGGACCGGAGTTCGTCGCACGCTTCCGGCAGGGCTTCGAGGATCATATTTTCGCTGCGCTCCACCCCAAGGGTTATGCGGGTTGGCCGATCTGGGTCGCATCGGGGCGACGGCCGCAATGAAAGCCAACGATGAGCCCACACCGCGATTCGGCCTGCGCTCCTTTCGAGCGAAATTCGTATTGGTCGTTGGCGGCGCGGTATTGTTCGACCTCCTTTTGAGCGGTGGCCTGGCGCTTTGGAATGTTCAAAAGCTGTCGCGCGACGCAACATCCGAAGTCGGTGAGGGCCTGACGATCGCAAACCAGGAATACATTCGTTCCTATGCCGAATCGACAGCGTTAAGCGTCGACCTGCTGCTCGATCGAGTCCATGGGGACGTCAAGGCGTTGGCCGGCGTGCTGCAGGCCCAGATCGACGATCCAAGCAGGCAACAACAGGTCGGAGCCACGCTTTCGCAGGAGGCGCCGGGCTCCGTGAAGGTCGTCTACGACTCGCGGGGCGATTGGGCGCAGAACCTGCCGGGAGCGCCTTCCGTGGTCAGCGTCTGGGGCTACCTGCTGGGCGCCGACCACAGTCCGCTGCCAAGCGTTCAGCAGGAAATAGAAGACAGCACCGTGCTGGACCTCGTTGCGCCGACGCTCATGGCCAGCGGGTCGTCCAAGCTGCAAATGTATTATATTGGTCCAAAGGAACGGCCGATTTTCAGGACGGTGCCGTATACGGACCAGGCACAGACCTTCGACCGGCTCTACCCAGGCCACAACAAGGCAGAGTTCTGGGAGTTTTTCTTTCCGGGAATCTATGGGTCATGGCAGCAATGGGCCAGGGATCCAGCCTCACGTCCGGTCTCTGACGATATCACCCAGACAGCGCCTTACACCGATGCGATCACGGGAAAGCTAATCGTCAGCTTTTTCCACCCGCTGTGGACGCGCGATCGCACCGGTATCGCTGGTACGGCGGGAGCAGACATCACTCTCGATCAACTCGCGGAAGTCGTCGAACGTGTGAAGATCGCTGAGACCGGGTTCGGCTTTCTCACAATGTCGACTGGCAACGTCGTGGCGATCAATCCCTCAGGCCAGGCAATCATCGGCCTGACTTCATCGAGCGATGCGGGCACCCAGGGCGTCACCGGCCTGGAGAGGTCCCTGCGGGGAAGTACGCAGCCGGCTATCGCGTCGCTGCCTCTCGACCAGAACAATGACGGTGTCATTCAGCATGTCATGCTCGCCGACAAGGGCGAACGCGTACCCTACATTGTTGTCCTCAAAAGATTAAAGCCGACCAATCTGTGGAGTTCGGGACCGATCAAGTCCGAAATGATGTCGGTCGGGATCGTCGTTCCCGAACGGGAGATCTATGCATCCCTGTTCGCCGCGCAGAAGAGTATTTCCCGTGCAACCAACCGTATCCTGCTCTTTCAGATCGCCGCGATCGTCGTTTCGCTTCTGATCGTTTTTGCCGCCGTGCTCGGAATTTCGAAGCGGATCACCGCGGGCCTCAGGGCGCTTGCCAGCGCCGCCCAGCGGCTCCAGTCCAAAGACTATTCAGTCCGAGTGAGCATCCCAACGCGCGACGAAGTTGGAGCGGCAGGGGTCGCTTTCAACCGCATGGCTGAGCAGATCAGCTTTCACACGGAAAACCTCGAGCAACTCGTCGACGAACGAACAAGGGAACTTGGGGACGCAAATCAGGAGATTTCCGCACTCAACGAAAAGCTGCAGGACGAAAACGTTCGCCTTGGTGCTGAACTCGCGGTCGCCAGACAGATCCAGATGATGGTCCTGCCGAAACAATTCGAACTCGAAGCGATTCCGGGGCTGGAGATCGCGGCCTACATGCGGCCGGCCGACGAGGTCGGCGGTGACTATTATGACGTCCTGCAGAACGGGTCACGGGTCAAGATTGGCATCGGCGACGTGACCGGTCATGGTCTCGAGAGCGGCGTGCTGATGCTCATGGTCCAATCCGTTGCACGCGCGCTGCAGGAGACCAATGAGGGGGATCCGCATCAGTTTCTGGATCGGCTGAACAGAGCGATCTACAAGAACATCGAGCGGACGAACACCGGCAAGCATCTCTCGCTGGCCTTCCTTGACTTCGAGGATGAGCGGGTAACGCTATCCGGCCAGCATGAGGACGTTCTCGTCGTGCGTGCGGACGGGGACGTCGAACGCATCGACACGATGGATTTGGGTCTGCCGGTTGGCCTGGAGAATGACATCTCGAAGTTCATTGCCACGCGCGACATCCCGTTCGGCAGTGGCGACGTGATCGTGCTGCACACCGACGGTGTGACCGAGGCGGAAGACCAAGACAGAAGGCTGTTCGGGTTCGAGCGCCTCTGCCAGAGCGCACGAAAACGTCAAGGCGGGAGCGCCGAGGAAATCAAAACCGGGATCATCGAGGATCTCATGGCCCATATCGGGATCCAGAAGATCCACGACGACATCACCCTCGTGATCATAAGGCACACATAGCCATGACAACGCTGTTCGGGACCCCTGACGTTGCAATCGGGATGAAGGAGAGCGTCAGTCGCGTGCGGCTGTTCGACGGACCTCTCGACTTGAGTTGGCGTCATTGTGCCACGACCTCGGACTTCATCGCCGATCTTTTCGCGTTGCGCTTCCGGTCGTCCCGCAATGACTACATGGAAGTGCGGCATAGTATCGGATATCTGGTCAACGAACTCATCGAAAATGCGGTCAAGTTTCGCGCACCAGGTGAGATCTTGATCGAGGCGTCGATGGATTCGGAGTGCTTCAAGCTCAAGGTGTCGAACGACGTCGATGGTGAAGATGCCTCTAAGTTCCAAAGTCTCCTGGCAGATCTCACGGTTGGCGACCCCGTGGACCTGCTGATACAGCGAATTGAAGAGAATGCCGCCAACCCCGACATGGCAGGCTCCGGACTTGGATTGCTGACGTTGATGAGCGACTACGGCGCACGCCTGGCTTGGATATTCAGCGCCGCCGACGAAAGCGATCGGCTTTGCGTGGAGACATATGCCTCTATTCCGATCTCGCAAATTCACAACTAGAAGAAACGAAGCCCGGCTATGGAAATCAAGACAGACGACTACCGTGTGTGGACTGAAGGAAGCGAAATTTTCTTCGACGGTGCAATGCGGCTTGCCAGTTCCGAGGCCGGTGCGCCTATCTCGGCGTTGGCGACCAGTGTTCTTGCCTGTAATCCCGCTTCCATTACGCTCAATCTTAAGGATCTTCACTTTCTAAACTCTTCCGGCATCAACCTGCTCGCGAAATTTACCATCGAGGTGCGCAAGCATCCCGATGTTCGACTCCTCGTGCGTGGAACGCCAGACATACCCTGGCAATCGAAATCATTGCCGAATCTGAAGAAGCTGCACCCCGCTGTGGTGCTTTTGATGGACTGACGAAGGTCGTCCGAAATTAGCCAAAGGACGGCGTGCAAGAGCGCTGCAAGAGCGAGATATGTACGCCCGGATAAGTATTCGGATGCGAGGCTAACGACAATTTGGCCACGTGCGCAGATGCTCGCAATGGCTTGGGGGCTGGCACAGGCGGCAGGCGTCCGGGTTGGGGGGATGTCGGGCCGCCTGTGCCGATCAGCCGTCGCTGCGCAGTCAGAAGTGTGGCGTCGTGCAGTCGCGGTCCACGACCGTGAGATAGATCGTGTCGCTCGACGGCGAGGGCGACTTCGGCAGTGGCACGCGCTTGCCGGGATCAAGCAACTTCGCGAGCGTCCTCGCAAAGCCCTTGTCGAGCAGCCCCGCGACCGGCTCACGCATGTAGGCAGGAATCCGCGATGTGCGTGTCCGTACGCCGAATGCAAGCCGCGCGGCTTCGAACGCGAGATGCAGCCGCTCCGAAGTTCGGTAGCAAGCCGCGGGGATCGTTCTCAACGGCAATGGCCTTTTCCTGCAAGAGCTTGCGGGCGGTCAGCAGCGCCCGGCGCTTCTGGCTCGTCAGGGTTTTCACATGCACCGGGCGAAACAGGTTGACTCGCATCATCTGCGCATCTGCGCAATGCCGCGGGCATCATTGCGGTCGGTTTGTTCACCTGGGCCTTAAGGAAATGCCTTGGTGTGGCGGGTCTCGATGCAGATCACCGGCAGGCCGGCCCTGGCCGGCCTTCGAACAACCACTGCGACAAGGCCCGGCTTCAAGCCCAACCCGCTCAACCCACCAGCTGGGCTCCTTGAGCACCCGTGCCAGATCCTCCGGATGGTTCGCCATCTTTATCTCGCGGCAAATCTGGCGGCAAATCTGGCCTGTTTCGTCCAATGCAAATGGCGGTCTCTTTCACTGACACATCCAATCCCACATGATGCGTCGCTGCGCTTCTCCCTTCTGATGCTTGTGGCTGCCCATCCAGACCACGTTTATCATGGCTCGAAGCGCAGCGCGGCATGTTCAAAGCCGCCTATCAGTCACGCCGCGCTGATGCCGATCGACGGCTTCTTTGAATGGAAGGACATCTTCGGCACCGGCAAGAACAAACAGCCCTATGCCATTGCGATGAAGTCGGGCGAGCCGTTCGCCTTGGCGGCGCTCTGGGAGGATTGGCGCGACGCGTTACCGGCGACAACATCCGCACCTTCACGCTGCTGACCTGTGAGCCGAATCCGCTCATGGCGACGATCCACAACCGTATGCCGATGATTCTGACGCCCGAAGACTACATGACCTGGCTGACGACCCCGACCCGGAACATCTCATGAAGCCGTTTCCAGAAGAGCTGATGGCCATGTGGAAGATATATTTTCTCTCGTTGTTACGTTGTGAGCATGCTTCTGAATCCGGTTCTTTGCCCATTATGAGGGGCACAGAAAGGCAGGCAAAAGCATAATCACAACGTGACAACCGGCGGTTCAATCTGAGCAGAGAAAATAGAAAACGACATGATCGCCCTAACCACCCAATTCGATGCCTCCACCCGGAAAGCGGACGGATAGTCAAGGTCGTCGGCACCGACGGCACCAGCGCATTCTCGCCGAAACTTGTGCTCGTCACAGATGTCGACGGGACGCACGTCGAGGCTTTGGGCTACGTCAAGAACAAGCGACCGGGGGCATAATAGGGCAACCACAGGCCGGATATCTAAGGGTTCTGCGTGCGGTAGAAGGCGCAAATTACAAACGCGATGCCGATGAGGCGCATCAACCAGGGGAATATGGATAGGCTACGAAGTAGGCGACCCCAAGCACAGCAGTAGCTATCAACCTCCTGCCTGTGTGCTTGTCCGTAGACGCCATTGCGGCTTTGGTGCCTGCGAGTGACTCTCTTTTCGAGATTCATGCTCCTCTGCCCGCCCCGCGCCATCGCCCAGCGGAAAATCAAAGCGTTTCGGGATTGGCTGTCTGCTGAGATGGATCCAAACGACGGCCCTTATGGCAAGACTGAAATGCGCCCAAGAAGAGCCACCAGTTCGGCCTGACGTTTCGTTTCGGTCTTGGCGAACAGCGAGGCAAGCTGGGAGCGGATCGTGGTGCGGCTGAGGCGCCAACTGCGGGCGATCTCCAGCGGCGCGTCGCCCTGAGCCAAGCGCAACGCCAAGTGCGTTTCCGCGCTCGTCAAACCAAACATCTTTTGCAGTGTCTGAGGATTTGGCCCCGACCTGTTCTCGCGATCCAGTAACGCCACAATGCTCGTTCCGTCAGGAGCGATAAACCCGTTCTCGTTCAATATCACCGGCCTGTCGCCGTTGCTGCGGATCACCACCCACGATAATGAGCCCGGCAGGAAATGGGCCGGAACATTCGCGAGCAGCCGCCTCAAAGCCACGGAAAGACCGCTGGCCGTATCGGCCACTTCTCCCTGGCGTTCCAGCGTGGTTTGAGCGGCTGCGTTCCATTCGAGCACTTTCCTCTCGCGGTTCAGCACGAGATAGCCGCAGCCGATGCGATCAAGCATGCCGGTTATGGATTCCAGGCTGCGTGCTCTTGGCTCCCCGACCCCTGCGCCCGATGCACGATCTGGAGGAAAAATATAAGAGGGCCGCGTCGTATGCGCCTCATGGTTATACTTGGTCGTTGTCGCAATGTATCGGCTACCCGAAACAGGATCACTATGTCTATCGATCAGAGTCATTTTCTACCCCTACCCAATAAAGCTACTCGTGATCTGCAGAAAGTCTTCAAGTGATAGTATCCGTCCGTAATAACCTAACTCGATATCTGATGATTACACTGTTAAGATTCCCAGAATTTGCGCCGCAATCGCGAGATTTCTTCCCGTTTGTGTTCCGGCATATGAAAGCCACGCCGAAATTCCGCCGCCTCCGTCGGGGTTCGAGTGCAACTGAGTTTACTGGCGCTGACTCTTAAACTCGCCAGTGAGCATCCGATCTTGGTCGCAATATCTTTCAACGGTTGTTATTAAGGTGTCCATGAAGAATTACCTTGCGACGGGCTTCGCTTTTGAGCTTTGCGTTCATTTCGGGGGCTCCTCAACTACGCGTTCACAACACGCGATTCTATACGAATCAAATTGAAGATTGTCGTTAGCTTCACATCCAGAAACGTATCTCGGAGTGCATTTTTTAAGATTTCTTCATGCCGCCAAGCTGCCGATAATATTGCTGCTCACCTGTTTCCAACACCACACAGCCCTCCTACGAAAGGGCAAGATTAATAACGAGCGAGATGGCGAGAAAGAAAGGTGGCATAGGGGTGCTCGCCCGCCTCCTTCGGATTTATTCTTTACCCGCTCCGCGCATCGCATCATGGGACTACCCGGCCTGGCAGCCGGAATTCAAACCTGGGGAATTCACCGGCGCCCTCCGTGCCGACAATGACAACACTCGTTTCCGCGGCGGCATGCGTGCGGTGCACTGGCCGGCCAAAGAAGATCCAGCCGCAGCGCTTGCCGTGCTGCAAGAGATCCCCGACACCACCGGCCAAACGCGTACGGAAGGCGCGCAGGGTTATCTTAACCCGCGAGACGCCAATCCCGACGACGCCGAGACGCATGACGTGCCAGGCGACGAGGTGACGTCTGAAACTATGGTGGAGCCGGCATAGGATGGGCTCGACGAAGTGTGGCCGGAGGTTCTGCATCAGATACGGCCGTCAGAGCGTGACATATGCCGGGGCGTTGGGCTGGATTGAAGGGCCGCGCACGGGATGGAGCGAGCCGCTAGGCTGAGTGATGTGCTGTGCTTGCGGAATGTTGTCGCCTCCTGAAGGGCGTAGCATGAGACCGGACTTTGATGGCCATGTGGCCGAAATTGCTGGCATGCACTTCTACACAAAGCCCGGCGCTCGCAAGAAGGCCGAAGGCGGCATGCTTGTTACCTACACCGACGCTGCTGGTACGAGCAGCGGCCCGCGTATGTCACCAACAAGCCACGCGGCGGCAAGAGGCCACACAGGACGAAAGCGGCGGCTGCGGCTTATCTGAACGCGCCGGCGGCCATACACTGTCGCCTTGCGAGCGGAAGGCTACCAGCGACCATGTCGGGCACCCCTGCGTTGATCGACATGTACACGCCGCAAGCTGCCGTCGAGAAGGCCCGGGAAGAACTGGTATAGGCTTACGCGGCTGGCAACCTACCTCCCGTCACCAAGTGCCCTACGAAGCCGGCGAGGGCGCCGGCCTTATAACCGGCGCGAAACGAACCGCAAGGTGCCTGCGCTGGCTTGGCAGAAACGGCCGGATTGGCTGAATTGCGGACTCAGCCGGTGTTAGCGGGGCCTACGCGTTATGAACGGAGCCCCCTTCTCCTGCTGCTTTGTGCATTCCGCACTGCCTTTTATGCGACTTCGAAGCAGTGAGACAGCGCGCCTGGTCGGCAGTAGTGCCAGACTGGATGGCTGGATGGAGGGAGCACGAGATGAGTGCGACCCGCAAAATAGCAGCGATCCTGGTCTCGGATGTGGTCGGCTACAGCCGGCTAGCCGAGGTGCTCAAACAAATTGCCCGCGCAATCCAAACTGGCGCTGGTCGCTCCAACGACCTGGCTGCACGATATGGGGGCGAAGAGTTTGTGATCGTGTTGGTTGACGCTTCAATGGAACATGCGAACGAAATAGCCTTCCGGCTCGTCCAAAGCGTGCGAGATCTGAACATTCCGCACGATTGCGGCAGAGTGACCAGCGTTGGCGTCGCTACAACGGTACCCAACGAGAACGAGAGCCTGAATGATCTCGTCAAAGCCGCCGGCCTGGCACTATTCCGTGCTAAGTCGGAGGGACGAGATCCCGTCGTGGTTGATGGTGTATGAGAAGGCCGTTGCCCTGGAGATCATGCGCGACAAGCAGTCCGTTTCGACCCAAGCCGCTTTCTGCTTGAATACCCGCCGAAACGATCCAGGAGGAGCGCCACCTCATTTCAAACGATCCTTTCGCCCCTCTCCGGCAGCGTTTCCTTGTCCGATGCGCCGATCAGCTCGCGGAGCTGAAGGCCATTGCACGTCAAGGCGATGCCCCGCCCACCCGCGATGCAATGGTTAGTATCGCCCACTCGCTGGCGGGGGCGGCGGGTACGTTCGGGTTTGGGGAGATCAGCGCGCGGGCGTCCGCGCTGGAGACGCTGCTGATCGAGAATGGGGATGAAGGGGCGGCCGAAGCCGCGCTCCATGCCCTAATTGCGGAGATCGAGCGGACGCTGCAATGATGCGTCCGGCCATGCCTATTTCTTGGCGCCGGAAAGGCCGGTCCTGGTCATCTCGCCCCAGTTCTGGTCTGCCCGCAAGAATTGCCACCAGCCCCTCAGGCGCCAGAAATTGTTGAGCTGGCGATAGCCAAAATTCTCGATCACGGCGACCGCCGTCAGCACGGCCAGGTCCCGGGCGCGCGGGAAGCGCTGGAGCTCGGCCTCTTCGAGGATGAGGGAGCATACGCTGACGCAAACGCCATAGGTGAAGATGAGCGAGGTGAAGGCCAAAAGATATTCGGCCGACAGGATGCCGAGCAGCCAGAAGGCCGGGATCAGGATGTAGCCCAGCACCTCCGCCACGGGCCCCAGCACGTCGGCAATCAAGATGTGGCCGAAGCCGAGGAAGCCGACGCGGCCATAGCGCGGATTGAAGAGCATGGCGCGGTGGCGGAAGAAGCATTCGAGCGCGCCGCGCTGCCAGCGCGTCCGCTGCCTTGCCAGAACTCTCAGCGTTTCCGGCGCCTCCGTCCAGCACACCGGTTCCGGAATGAACTGAATGCGGTATTTGCGCCTAGCGTCGCGCATATGGCGGTGCAGCTTGATGACGAGGTCCAGGTCCTCGCCCATCGAACCTCTGGTGAAGCCGCCCACCGCCACCACTTCTGCGCGGCGGAACACGCCGAAAGCGCCGGAGACCAGCATCAGCGTGTTGATGCGGCTCCAGGCAAGCCGCGCCATGAGGAAGGCGCGCAGATATTCGACCACCTGGAGCAGCGGCAGCAGGCGGCGCGGCAGATGGATCTCGCGCACCCTGCCCGCTTCGATTTTCGAGCCGTTGGCGATTCGGATCGTGCCGCCGACGGCGATGGTGCGCTCGGGGTCGTCGATGAAAGGCTGAGCGGCGCGCATCAGCGCATCGGGCTCGAGGATGGAGTCGCCGTCGATCGCGCAGAAGAGCGGCGCGCGGCAGACATTGATGCCGGCGTTCTGGGCGTCGGCCTTGCCGCCATTCTCCTTGTCGACCACGAACAGCCGCTCGGTCGTCGGCGAGGAATAGAGGCCGCGGATCGGCTTGTGCGCGAGCGCCTCCTCATAGGGCCGATGGAACTTCACCAGCCTGAAGGCCTCGATCAGGCGCTGCAGCGTCTGGTCCTTCGAGCCGTCATTGATGACGATCACCTCGAAATTAGGATATTGGAGCGCGAGCATGGAATGGACGCTCTCTACCACGTTCAACGCCTCGTTATAGGCGGGCACCAGCAGCGCGATCGGCGGCGCGAGGTCGCCATAACGGTGCCAGAGCAGCGCCGAGCGCGCCACCGGCGGGCGCTTGGAAAGCGCATAGCCTGCGACGGCGAGCTGCAGGAAATAGATCATCGTCTGCGCCAGCCCCGCCCCGATGATGAACCAAGACAGGATGGTGGCGGCAAGAACGATCTCGTGGCTCCAGTCGGCGATCATAAGGCCGGCCCCTCGGCAAGAACGAGCGAGGCGGTGCGCTGGCTGCGCGAGACCTCGCTGTCGGAAATGTCGCGCAGCAGCCGCTCTCCCGGCTGGCCGAAGGAGCGCAGCGCATTGGCGGCGGCATAGCGCACGTTCCACGCCTCATCGTCCATCAGCCTGGCCAGTGGCGGGGCGAGTTCAGACAGGCCGAGCCGGCCAGCGGCATCGGCGGCGGCGCTGCGCACGTCCCAGTTGCCGTTTGCCATTGCGGTCGCCAGGATCGCCGGCGCGTCGGCGTGTCCTGTGAGGCCGAGCGCGCGCAGCGCCGCGGCGGCAATCTCGGGCGATGCGTCGCCGGCCAGGCGGGCGAAGAAATCGGCGAAGCGAAAGCCGCCGGCGCGGGCAAGCGCGTCGATCGCGGCCGCTCGAATGAAGGGCACGGCGTCAACACGCGCGGCATGGTCCGCGAGCTGGTGGAGGCGCGCCGGCGGAAAGCGCCTGAAAAGCTCGATCAGGCGCCGCGAGCGCTGCCCCGCCACGCCGATCTTGCGCAGCGCAATGCCGAGCGGCGGCAGGCTGCCGAGATCGCAGAGCGCGATGGCGACGGCGATCCTGACCTCGCGCGAACGGTCGTGGTCGAGCGCCGAAAGCAGGCTTGCCACCGCACCTTCCGAACGCAGCGCCGCCAGCATCTCGGCCGCGTGTATGCGATCGGCCACGTTGCCTTTTTCCAGCTGCCTGCCGACAAGGGCCGGCAGGCCGCATTCGTTGAAGGCGGAAAGGACGTCGTCATGCTCCTCGCCGCGCAGCAGCGAAATGAACTCGAACCCGGCATTGATCGCCACGCCCGCCGGGACCACGAGCACCGCTGCCTTCAGGACTTCGCGGTCGCGGTTTTCGGTGAAGGCGATCAGCGCCTTCAGAAGCTGGCGCCGCTGGTCGGCCCCAGCCCTGCCCCAGCGCTCCTGCAGCACGCGGCGCGCGATCAGGAACAGCATGATTACCAGGGAAAGAGCGGTGAGCAATATGGATAGATCCCAGATGTACCACATGGTCAGAACCGCGCGGTCAGTCCGAGCCCGAATATGCTTCGGTCGAATGTCGGGCGTTGCTCATGCGCGATGCTGGCGCGCAGCGTCAGCGGGTCGCTGACGTCCCAGGAAATGCCGCCGAAGACGGTGCGCGTCGGCACCAGCGTGCCGTTGGAGATTTCGGGGGCGTCCGCGTAGCCGCCGAACAAATTGAAGCGCTGTGTCACCGCAAGGTCGGCGCGAAGCACATAGCCGTTCGCGCGCGTGCCGACATCGTCCTGCACATGCACCCAGCGGGCGGAAAGCCCAAGGCGGCCGTCGAGGACATAACCTTGCACCCAGGGCGAGATGCTGGTGACATTTGTGTTGGCGAAATTGTCGTAGCGGGCGTCGATGTTCAGAGACAACGGGCCGAACGCCTTTGCCGGCGCCACGAGCTGCCACGAAGCGCCGGCGCCGATCGAATAGCGCGCCAGGAAGTCGGCTTCCGGCGTCGACGCCGCCAAAGCATAGGCGGAGAATGCCGGCGAGAAGGCCTGATCGATGCGGCCCTCGACCTGGACGTCGGTGTGGCCAAAGCGGGTGGCCAGCCGCGCACGGCCGGAAATCGTCGTGCGCGGCGACAGCCGATAGGCAAGGCCGGCCGAACTGTCGGTCCAGTCGCCGAGACCATCGGTGAGATCGCTCACCTCGCCGCCGAGGTCGAGTCGCCATTTGCGCGGCGGCGGCACGGCCAGCCTTTGCTCGACATCGGCAGAACCTGGCTCGATGGCGAGCGCTTGGCGATAGGCTTCCCGCGCGGCGTCGTCGTCACCCTCGGCGCGGCGCACATCGCCGAGCCCGACCAGCGCGTCGGCGTTGCGCGGATCGGCCGCAAGCACGCGCTGAAACGACTGCCTGGCGCGCCTGTAGTCGACCTCGAGCAGAGCAATTCTCGCATCCAGGTCGAGCCCCTCGACATTGTCCGGCGCCGAGGCAAGCACGCCGTCGACCAGCGCCCGGGCGCGCGGCGCATCGCCCTGCCAGATCGCCAGGCGCACCTTGCCAAGCCGCGCGTCGAGAAGGCCGGGCTTGATTGCAAGCGCGCGGTCGAAGAAATGCCCCGCCTCGTCGAAGCGCCGGCTGGAGCCGACGACAAGGCCAAGGGCGACCAGGATGTCGGTGTTCTTCGGCGCCTGCCTCAGCGCCCGGCGATAGACCGTCTCCGCTTCGGGCAGCTTTCCCGCCGCCCGCAGGCGCCTGCCCTGCTCCATCAGGCCGGCGAAGGGATCGGGCCGCCGGCTGGCCGGTTCCTTTGCCCGCGCCGGAACCGCGGGAGCCCGTTTCGCCTCACTGCCGGCAGCCTGCTTCGCCTTGCGGATGTTCTCGACAAGCGCTGCGGCGTCGGCATTGCCGGGATCGGCCTGCGCGACCTTCTCGGCGAGCGGCAGCGCGGCATCCGGATTGCCGGAGCGGAACTCGACCTCGGCCATGCCGAAGCTGGCGTCCCGATAGGTCGCGGCAAGGGACAGCGCCCTGGAAAAGGCCTGCCGGGCGGCCGGCAGATTGTCGCGGCCGAGCTCGGCGAAGCCGAGTTGCACCAGGGCGTCGGCATTGTCGGGCTTGAGCGCCAGCGCGCGCCGGAAAAGGTCCGCCGCCTCGTCGAAATGCTGCGCTTGCCTGGCCTTGACGCCGGACGCGTAGAGCTCGTCGACCGTCTGCGCCAGCGCGGCGCCGGGAGGCGCGGCGATCGCCAGGATCAGGCATACGGCCAGAGCTGCGCGCCGGCTGCGCCTCATCAGCGTTTCCCGCTCTTGCGCGAGATCAGACGCGCGAGCCGGGCCAGAAGCTCCTCGGGGATGAATGGCTTCACCAGGTAGTCGTCGGCTCCTTTCTCAAGGGCCGAGACAATGTCCCTTTCAGCCTTGCGGGCGGTCAGCATGATCACTGGAGTTTCCGACAGAGCCGGATCGGCTTTGAGGCGGGCCAGTACCTCCAGGCCGTCGGCCTTGGGCATCATCGCGTCGAGCACAATGATGTCGGGGCGGTCCTGCTCCGCCTTCGCCAGCGCTTCGGCCCCGTCCACCGCCTTGATGACCTCGTATCCTTTCGCCCTCAACCTGAATTCCATCAGCTCGAGCAACAAGGGATCATCATCGCAGATCAGAACTCTTGCTTTCGCTCCATCCACCAGTCCTGCTCCGGTTCCGTCGCCCCCCGGAGTGATCAACCCATGAACCGAGATCCGCCAAAGTGGTCCATGCCAGAAATTCCGCGCAGCTTTCCCCGCGCCCGCCAACGCCGCGCGATCATAGATAAAGCTGATTCGCGACGGTTGCATTTCGATACAATCACTAGATGAATATCGGCCCATGGTATAGGAGCCGCAAACGGCAAACCGCGCTTGCCGACAGCTTCTTGCCGCCGCCTTCCCCTGGCGCGTCTAGGCCGGGCCATCGCGCTGCGGGAGCAGCTTCCTCACTTCACCTGCAAGCGCCAGCGGATCGAAGGGTTTGGCGATAACCCCTACGGCTCCCATGGCGAGATAGCGCTCCACCTCATGCGTCTGGGTGCGCGCCGTGATGAACACCACGGGGATTGAGGCCGTCAGCGGCGAATCGGCCAGGCGCCTCAGCGTTTCAGGCCCATCCATATCCGGCATCATCACATCGAGCAGGATGAGGTCGGGCTGCCAATCGGCGGCATCGGTTAGCGCCTCGATGCCCGAAGAGCAGGATCGCACCTCGAATTCCGGATCGAGCTCGAGCGACATCTGGGCGATTTCGCGGATATCGTTCTCGTCATCCACATACAGGATCCTTGCCGGCATCATCGTCACTCCTTGCCAGGGGTCGGCGCGCTGCCGTCGCGAGAAGCGATCAGCATGCTTCTGACCAGCTTCGCGACATCGATTTCGGAGGCCCTGGTCTTGGTCATGATCGCCTGCACCCGGTCGCCGAGTTTCTGGTCGAGTTCCGCCGCCGAAAACACGATGACCGCGGTCTCGAGCGGCAGATCGACGAGGAGGTCGAGGCCAGATCCGTCGGGAAGTGCGATGTCCAAGATGACCAGGTCGAAGCGATGGCGAGCGACCGCCTGCCGGGCTTGCTGCAGCGTCTTTGCGGATGTGATCGAGACGCTCGAACCCAGCCCCTCCGACATCACCGCAAGCACGCCCTCATCGTCTTCGACATGCAGAATCTGCGGCTTCGGCTCGATCCTGCGGCCGACGATCTTGGCGAGAGCGGCGTGAAGCCGTTTCGAATCCACCGGCTTCTCCAGCCAGTCGACGATGCCGACGGCGCTGCCGTTCAGCGAGCGCCTGGCCTCGTCGGCGACAGCGGAGATGACGATGACCGCAATGTCGGAATTGGCCGGTGATGCCCTGATCTCGTAGAAGAGCTTGATGCCGGATTCCTCCGCTAGCTTGATGTCGAGCGTCAGCGCCACGTAGTCGCGGGAGCTCAGGAGCGCCTTGGCGGTGTCGATATCGGGCGCGACGTCGCTGGAAAAGCCTTCAGCATCGAGAAGTGCTGCGATCACCGCAGCGACGTCGGGCTCGTCCTCGCAGATGAGGACACGCAGGCGGCCATCGCGCTTGCGCGCCCGGCGCTCGACCAAAACCGGCTTCTCGGCCTGCCTGTGCGCTTCGGGAAGCTCGACGTGAAACGCTGTTCCCTTGCCTTCCTCGGTTTCGAAGGAAACGGCGCCGCCCAGCTTTTCGGCGATAGCCTTGACGATGCTCAAGCCCAGGCCGGTGCCGCCTATCTTACGCGTGCTGGAGGCGTCCGCCTGCTCGAACTTGCCGAATAGGCGGCTGCGGAACGCCTCGGGGATGCCGGCGCCCTGGTCCACCACGGAGATGCGCAGCATGTCGCGGTCATGACGCTGGAGTTTCACCGTGACGGTGCCATCGGTGTGCGAGAACTTGATCGCATTCGACAGCAGGTTCGCCATCACCTGATGCAGGCGATCCGGATCGATGTTGGCCTCGGCGCGCGGGGCATCGTCGACCAGAACGATCCTGATCCGACTGTCGGCCATGTAGTTGGAACTGGCGGCAATGGCCTGCTCCAGGACCTGACGGACAGGCATCTGCTTGATCTTGAAGGTGATCACGCCTGATTCGATCTTCTCCATATCCAGGATGTCGTTGATGAGAAGAACCAGCCTTTCGCTATTGGTGTGGGCGATGTTGACGAGATTGGCGGCCTTGGGCGGCAGTTCGCCCGCCACGCCGGCCGCGATCAGACCAAGCGAGCCGCGGATGGAGGTCAATGGGGTCCGCAATTCGTGGCTGACCGTGGAAATGAAATCGTTCTTGAGCTGGGCGGTGCGCTTCTGCTCGGTGATGTCGCGGTTGTAGGTGATGACGCCGGCGATCTTGCCGGCCTCGTCGCGGAAAGGCGTTTTCAGCGTGTAAAGCCAGCCCTGCCTGCCGTCCGGTAGGAGAGCGGGCTGGTCGATGCGCAATGTCTGCCCGGCCTCCAGCGCGCCCGTTTCATCCTGCCTGAAGCGCTTGGCCACGTCCTTGGGGTAGAAATCGAAATCCGTCTTGCCGATAAGGTCCTCGACCGAGGCGGCGCGCACCAGTTCGGCGGTGGCTGGATTGGCCGCGATGAAGCGGCCGTCGACATCCTTCATGTTGAGGCTATCCGGCAGCTCGCGGACCATGGCCCGGTAGATCATGTTGGACATGGCGAGATCACGCCGCCGCTGCTGGCGATCGAGCAGAACGCCGATGATGAAGGTGCTGAGGAAACGGAACACCAGCGACGGGAGCGTGCTCTGCTGCACAAAGCCGGCGACGACTTGCGGGGGGATGATCAGAAGGGTGATCAGCCCGGCAAGCGCGACCGACACGCCCAGGCCAAGTATGTCGAACATGGTGCGCGACCGGGCCGCCACGATGTGGTGCCATGCCAGACCGACGACGGCGGTGATCAGGATGCTCACGATGCCGACGCTGGCACCCTGCCCGCCAAGATAGAGGCGATAGGCAATGGAGCCGGCGGTGGCGATGAACAACGCCGGCCACCCGCCGAAGAACGCGGCGGCTCCGACAAAAGCGGCCCGCAGATCGACGACGAAGCCGGAGACGGACAGAGCCGTCGCCATGGAAATGATCGCGCCCGCGCACATGACCAAGCCGAGAAGCAGCGACTGTACCCGCTGCGGGAGACGCCCCGTGAAATCCGCCACAAGGTCCCAAGCGACGACCAGGATGGAGACGAGGGCAAGATTGGCGAGGAGTGAGTGCCAGATCTCGGTCATGACTTTCCGGCTCCTTTTACCGATAGATATCGGCAAAACCTATCCAAGCTCTAAAAAGGGTGCGCGCTAGCCGACGGTATCGGACCGATAGCAGCCCGACGGGACGATTTGGCAGGCGTCTTAGTTGCTGTACGCTCCTCGGGCATCTCTTTGGCTCAGGCTCCAGCTTCGGTATTGACTATTGGTTGTTCTCCGGCGTCTGCTTCCGAGCGGAGGCAAAAGACGCCCCTATGGCCGTCGTTAGGCGCAAAGCGGCCCTCCGCGACGCCAATCCTGCGTCCAGTCCTGCATACGCGCTACGCTCATACCCACCCCGTGTCTCCGCAGTCTTCGTGACGGGAGCAGCTATTGGCGCGCCCGACCGAATCGTAATCGCATCAGGATGAAAGGACCCATGGTAGCCGATGCCCGCTCGTGCGCAGCGCCCGCTTGTCGGACAGGACGCCGCCCTCGAACTGGGATTTGGAACGACGGGAAGACCAAAGACGTTCGTGCATATTGCATCCGCTAGCCACAGGTCTAACGCTTTTTGTTCCCAGGAGTTGGAGGCGTACCATGTTTGGCAACTCGGGCATCATTCCTCTGCCTCGCCCGCTTGAGCGTCGTGTGGATACTCTTGGGCACTCGTTCATGCGCCAGCGGCTCGGATCTCAGATGGACTTCTTGATCCCGCAAGGCGAGCCGGCGCTGTTACCGCCCAACTCGGTGTCCTGGCGTATTTTCAAGAATCCTATTGCGCTGTTCATCGGCGGGGTTACTGCGGTGCTGCTCGAATTGGCAGAGCCGCGCGTTCGCGACGCCATTTGGCAGCACAGCACATTCCGCTCCCACGCGCTCCGGCGGCATTCCGGGCTATCAACCCGAAAACGGCGTTCGATCTCGGGCGCGCTGACAAATGGTTGCAGGGTCGCGCGCAGCCGCGCGAGCTCAGCGTCTATGATGACTGGTCGAAGCTTCTTGGCCTGGAGCAGCCCGGCGCCTGGATTGCCGAGAGCGACCTCCCAGCCTTTACGGCGGCAATCTGCGCCCGCCACGGCATCGGCATGGCCGAACTGGAGCGCCGCGCCGGTGGACCACCGAAGACCTCCGCGCATGAGAACCGAAGCGTTGGCGCCGCCCTGGCCGGAGCCTACGCGTGTTATTCGCAGGCTCTGTCGCCCTATCATCACGGCCAGCTGATCAGGGGCAGTCTGTCGATAAAAAGCCGGGCCGGAGGGGCACGGCCTGACCGCCTCCCATCGAGAGATATTGCCAACCGGCCAACTGCTGATCAGCGGGCAGGTCTCGCTGGCAAAACGCGGCCTCTATGTGCATCTGAAGGAGACCGACGGCGACGCCCACTTCTTCTTCTGCCTGTTCCCGCAGTCGCAGCCGGGAAGCGTGCTCGGCGGCTATATGTGTGGCGGTGCCATCATCGGCCCGGAGCCAAAGCCTTCGCTGACCAGAATACTGATCGTGCGCTTGCACGATCCGGCGCCCGAGGCATGGGGCGGATATCTCTCGTCTGACAGATCGATCGCCGAGGACCTGGCAGCGCTCGGCCTCATCATCGAGCGGCCGGAAGCGGTCGACCGGCAGCTCGCGCAATTCCTCATCGGAGACAGGCGCGACGGCGGCCCCAGCCAGATCCCGCCTGCCGAGTTCCACGCCATCCTCGAGACCTTCGACCGGCAGTGGCTGCGCCAGCCGGCTTAAAAAACTTTTCCCATCCTGCCAAGCCGGTGAGGAGTGAAGCGGTCATTGCCCTGAGATCATGCCGACGCCGGCTCACCCACCAGGCGGGCATACCGCCTCGGGCTGGTCATATGAGCTGTTTGCCAAGGTGATGAGACCAGTTCGGTCGCGGACCATGACCACGCCACGATTTGACCTGATCAGGCCGCGGTGCGGCCCTTGGTCAACTTTATGCTGTGGTGCGGCTTTACGGCAATCTGTTTCAGCCGTCATTGAAGCATCGCTGCCACTCTCCTCAAATGGGGCCAAGGCCGGCCCTGATCTCGGCGACCGACTGGAGCTGCCGCCCGTCCTCGAAATTGGCGGGATCCATCAGCGCAGTGCCTGATCTTGCGGGGCATGGGTCAGAACGCGCCACAATTCTTCCAAGACCCGCGAGATCGCCACGATCCTATGACGAACCAGACCTACCCTTGGGGCTGGGACTACCAGCGCACCGGCAGCAGGAAGGCCGGACGTGACGATATCCACCGGCTTCCGTCCGGCGAGATGCCACCGCCCGGCACGATCATGTGCACGTGCGGATGGTGTGTTATCGCCGAGCCCCAGGTATGGAGCACTGCGGTGATGCCGATGCGCCCCCCCGTCGCCGCTCGCGCGGAATGTTTTTGGCGCCGAGATGCAGGCAGGCGAGATGGTTGGCGGCAAGGCCCTCCCGCCGCAGCAGCGCGGCCTCCAGCAGCGGCCCGAGCCAGGCGGCATGCTGCAGCACCTCGATTTCGGACCAGGCCTCGAGGAGGATCGCGCCGCGCAGGACGACCGGCAGGTCTCGCGTTCGGCGATGACGGCCTGCCATTCGGCCAGCCGTTCTTCTTCATTCCAGTCGAGATCGTAGATCAGGTCCGGCCGGTCGTCCGAACGCTGTGCCCTCGCCGGCACGTCGGCGCCACTCAGGAGCTTTGACGAGCGCGCCAGGACAGCATCGATCTCGGCAAACTCTTCAGCCAGAAAGTGGTCCTCAGCATCATCCCGACCATCGGCTTCAACCGAGCCGGTTGCAGGCCCCTGAATTGGCTAGCCCAAAATGCGAATCCAGAATTGCATTGGCCTCAATCGCCAGCCGCTTTAGCCGCGGGGCATAAAGTTGTGTCGGCAATTCATTGATAGTGATCTTTCCGAAAATCTTGCCAATATCAGTCGTGATGCCAGCCAACTCGTTTTCTGCGGACATCCATTCCCCCGATAGAAGGTTTCGTGCTTTAGTCGATACTCGCCTAAACGTGTCCTTTCTGCAACTCAGATACTACATTTAGCGCTCGCCCTGAATTTTGACGCACTCCGTTCCTATATAGCGTGACAGAAGACCTTCGCCGCGTTGGCGATGATGAAGACCGGCCTTGCCGGAACCGCGCAGCGAGCGCCCTTCCCGAAGA
>NZ_JAMYSY010000051.1:0-42577 GCF_040322175.1 Mesorhizobium sp. M0185 | reverse complement strand
ATCCGGTACGACCGCTGGCGGGAATTCGACCCTGAAGACTCCCTGCGGTTCTACACACTGCGCATGCAGGAGACCGGCATGATCAGGTCCAGCCCACAACAGATCATCGCCGACGGAACGGACTGGCGCTTCCTTATCGAGCTGAAGCGCGAGCTGAAGACGTAAACCGCTCGCCGACACGCCATGCCTGTTTAAGGGAGGAGAAACTCGTGCAGATTGTCCAGAACCGTCGCCGTTTCCTCACAGGCTTGTCTGCGCTCGCTGCAGCAGGCCTTGCCAACGGCCGCAATGCGGTAGCAGCCGAAGCGGCACCTGAAACCACGATCGCCCGCTTTGCGGCAGCGCCTGGTATCTGCATCGCTCCGCAGTACGTCGCAGAGGATCTGATCCGCGCAGAGGGGTTCTCAGATTTCGGCTTCGTGGCCGCCGAGGCCGGTATCGCCCAGACCGAGATGCTGGCGCGCGGCGACATCGACTTCGGCATTGACTTTGCCACGGCCCTAATCATTCCGGTCGACACTGGCGCCCCGATCAAGGTGATCTCCGGAGTCCATGTCGGCTGCTACGAGTTGTTCGGACGCGAGAACATCAAGAGCATCACAGATCTCAAGGGCCGCAAAGTCGGCGTCGGCGGCAATCTATCGTCGGATCCGCATATCTTCGTCAGTGCCATGGCGACCTATGTCGGCCTCGATCCGCAACGCGACATCGAATGGATCGTCGGCGAGGCAAAGCCGGCGGAGCTCTTCGCCGAGGGCAAGGTCGACGCCTTCCTGGCTTTTCCGCCTGAGGCTCAGGACCTGCGCACCCGCAAAGTCGGCCACGTCATCCTCGACAGTTCCAAGGACCGGCCGTGGTCGCAATATTACTGCTGCATGCTGGCGGTCAACGCCGCGTATGCCGAGAAAAATCCAGTTGCCACCAAGCGCGTCATCCGGGCCATCATCAAATCGGCCGATATCTGCGCGGCCGAACCGGAACGGGTGGCACGCCTCTTGGTGGATGGCGGACACACCGAACAATACGACTACGCCGTGCAGTCGCTCCGCGAGCTCCCATACTCCGATTGGCGCGACTTCGATCCCGAGGATACGGTCCGATTCTTCTCGTTACGGTTGCATGAAGCCGGCATCGTCAAGTCGAACCCGAACGAGATCATCGCGAATGGCACCGATTGGCAGTTCTTCAACGAGGTCAAGCGCGAGTTGAAGACGTGACGGGCTGGCCGGCATGCGCATTGGCACTGGCATTTCTTGCCCCTTGGCCGGCACTTGCGCATGACGCGGCGCACGACCTGCGCCTGCCGACGATCGGAGCAGCGCCGGACTTTACCCTGACCTCGCAGGACGGTGTACGCGTGTCGCTGCACGACTTTCGCGGCAAGGTGGTCGCCGTTGCATTCATGTATACGTACTGCACCGACGTCTGCCCGATGCTGACCGCCCATATGGCCAGTGTGCAGGAGAAGCTAGGCTCTGCGTTCGGGTCGAAGATCGACTTCATTTCGATCACGGTCGACCCAGAGCGGGATACGCCCGACGTGTTGAAGGAATATGCGCAGAATTTTGGCGCCGATCTGAAAGGCTGGTCGTTCCTTACCGGTGATCCGGCGGTTGTCCATGAGGTTGGACGGAAATACGGCGTCATCGCGAAGAAAACGGCGGATGGTGACGTCGACCACACGTTGCTGACGTCGCTCATAGACCCCAAGGGCATGTTGCGCGTACAGTATCTTGGCGTTCGGTTCGACCTAGAGGAGTTCCGGGGTGACCTTCTCAGCCTCTTGGACGAATCCAAGTAACATAACGAACTGGCTAGTCGGCTGGGTTGCCCGGCTGCCGGCGCGCGTCCAGACCAAGCTCTTGATCGCGTTCCTGTCGATCGTCGGCCTGTTGATCGTGCTCGGGGCCGTCGGGTTGCAGGTGCTGAGTGGGGTCAATGATCAAACAAACGAGCTGATCAAGCTGCAGCGCAGGATCGCGGCCTATCGCCAGGTGCAGCACGATACGACCACCCAGCTCTACGGCATCTCCACCGCCCTGTTGCTTCAGGACGACCGGATGCTGGATGGGGCGCTGCGCCAGCTCAACCAGTTTGGCTACGACCTCGACCGCATGGAGTTCGTCGCTGAAACTGAGGCGGAGGTGCTGGGCCAGGTCCGACAGGAGTACGAACGGCTTGCGGCCGGCGTGACGCATGTCGCGGAGCTCTTCCGCGCCGGTCGCACGGCGGAGGCGCGCAAGGTTCAGCTGGATGAGATCATGCCGTCGGCCGACCGACTCGAGCGGCTGACGAACCAGCTGGTCAACATGGCCGAAGCCGACATGGTCGCGGCCATCGAAGCGAGCGAGGGGGCGTACGGCACCTCTCGACTGATCGTGGTCGCTTTTGCTGTGGGCAGCATCCTGCTCGCGCTTGCGCTTGGCTACATCATCTCCTGGTCGTTGATCGAACCGGTCAAGAAGATCGAGACGCGTCTCAGTCAGATAGCGGCCGGCGACTTCGCCCAACACGTTGCCGTCGCCAATCGCGACGAACTTGGAGTGCTCGCCGCTAACGTCAACCAGACCTCCGACCAGCTGGGGCGCCTGTATCAGGAGATTGAGACGCGCACCCAGCAGCTCGACGAGGCCCTTCAGCAGCAGACAGCCACTGCAGACGTTCTGAAGGTTATCAGCCGCTCTACCTTCGATCTGCAGGTTGTGCTCGATACGTTGGTGGAATCGGCTGTCAGGCTCTGCCGTGCCGACAAGGGTGGTATCGTGCAGTTGCTGGACGGCGCGTTCCGCTACGTGTCGACGCATGGCTACCCGCCCAGTTTCCGCGCTTATGTCGACGCCAATCCACTTCCAGCGCTTGCCGCAGGCCGGGGCTCCGCCGTAGGGCGCGTAATCGAAGAGCGGCGGATCGTGCAAATCGAAGACGTGACCGCCGATCCGGACTACCGCGTTGCCCTGATCGCTGAGGCAGGCGGATTCCGCACCGTCCTCGCTGCCCCGCTGTTGCGGGAAGGTGATCTCGTTGGCGTATTCGTCATGACGAGGGTTGAGCCGCAATCTTTCAATCCCAAGGAGATCGCGCTCGTCGAGACATTCGCCGACCAGGCGGTGATCGCCATCGAGAATGCGCGGCTCTTCGAGGCGGTGCAGTCACGAACGCGCGAGCTTGCCGCGTCTGTTGGTGAGCTCGAGGCGCTGGGTGAGGTGAGCAAGGCGGTCAATTCGACGCTGGATCTCGACACGGTGCTGAAAACGATCGTCGCCAAAGCGGTCCAGTTGTCGGAGACGGACGCTGGCACCATCTACGTGTTCAACAGCACGCGGCAGCAATTCCGTCCGCGCGCAAACTTCGGTATGAGCGATGAGCTTATAGCCGCAGTCTCACACCAGACGATCGAGCTGGCCGATATGGGGATCGGCGACGCACCCGGGCGCTGCATGCCAGTGCAGTTTCCCGACCTCAGCGAGGAGACCTCATCCTTGCTTGTAAGAAAGACGGTCGTCCAAGCCGGTTATCGCAGTATCCTGATCGTTCCGTTGCTGAGGCCCAACAAGATCGTCGGTGCCCTGGTCGTCAGGCGCCAAAAGCCAGGTGTCTTCCATGAGCAAGTTGTCCACCTGCTGGAGACCTTCGCAGCCCAATCGGTGCTCGCGATCCAGAATGCCAAGCTGTTCCGCGAGATCGAGGAGAAAGGCCGGGAGCTGGAGGCAGCTAGCCGCCACAAGTCCCAGTTCCTCGCGAATATGAGCCACGAGCTCAGGACACCGCTTAATTCAGTCTTGGGCTTCACAGAACTGTTGGTCGACGGCATCTACGGCGAACTCCCGGACAAGGCGAAGACGACCGTCGCGCGCGTGCAGGCAAACGGCCGTCACCTCCTCGGGCTCATCAACGACGTACTCGACCTTTCCAAGATCGAAGCCGGCCAGCTCACGCTGGCGATCGAGGACTACTCCGTCGCGCAGATTGTTCGATTGACCGTTACGGCTGTCGAGCCGCTGGCACGAGCGAAGGGTCTTGAGCTTTCAACGACTGTTGCCGAGAACCTTCCAATCGGCCGCGGGGACGAACGCCGTTTGATGCAGGTCCTGCTCAATCTTGCAGGCAATGCCGTCAAGTTCACCGAAACCGGTGCGGTCGACATTCTTGCCGGCGCGGCCGACGGACATTTCGAGATCACCGTCCGGGATACAGGTCCCGGCATCGCGTCCAGGGACCAGGCTCTCATCTTCGAAGAATTCCAGCAGGTCGACAACAGCAGCACCAGGCAGAAGGGTGGCACAGGTCTCGGCCTGGCGATCACAAAGCGCATCGTCGAAATGCATGGTGGGACCATAGACGTCGAGTCCGTGCTCGGGTCAGGATCGACATTCCGGCTGAAGATACCAATCCGGGTGAATGAGGACGCGAGGGCGGCATGAGCAAACGAATCCTGATGGTGGAAGACACCGAGGACAACCGCCAGATCATCCGCGATCTCATTGCCACCACCGAATACGAGCTGATCGAGGCGGCGGACGGTGCCGCCGGCGTCGCCGCTGCCGCGGCCGAGAAGCCAGACCTGATCCTCATGGACATTCAGCTGCCGGTAATCGACGGGTATGAAGCGGCCCGCCGTATAAAGGCCGACCCGGCGCTCCGGCACATTCCGATCATCGCGGTCACCTCCTACGCACTGTCGGGCGACGAGGCGAAAGCCCTTGCTGCAGGGTGCGATGGTTACATTGCCAAGCCATTCAGTCCGCGCCAGCTGCTCGCCGAGATTCGCCAGTTCCTTTCCTGAGGGGAGACAGTGCCTTGCACAATCCGCCTCGCATTCTCGCGGTCGACGATACCCCGGAAAATCTCGAGATCCTGCGCATGCGGCTCGAGGCGAATGGCTACGAAGTGGTGACTGCCGCGGATGGTGAAGAGGGGCTTGCGACGGCCCGCGATCTCACGCCGGATCTGATCCTCCTCGACATCATGATGCCGAAGCTCGACGGCATCAGCGTGGTGCGCGTGCTGAAGCAGGATGTCTCTCTGCGATCGATCCCGGTCATTCTTGTCACCGCGAAAGCTGACACGCGCGACGTGATCGAGGGGCTGGACGCCGGCGGCGACGACTATCTGACCAAGCCGTTCGAGCACAGGTCGTTGCTCGCGCGGGTGCGCTCGATGCTGCGCCAGAAGGCGCTTCACGATACCGTCGCAAGCCAGGCCCAACTGCTCCAGGAACAGGCCGCACAGCTTTCCAATTGGAACCGCTCGCTCGAGCAGACCCTGGCGGATCAGGTGATCGAGATCGAGCGAATGGGCCGACTCCGGCGTTTCCTGCCCGAGCAGGTCGCCGACCTGATCCTTGCGGCGGGAAATGGCGATGCGCTTCTGCAAAGTCACCGTCGCGAGGTGACCGTTGTCTTTTGCGATTTGCGCGGCTTTACGGCCTTCGCAGAGACCGCCGAACCCGAGGAGGTGATGGCGGTTCTTGGCGAATACCACGCCTGTCTTGGTGAACAAATCGTCCGCCACGAGGGAACTCTTGAGCGGTTCGTGGGTGACGGTATCGTCGTGGTTTTCAACGATCCACTGCCCTGCGCCGACCATACCGAGAGAGCCGTCTGCATGGCTACGGCGATGCGTGATGCGATTGACGAGCATTCGGAGCAATGGCGCAAGCGCGACCACTTGCTCGGCTTCGGAATCGGCATCGCCCGAGGCCATGCAACCATCGGGCGGATCGGTTTCGATCAGCGCGCCGACTATGCAGTGATAGGCACAGTGTCGAACCATGCCGCCCGATTGTGCGAGGAAGCCGGGCCGCGCCAGATTCTCGTGAGCCAGCGGGTCGTTGGTGCCGTCGAATCACTGGTTGAGTCCGTCGCCGTTGGCGAACTGACGCTGAAGGGTTTTCGCCGCCCGATGCCTGCCTATGAAATCGTGCGGTGGATCGGTCGGCCAAGCTAGCGTTGGGCGCACTCCGGTCTCTTTCGGACGATACGGCCCGTCGAACCGTCGGCACAAAGCAGCCCCAGCCATCGACCGATCTCCAGTTCGCCGCAACGGGGGAAAGCGGTCGCTCCGCGAGTAACAACCCAATGGCAGCCTACGCAAATAAAGCCTGTTCACTCGGATGTCTGCTTTTGGGATGCGGCTATGGCGTGCTCGATGACCGACATTAGGCGCAAAGCAGCCATGCCGCCGTCGCGTGTGAGACTCTGCTTCGGGTCACAAGCAAAACAGCAGCCCCCTAGGGCTCGTCCCTCACATCGCGCAAATTAGACACAACGCGGCGGTTCTGCGACCTGCAGGCGGTGTCGGGGCACTCGCGGACGAGCCTGTCCTTGCCGTAGCCCTTGGCCCACATGCGGTCGCGGTCTATGCCGCCGGCGGCGAGGTAGTCCATCACCGCATCGGCGCGCTGCTGCGACAGCGCCGTTTCACTTGCGCCGGGATCGTCGGCGAAACCCTGCAGCTTGAGCAGCCAGCGCGGATGCTTTGCTAGCCAGGCGATCTGGGTGTCGAGGGTGGCCTTGGCGACAGAATCGAGCGCGGCCGAACCTTGCGTGAAATAGGTGCGGCGGCCGACATTGAGGATAAAATCCTCCTCGCTGCCCGGCTGCACGTTCTGAAAGCCGGCAACCTCGGTGTTGGTGACGTCGGGCGTGGGAGGGGCCAGCGTGTTGCTGGTCGAGCAGGATGCGGTCAGCAGCAGCAGGCCGGCGGCGAGCAGCCGGCGCGTGTTTTCAATGATGCGGTTCATGAGGCGCCAATCATTCGACAGTGGTGGAAGCGGGCGCCTGGTCGGCGATGTGCGGCAGGACCTGCACCCCGGTGCCGATCGGGCAGCGCTGATAGAGGTCGATGATGTCTTCCGGAAACATGCGGATGCAGCCGCTGGAAGCGTCGGTGCCGATGCTCCATGGCTCCAGCGTGCCATGCAGGCGGTAGCCGGTGTCGGCGCCGTCGCGGTGCAGATAGAGCGCGCGCGGCCCGAGCGGATTGTTGGACGCGCCGCCTGCGATCATGGGGGGTAGCTCCGGCCTGCGCTTGCGCATTTCGGGGGGCGGGACCCATTGCGGCCACAGCGCGCGGCGGTCGATCGTCGCGCGGCCGTACCATTTGAAGCCGTCCTTGCCGACGCCGACGCCGTAGCGGATGGCGGTCTTGTTTTCCATGATGACGTAGAGGAAATGGTGGCGGGTATCGACCACGACGGTGCCGACCGGCTCGCTGCTGAAATACTTGACGATCTGGCGATGCCATCTCTTGTCGATCTTGGCGAAGTTGGTCTTGCGATACACAAAATTGTTGTCGCTGGCGGTACCGGCGAAAAAGGATTTTGCCGCCGCTGCTTGAGCAATGTTGCCGGTTGCACCCACCGCGACCAGCGCCAGGCCGCCGAGCACGACATCCCTGCGTGATAAAACCATCGGCAATATTCCCCCCCATGCCAAAAGCCTGGCGGACCATAGTTGAGAATTACTTCGCCTCAAAGTGGAAAATGCTGCGTTGCTTCAGTCCGCCGTGTCCGGACATTCGGCAATTTGGCGGCGTGTGACCGAATTGTGACAATCTTGCCGAGGACGAACGTCTAGCCTAAACCCCATCCAGGATCTTAACCAAATTGGCGCGACGGTTTCGGACCGGGCGTAGTTGCGACATTTGCCCTATCCGGACGTGTGAGCGATGCTGTGGGCATGATGCATGCTTTTTTTCGTTCGGTTGCTGCGATGATCGTGATGTCCGGCGTGGCAGGTTGCACCTGCATTTCCTACTACGCACAATCCCTGAAGGGTCACCTGGAGATCATGGCGGCGCGGCAGGATGTAGGAAAGCTGATCGACAATCCTTCGACCCCTGGGACATTGCGCGCTCGAATGGCATCGGCGAGCGCCATCCGACAGTTTGCGATAGATGAACTAGCGCTGCCGGACAACAATAGCTACCGCAGCTATGTTGACGTTGGTCGGGACGCGGTGACATGGGCCATCTTCGCAGCGCCGGAATTCTCGCTGACGCCACGAACATGGTGCTTTCCTGTGTTCGGATGCGTTCCGTACCGAGGATACTTCTCCAAAAGGTCTGCGATTGAAACCGCTGTCGAACTTCAGAGACAGGGCCTGGACGTCTATGTGACGGGCATCACTGCATATTCCACACTCGGCTGGTCAAGTGACCCGCTGCTAAGCACCATGCTCAGCCAAGATGAAGCGGGTCTTGCAGGGCTGGTGTTCCATGAGCTGGCCCACCAGCGCGTCTACGTACAGGACGATTCCGGGTTCAACGAGGCGTTCGCTAGCGCTGTCGAAACAACCGGTGTAAGAAAATGGCTGCGCGCGAATGGGGATACTGCCGGTTTGCGCCGTTACGAAGCCGACCGGAGGCGCAGAGCTCAATTTCTTGCGCTGGTGTCGCAGACCCGAGACGAGCTAAGGCACGTCTATGACGACAGCGCTACCTCTGAGCAAAAGCGGGCCGCAAAGATAGCCGCGATCGAACGGCTGCGGATGCGCTACCGAGAGATGCGCGACAGTCGCTGGCATGGATACCGGAGGTACGATGTCTGGTTCGATTCTCCGATCAACAACGCGAAGCTCGCCGCGACTTCCGTCTACGGCGATCGGGTGGCGACGTTTCTCCGCTTGTTCGATTTGTGTTCGGGCGACTATCCACGATTTTTCGCGTCGGTTCGATGGATAGGAGCGTTAGACAAATCTGACCGCGCCGAAGCGCTCAAGGCGGCAGATTCATGCGATGGATCCGGTCAAATCCGCAAACCAGAAGCGGCGAATCGGTCGCTGATGTACTCGGCAGCCGGAGCAGGTGATTGAATTGACCATTTGTCGGCCGATTTCCTAGGTGCTTGACCTCGGCGGGGCCGGAAGCCGCATGCCGGCCTACAGAAGCCAAAAGCGGACTTGCCTGAACTCCCCGCGGGATCTTGGACCACAATGATTGCCGGCGGGCCGTGGCGCCTTAGCGTGCGCCCCTACGAGGCCGAAAACCTCACGCTCACGCCGCGCTGCCGAAAATAAGCCTGCATTAGCTTGCGGCCCGAACGGTTGTTCTGCGCCAGCCTGGTCGGATCGAACACCGCTTGTTCTATCCCCTCTCGCGCCAGCGCTGCTTTGAGCGCCGCGATATGTGCGTCGATGTCGGCATTGTTCACCCGGAGCGATGCATAGATGCTGTCGGTCGCCTCGGCCACGGTCGGCTCGCTCACGGGTGTACTCCTTTGGCTATTCGGGCGGCGGCTTAGCACAGATCAGCGGCTTCGCCGATACCGATAATACGGCTAGATGGGCGGCAACAGTGTCCCTTGGGGTCGGCTGTGAATCATGGGTTCCGCCTGAGTCGGAGATCGCAAGCCATGTCGACACGAACGAGTCAGGAGGATTGGACGCACACGTTCGAGTATCCGAGCTTGCCTGCCGCGACGCGGGCGGGGGATGGCTCCGCCCGGGCGTGGCCTGAGGAAGTTCACCTCAAATTGCTCTTCGGAGACAGCACGCGATCGGGTTTTGCATTCATTCGCGCCAGCATTTCCTGGGCGACAGGGTCGGCCTGGCGCTAGACTGCGGCCCCGGCTGGATGCTGCCCGATGCGATCAAGTTCGCTCGCGCGGTCGAGAAGTACAATTTGATGTGGCTCGAGGACATGCTGATCGGCGACTACGTGCCGTGGGTCAATCCGCAGGCCTATCGGGAACTGACCACCTCAACCTCGACGCCAATCCACACCGGCGAGCAGATCTATCTGCGGCACAATTTCAAGGAGCTGATCGAAACGCAGGCGGTGCGCGTCATCGGCCCGATCCGGCCGATATTGGCGGCATTGCCGAGCTCAAATGGGTCGCCGAGCACGCCTATATGCACTCGATCCTGATGGCACCGCACGGCACCGCGAACGGCCTTCTCGGCCTCGGCGCGCTGATCAATGTCTGCGCCACCCTGCCCGCCAACTACATCGCGTTCGAATACCCGAGCGCCTCCGACCCCTGGTGGGAGGACCTCGTAATCGGCCTGCCGTCGCAGATCGTGAAGGACAGCATGGTGGACTTGCTGCAAGCGCCGGGGCTGGGCCTCGACATCGACGTCGAAGCAGCCAGGAAGTATCTCCGGGAAGAGAATGCGGGCTTCTTCGACTGAACCATCCTTCTTGCGCCACCGTGCACCGCGCGAACCGCTTCACGCAACCTGTCATCCGGAATGACCGTTTCGGGGCCGGAAGCAGACGGTCCGGTTCTCGAACGACCTAGTCAGAAAACTGCCCTTCCGCTGACGACCCGCGACGAGACCTGGCATAAGCAGCGCCTGCCCATGGTCGAGGATCGCATCTGTGGCCGGCTGGGCGAACTTTCCGATCGCCTGGGCAATGCCGACTGGCTCGATGGTGCGTTCAGCGCCGGTGACCTTCTGATGGTGGCGGTGCTGCGCAGGTTGAACGGATCGGCTATACTGGACGAATATCCGAACCTCTCCGCTTATGTAGCCCGCGGCGAAGTGCGGCCAGCCTTCAAGCGTGCTTTCGATGCTTAATTGGCGGTTTTCACGCCGCATCGACCGGCTGATGACATTCTGGTTACTTGACCCTCTAGCTTTGGTTGCGGTCTACTTTCTCTTCATTGGCCAGATACTGGTGGACGAAGGCGATGGCCATGCTGCCCTCGCCGACCGCCGAGGCAACGCGTTTGACCGGGCTCAGGCGTACATCGCCGCAGGCAAAGATGCCGGGCGCGCTGGTCTCGAGCAGGTAGGGGTCGCGGCCATGCGACCAGAGCCCGGCCTTCTTCACGTCGTCGCCGGTCAGCACATAACCGCGTGCATCGCGCGCTACGTCGGCCGGCAGCCACTCGGTCTCGGCGTTGGCGCCGATGAACACGAACAGCCCGCCGCATTCGTGCCGGCTCACCTCGTTGCCGGTCTTGTCGAGAATGTCGATCGCCGTCAGGTGCGTCTCGCCGTGCACGGCCTGGACTTCGGAGCGAAGCTGGACCTTTACGTTGGATTTCGCCCTGAGCTGCTCGATCAGATAGTGGGACATGCTGTCGGCAAGCGAGGGGCCGCGCACCAGCAGCGTCACGCTGCGCGCATGGCCGGAAAAATGCATCGCCGCCTGGCCGGCCGAATTGCCGGCGCCGATCAGGTAGACATCCTGCCCATGCGTGCTGCTCGCCTCGCTGCGCGCGGCGCCATAATAAACGCCTTTGCCGATCAACCGGTCGAACCCGTCGATGGCAAGACGGCGCCAGGCGACGCCGGTTGCCAGGATGAGGCTGCGGGCGCGCACGACATCGGTGCCGTCGAGCACCACCTCGTCCGTCGTCGGGTCAATGCCGGCGACCGAACGGGTGACCAGGATTTCGGCGCCGAGCCGCTTTGCCTGCTGCAGCGCGCGGCTGGCAAGCTCGTCGCCGGAAATGCCGCTTGGAAAGCCGAGATAGTTCTCGATGCGCGAGGATGTTCCCGCCTGCCCGCCAGGCGCCTCGCGTTCGACGACGATGGTGCGCAGCCCCTCGGAGGCGCCATAGACCGCAGCCGCAAGACCGGCCGGTCCGCCGCCGATGATCGCGACGTCGTACTCGGCGCCGCGCGGGCGCGTCTGCAGCCCGAGGCGAATGGCAAGATCGCGCACGGCGGGTGCTTCGATAATCTCCCCGTCCGCCAGCCGGGCAACGGGACCATCGAGAGCCGGCCTGCCGAGGGCAGACTAGAAAGCCTCGGCATCCGACGTGTCGGGCAACAGCCAGGTGAACGAAATCTGGTTGCGGGCCAGAAACCGGCGCAGTTCGCCGCACGCCGTGTCCCAGCGATGGCCGACCAATGTGACGCGCGGCCTCTGCGGCTCGGCAGTGACGCTTTGCAGCCCGCCCATCCGCTCGCGGGCAAGCGCGCTGACCTTTTGGGCCACGTCCTTTGAAACCGCGGCGATGGAATAATACTGCTGAACCTCGATGCGCATGACGCGGGAAGATTCGGCGGCGCGATAGCCACCGGGAAATCCCGAGCCAAGCGCAATCGGCACCTCGCCGAAGATCGTTCCCGGCAGACGCCAACCCAGCGTTCGCTCGATGCCGTCGAAGGTCTTTAGGACTTCGATCTTGCCGGCGAGAACCGCAAACAGCGCGGCCTCTCCACCCTCGTGAATCGCGAACTCTCCGGGGCTGAGGTGAAGATCGGCCGCTGTCCGCGCCAGCCGCTCCAGCTCTGCCGCCGGCAAACCCGAAAACAACGGGATCGCTCCCACTTCATCACTTGTCAGCATGGCCCCTCGCGGGAGCCAGTTAGCGTTGTTTTTTTGTGGTGATCAATAAAAAAGTGAGGCGGAGCCGCGTTTTGGCAGAGAGCGCAACCTCCCCGTTGTTGTACCGTTATTGTGGGGGAGATCGGCAGCCTCGACGCCATGCCACGCATGCTCGTAGCTCGCTCAAGCCGGACGGCACGTGGATGATCGTCGAGCCGTTCGCGCACGATCATCTGGCTGTTAACCCCGTCGGGCGCGCCTATTATGCCGCCTCCGCCTTTGTGTGCACGCCCGCGTCGCTGGCGCAGGATGTCGGGCTCCGGGGCTGGCGCCCAGGCCGGAGAGGCAAGGCTGAGGGAGGTCGTCACCAGCGGTGGCTTCACCGCTTCCGCCGCACCGCGGAGACGCCGTCCAACATGGTGCTGGAGGCCCGCCCGTAGTAGGATGGCTGCCGCAGGAAGATTGCTGCTCAAAAAGGTTGCTGCTCCAATCGATCGCAGGAAGCTATGACCGCCTACAATGTAGTCCGCTTTCGCACAAAGCCAAGCATAAAAAGGCCTTCGTCGAAGCGCACAAGACTATCGCGCTCAACGCGACAGGCTTTCGCAAGGGCGCCCTGATCAAGACTGGCGAGCCCACGTTCTGCTTTGTCGGCGAGTGGCAGGACATGGACAGCCTCGCCGCCGCACGGCCGTCGATGATCGGCATTCTCGACACGTTCCGCGATATGCTCGAAGACCTCGGCGGCGACCTCGGCCTTACCGACCCGGTCTCGGGGACAGTCGTTGCTGAGGTAAGCTGAGGCAGGCTCGAGTTAGCGAAGGCCGGCCGAACTCCCAGGCGATCAACCAAAAAGGCAGAGCAGGTTTTGGCGGATGTAGCCAAGCGACAGAGGTTCGTGCCGGAATTGGTCGGGCGTCTGACGGGCTGTAGCGGCTGAGCCGGAGGCTTGGGTGGCCTCAGCCCGCTGCGTGAGGATTCACCGCGCGCTACGGTTTTTCTCTGCTTCGGATGATCCAAGCGGACAACGGTCCGACGAAGACACTGTCGGCGAGTGCTCGTTCCTCCGCACTCAAAGAACCAGGCATCATGCACGCAGTGCTGGGTTCGCTCAGCAGCGTCGAGGTAGCGATTGCAAGGAGACTTGCTCTCATTTTGCACACCCGCTCAGACCCCACACGCATTGCGCCGATGTTAGCTCAACCTGATAGGATGACCATGCGCGATTGCGATTGAGGATCAGGTAATGGCCGGAAGCGGTCCGATCGATTGCGGTAAGAACGCGCGAGAATGCAGACATCCAATCCGGGGTTCGAAGTCTCGAACTGTGTAGGGTTACGGATGCCGGCCAACAACGTGTTGGCTTGGCGCGGAGGCCGGCGTCCGAAAGCCTCCAGGGAAAGAACCCGCGGGATGGAGAGCGCGGTTTCGGCGCTATGGGGATTTGACGGTTTGGCTTGGTCGGCAGTGGGTGCACTGATGCGCCTGATAGGTGGGACTGCTCGGGTTGATGGGCGCGCACGGCCGGCCGAGGCGGCGCATGATGCGGTGTGGCGGTTGAAGAGCGGGCGATTTCGGTGCGGTTGGGCGGCGGCGCGCGAAGCCGTCCATCCGGGGACGATAAGGCCCCTCGGCAGAGATGATGCGCGGTGATGAGCGGGGCATGATCATGATGCTCGGGCTCCGCTTGTCGAGTTGCCGGACGGGGGTGCTCGGGCGTTGCCGCCGCGCGCAAAGGTCTCGACGATGATCATGCGGCCGCCACAGCACGGACACGGCGGCCGCCAGTCGGTTGGGGCGGCCGCATCGGCGCTAGCGGATCCGCCGCATTCGTCCTTGGGCTGGGGCGCGGCGAGAAGCTCGCGAGCGCGCGCGATGTTGGCCTTGCGGCCGGCGCTGGCAAGCAGCCCATAGTGGCGGATGCGGTGGAAGCCCTTGGGCAGGACATGGAGCAGGAAGCGGCGGATAAACTCGGCCGGCTCGAGCGTCATGGTCCGGTAGCGCTCCTCCCCGTTGCGACGATAATCCTTGACGCGGAACGTGACGCCGGCCTCGTCGAGCGCGATCAACCGGCTGTTGGAGATGGCGACGCGGTGGGTATACCGCGACAGGTAGGCCAGCACCGCCTCGGGTCCGGCGAAGGGCGGCTTGGCATAGACGAACCAGTTCTTCTTTTTGAGCGGTGCCAGGAAGGCAGCAAAAGCGCGATGCCGCCGCCGGGCACGATCATGTGCACATGCGGGTGGTGGGTCATCGCCGAGCCCCACGTATGGAGGACGGCGGTGATGCCGATGCGGGCGCCGAGATGTTTTGGATCGGCCGCGATGGTGAGCATCGCTTCCGAGGCGGCGCGGAACAACAGGTCATAGATCACCGCCTTGTTGGGATAGGCGATGGCGGCGATCTCGGCCGGCAGCGTGAAGACGACGTGGAAGTAGCCGACCGGCAAGAGATCGGCCTGGCGCGCGGCAAGCCACTCCCGTGCCGCCGCACCCTGGCACTTCGGGCAATGCCTGTCGCGACAGCTATTGAAGGCGATCCGTCTGTGGCCGCAGTCTTCGCACGCCTCGACATGACCGCCGAGGGCCGCGGTGCGGCAGCTCTCGATCGCCGCCATCACCTTCAGCTGGCCGAGGCTGAGATGGCCGGCATGCGCCGCGCGCCAGGCGGCGCCATGGCGATGGAAGATGTCGGCGACCTCCAGCGACGGGCGGCGCACCGCCGCCGCGTCATCTGTCCGGTCGTGTCTCGTCCTCTGTGAGCAGGCTGATCCGGTCGAGCGGACTCATCACGGTGTGGATCGTCCTGGTGGCGACGTGGGCATAGAGCGCGGTCGTGTTGAGCCGGGCATGCCCGAGCAGGACCTGGATGACGCGGATGTCGACGTCCTGCTCCAAAAGATGGGTGGCAAAGGAATGTCTCAGCGTGTGGGGCGTCACCCGCTTCTTGATCTCGGCGGCTTCCGCCGCGGCATGGACGGCACGGTTCATCTGCCGCGTGGAGAGCGGCGTGATCGGGTTGCGGCCCGGAAACAGCCAGCCCCGCGGCAGCATCACGCCGCGGCGCTTGCCCTCGCGCCACCAGGCGCGCAGCAGCTGGAGCAGTTGCGGCGACAGCATGGCCTGGCGGTCCTTGCGCCCCTTACCCTGCTCGACGCGGATCAGCATGCGCGTCGAATCAATGTCGGTCACCTTGAGCGCCACGATCTCCGACACCCGCAACCCCGCCCCATAGGCCGTGCCCAGCGCCGCCTTGTACTTCGGACCCGGTGCGGCTTCGAGCAGCCGCGCCACCTCCTCGACGCTCAGCACCAGCGGCAGCTTGCGCGGCTGGTGGACTATCGCGAGACGGCGCGAGAGATCGGGCCGGTCGAGCGTCACGGTGAAGAAGAAGCGCAGCGCCGAGACCGAGCTGTTGATCCCCGGCGGCCGCATGCCGGCCTGGGTCTGGTGCAGTTGGAAACGCCGCAGATCCTCAGCCGTCGCGGTATCAGGCGAGCGCCCGATGAAGGCTGCAAACGCCTTCACGCAACGGATATAGTCACGGCGCGTATCCTCGGTGAAGCCGCGCATGGACATGTCTTCGATCATGCGCTCGCGAAGCGCGTTGCCGGATGGATGCGAAGGGACGGTCATCGGATGCTCCTCTCAAGCTGAAGGTTGACACTTCATGCTCGGAGGCCGATGGCCGTCCGTCACCCCTGATCGATCACAACCTCACCGGCGCTGCTGACACAATCTGCAAGCCTCGAACCTCGCGCCCTACCGCGCGAGCGGGTTCGTTCCATGACCCAACCCAGACGTTCCCGACCGCTGGAATACTGTCTTGAAACCGTGGAAAGAAGCCGGGGGCTTTCACTTGGGCTTGGTCCAGGCACTGCTCTCCGATCACTCCGCCAACGTTCCCTCGGGATAAGAAGCTGGCGTTGGGTGGTCCCACGGGGGCTCTGTCGCCAAGTTGTACGTCACGTGCGCACTTCACAAGCCACCTCGGCCATAGCGCCAATGCCAAGCATGCACTAACATTCCAGCTTGCCCCTTGGGGCTGGCCAGTGATCTGTTCAAAGGGAAGTACCCATGACCAATCATTGCTGTGGACCGGGCTATGCTTCTCCAGCCGAGGCGATGACGGCACCTCGCGAAAAGCTGCTCTATACGATTGCCATCTACACCGGCACGGGCATTCAGAAGCCGGACTATCTGTGCACCATTGATGTCGACCCGGAGAGTTCGACCTACAGCCAGGTGATTTCGCGTTTGCAAATGCCGGGTATTGGCGATGAGCTTCATCACTCGGGCTGGAATGCCTGTTCGTCGTGCCACGGCGATGCGAGCATGGAGCGGAAATATCTGATCGTGCCGGGTGTGCGCTCGTCAAATCTGCATATTGTCGATTGCGGTACCGATCCGCGCAGCCCGACACTGTTCAAGGTGATAGACGGCGCTGAAATCAAAGCCAGGACTAACCTGTCGGCGCCACACACGGTGCATTGCCTCGGCTCGGACATCATCGTTTCCATGCTTGGTGACGCCCAGGGCAATGCCCCCGGCGGCTATTTGCAACTCAGCAAGGAGTTCGAGATTGTCGGCCGCTGGGAAAACTCCATGGGCAGTATCAAGTTTGGTTATGATTTCTGGTACCAGCCGCGACACAACGTAATGGTCAGCTCGGAATGGGCCGCGCCCAATACCTTCATGCCTGGCTTTGACCTGGAAGAGGTTGGTCATCTGAAATATGGCCGAGAAATCCATTTCTGGGATTTTGAAAAGAAGGAGCCAAAGCAAACATTCTATCTCGGTGAAGATGGCTTGATCCCGCTGGAAGTGCGATTCCATCATAATCCCGACAGCAGTCACGGCTTTGTTGGCGCGGCCCTTTCCGCAAATATCATCCATTGGTGGAAGGACGCGGCGGGTGACTGGCAATGGGAAAAAATTGTCGATGTCGGCAATGAGCCGCATCCCGAATGGCCGATTCCGATACCGGGCGTTATCTCAGTCATTCTGCTCAGCATGGACGATCGATACCTCTATCTGTGCAACTGGTTGCATGGCGACATTCGTCAGTATGATATCTCGGACCCCCACAACGCCAAGCTTACCGGACAAGTGTGGATGGGCGGACTTCTCGGCCGTGCGCCTGAGGTCAATGGCGTGAAAGTGACTGGCGGGCCGCAGATGATACAGCTCAGCCTCGACGGCAAGCGCCTTTATGTGACGACCTCGCTCTTCTCGACCTGGGACAATCAGTTCTATCCGGAAATCCGTACCAATGGCGGATGCATGCTGATGGTCAATTGCGATACGGAAAACGGCGGCATGGAAATCGATCCGCTATTCGTTGTTGATTTTGGTATGGAACCAAATGGACCAAGCCGCTGCCACGAAACCCGTTATCCCGGGGGTGATTGCACGAGTGACATCTGGGTATGACCTGCTTCACCATCATTCTCGCCAATCAAGGCGGTGCGGCCTTTGACGTCGATCCCCGCAAGCCCCTCTTGCAAAGCTTGCGCGAGCAGGGCGTGGATCTGCCGTATGGGTGCAAGTATGGCGGCTGCATAACCTGTGCGGCCAAAATAATCAGCGGCAAAGTCGATCAAAAAGCGCAGCGGGCGCTGAACAACCGCCAGATCAACAATGGCTATATAATCCTCTGCGTCGCCCGCCCTATGAGCGACTGCACGCTGGAGGTCGGCGTTGAGAGCCACGACAAGCTCTATCGCAACCCCTTCCTTGACCCGCTGGCCGCTCATGAATTGAAAGCCGATATTGCGACCCAGTTGGAAGCAAAGAAATGAGCCATATGAATCATGATGAGCCGTATTCGGAGGCTTATCTGCAAGACATTCTTAAATCGGTCAAAACCATCGCGATGGTTGGGGCCAGCCCCGATAAAACTAAATTTTCCTATGGGGTACTCAGGGTGCTGCACGAAATCGGCTACGACATGATCCCGGTCAACCCCAGTCCCGGTCTGGATGAGATTCGAGGGCTTAAGGTGTACGCGTCACTAGCGGCCATCGACCGGCCTGTGGATATGGTTGAGGTTTTTCGCCGCTCCGAAGATCTGTTGGAAGTTGCACAGGAGGCCATCGCAATCAATGCCAAGGTTCTGTGGGGTCAGATTGGGGTGCGCGATGACGCTGCCGCCCAGTTGGCGGAGGAAGCGGGCTTGAAAGTGGTGATGAACCGCTGTCCCAAGATTGAGTTGTTCCGCCCCTTCTGGAAGCCAAAGCTGCACTTGGGAATATGACTGCAGGGGCGCAGAATTCGGGGGTGTCGCGGCAACCAACCTGTTCCCTCTGGAGTCTCAGACGTTGATCCCGAGGTACGATGCCAGATGATCGCTGAGATCACGCGCGTCGTCGCCAGCGCCGTCGATCAGCGCAGACTTGCGGCGGCGCAGAAACTGCGTCCCCATCAGGTACAGGCCCGGATGTTCCGCTACACCGCCGTCGTGACGGACGTGGCCCTTGCGGTCGAGGACCGGCAGTTCCAGCCAGGAGTAGTCCGGCCGGTAGCCGGTGGCCCAGATGATCGTCCTGATCGCGCCTCCGGCAAGATCGAGGCCGAGCGGCGGGTTGTCCTCGACACGGGTCGGCGGCGGGCGATCCGGCGGCCCGACCGTAGCGTCCAGGCCGTTGGCGCGCGCCCATTCGTCGATGACGTCGAGCAGCCGTGCCATCTTGAGATCGGAAAGCGCGCACATGTTGCGCAACGACCCCGCAAACTGGGCCTTGCCGTCTTCGGTGATGCCGGCAAGACGACCGATGAGCCGGACGCCGAGGTCGTCGAGCGCATTGAGGTCGAGGGTGATGCGGTCGGGCGTGCCGGCAAGCTGTAGCGAAGGAACCCGTCGCGCCCGCCTGATGTCGTCCACCTCGTCGTAACGCTCGTCGAGCACGCCGGCGGCGTCCATCCACCATTCCAGGTCCTTGCCGCGATAGACGCGGGGCGCCCGGATGTGCTCGCCCACCGACAGGGTCACTTGACGCCCCGAACGCTGCAGCTCCTGTGCGATCTGGGTGCCGCTCGACGACGCGCCCACCACCATCACGCCACCGTCGGCGACCTGACCCGGATTGCGGTAGGACTGTGCCGTCAGCATGGCGACCGACGGCGGCACGCGGCTGGCGACGTCGGGCAGGCGCGCGATGTTGCACGCGCCCGACGCCAGCACGACGGTCCGACACCGCCACTCGCCGCGGTCCGTGCGCACAAGATATCCCGCCCCGTCGCTGCGAACCGAGGTAACGGTCGAGTGGGTTCTGACCGGAGCCGAGATCGCCTTGGCATAGTTCCCGAGGAAGTCGATCACCTCAGGCATCGTCCGGTAGCCGTCGGGATCGTCGCCGTCATAGCGGAAGCCCGGCAGCCGGCTCTGCCAGTTCGGGGTGAGCAGCCGCAGTGAATCCCATCGCTCGGTGCGCCAGGTATGGGCGATCTCGCCGCGCTCCAGCAGCACATGGTCGATAGAGCGCTCCGCGAGGCAGCGGCTCATCGCGAGCCCCGCGTGCCCCGCGCCGACGATCACTGTGGTGACGGAACTAATCGCACCCTCTCATCAGGAGAGTCTACGGTTCGAAGCGCCTTTCAATTCACCACGACCGTGACGTTCGTCGGATTGGTGACAATGTCATAGACCGCCGACCGCTTCTGCGACTGAGCGACGATAGCCTCGATGTCCTCGCGCTTGGCGTCGGCGTCGATGTTGTATTTCACCGTGATGCCGCTGAAGCCGTTGCGCACGTCGCTGTCGATGCCGAGTATTCCGGCGAGATCCATGTCGCCTTCGATGGTCGCCTTCACCGACTTCAACTGGATGTTGCGGTTCTGGGCAACCGCGGCGATGCCGGCGGTCAGGCAACTCGCCAGTCCGACCAGCACGTATTCGACGGGCGTGGCGCCCTTGTCCTGGGAAGCGAAGACCTCCGGATGGTCTGCGTCGAATGTGAAGGTGGTCTTGCGATGCTGATCCTCGCCGAGACCGTAGAAGCTCTCGACCGACGAGTGGCTGTGGGTGCCATCCTTCCATTCGCAGGCCGCGCGCCACTTGAACTGCGCTGCCTCCGGGGCGTTGGTAAGCGCTTCGCGTGCGCCGAGCAGCGCCTCTACGTTAACGCCGTTGTTTGCCTGTACTTCGGAAGCCATAATTATTATCCTCCCTACCTTGCACTGGCTCAAAAACCCGACCGATCTCACTGACCTCTCGATCAGATTTCACCATGGCGCGGCATGCTATGGGCCGCGAAGCGTTTCTTCAAGTTGTTTCCGCAGCGGAATGTTCGCCCTCGTGTGCCGAGTTGTGCCTTTGCCGGCTCTGGCGCGACCACGACCTTCAGCGTGGTCAATTGCAGTGTCTGCTTCCGGGCGGAGGCAAAGTTCGCCTCTATGGCCGACATCAGGCGCAGAGCAGACGGTCCGGTTTCCAACCCGGAGCGACAAGAGCTGACCTTTGGTCGGCGCAAGTGTCGTCCTGACGTGACCCAATGCGGTCTTCCGTTGCGAGCGTTGCTGAAGCTGCGTTAAGTCGGTCGGAGGCCAATGGTATTTTCAATGGAACGCTAATATACATGGAAACCCCAACGAGCAGCGCCTGCCAGATACTTGAGGAATGCCATGCGAAGGCTCATCTTCACGGCGATGTGTATCGCCGCCGCAACAGCCGCTAACGCCCATGATTGGTACGAAGATAAGATTGACCCACAGACCAAATTCAAGTGCTGCGGCGGTTCAGATTGCCGCGCCATACCTCGGTCTTCGGTGCGGTCCAGGGTAGACGGCGGGTACACTTATTTGCCGCATAATTTCACCATCCCACGGGACCGTGTACAGGAATCCCCGGACGGGCAATACCATATCTGCGAAAATAAATATGTTGTAACCAACCAGCTGTATTGGCGTTGCTTCTTCGCACCTCGTGTCGATGTGTCTATCCTTCTAAAGCATTAACCGCGCGTCGCTTCCGCAACTTACATCAGCAAGGTGCTAGTTCATTAATTCTGTTGGACTTTCTTCAAAATTGCCGAAGCTCAAGCGGCTGCGCGACTGCCCCCAGGATTTCATTGGATACGTCGCGGCTATCGAGAGCCTGCGCGCCCTGGGCGTAACTCCATGGGGCGCTGCCGCGGGTGACTTCTGGGCGCGCTCCGCAAATTCGGGGACAGTCCAGATTTTATCGTGTCGGCGCGGCCGTGTTTGTGTAGATTGGCTGCGTGGCCCGCCTTGCCCGCATTGTCGTTCCAAGTCCACTCGCCACGTGACGCAAACGCGGTAACGGCTGGCGATTTCGACCACGATGGACAGCCAAGCGATAGGGATAACTGGCGCGGGATCATTCAGCAGGTTCATGCGGGAGCGGCATTCGCCGGATGAGGTAGCTGCGGCTGCAGTCTCGAATTTGACGCATCAGCACTTGCAAATCGTCAGCCGAGGTCTTTTGCTCGCGCGATAGTTGCCCTTGACCGTTGAATGGTTGGCGAACAGATGAACAAAATCGATCGACGGCGGCCAGAATCAGAAACGGACGCCACCATAAATGCCGCAAGACTTGGAACTCGGCTGCGCCTCGCCCGCCAGACACGCGGCATGACGCTGAAGACGCTGGCCGCGGCTGCGAATTGCTCGGAAAGCCTGCTGTCCAAGATCGAGAACGGCAAGGCTTCGCCGTCCCTGCCCATGCTTCACCGTCTGGTCGAGGTTCTCGACACCAATATCGGCTGGATGTTCGAGCAAGTCGACGACGACGAGGCGATCGTATTCCGGGCGGGCGCAAGGCCTTTGATCGCGCTCGACGCGCTACGGCGTGGCGAAGGAATTTCGCTCGAACGCATCATCCCGTATTCGCCTGGCCACCTCTTACAATGCAACATCCATCACATCGAGGCAGAGGGCTCGAGCGAAGGTCCGATCCAGCATGCCGGCGAGGAAGTCGGCTACGTGCTCGCCGGGCGGATCGAACTGATCGTCGACGGCAAGAGCCATGCTCTCGCCACCGGTGATGCCTTCGTGTTCAGGTCGGAGCTGCCGCATCATTACCGCAACATCGGCGAGGAACGCGCTAGCATTTTCTGGGTCAACACGCCGGCGACTTTCTGAGCAACGCTCTGCGTTCATTTGGATTGACAAATATTCAAGTCTCTTGAATGCTTGCCTCGTGCCTGTAGCACCAACGGGACCAGCCGAGGTCTGGTCCGCAAGCAAGGGGAACCGAAATGCGTCTGTTCAAACTTCTCGCCGGCTGTGCCGCCGCCATTGCCATGGGCTCGGTAGCCATGGGATCGGCGCTTGCCGATACGTTCGCTCTCGTCAACATCAACCAGCAGGCCCTGTTCTTCAACCAGATCAACGAGGGCGCGCAAAAGGCAGCCGACGCCGCTGGCGCCAAGCTGGTCATTTTCAACGCCAACAATGTGCCGAGCGCGCAGAACGACGCGATCGAGAACTACATCACGCAGAAAGTCGACGGCATCATTCTGGTCGCCATCGACGTCAACGGCGTCAAGCCTGCGATCACTGCAGCCAAGGCGGCCGGCATTCCCGTCATAGCCATCGACGCGCAGATCCCCGACGGCGACAATATTTCGTTCATCGGCGTCGACAACACCAAGGCCGGCGAGGACATCGGCAAATTCTACGCCGACTATGTGAAGACCGATATGGCCGGCAAGGCCAAGATCGGTATCGTCGGCGCACTCAATTCATTCATCCAGAACCAGCGCCTCGACGGCTTCAAGAAGGCGGTGACCGAAAGCGGCCAGGCCGTCACCTTCCTCGACACAGTCGACGGCCAGAACGTTCAGGAGACCGCCTTGAGCGCTTCGGAAAACCTGATGACGGCCAATCCGGACATGAATTCGCTCTATGCGACCGGCGAACCGGCCTTGCTCGGCGCCGTTTCGGCGGTGACCAGCCAGGGCCGCACCGGCGACGTGAAGGTGTTCGGCTGGGATCTGACCAAGCAGGCCGTTCAGGGCATCGACGACGGCTGGGTGGTGGCGGTCGTGCAGCAGGATCCGGCCGGCGAAGGCAAGGCCGCGGTCGAAGCGCTGGGCAAGATCAAGAAGGGCGAGAAAATCGACCCGATCATCAATATCCCGGTGACGATCGTGACCAAGAAGAATGTCGACCAATATCGCGCGATGTTCAAGTAAACTGCGTCGGCGACCGAGCCGCGGCGCCGCCCGAGGCTGCGCCGCGGATCCCTTGCAATCGCGTGGAATTCCAGATGAGCAGTGGCCAGACCTATCGGGTGCGGATGAGCGGCATCTCAAAGCGCTACAACGCCATCCAGACGCTCGATGACGTGTCGCTGACGCTGAAGCCGGGCGAGGTGCTGGGGCTGGTCGGCGACAATGGCGCCGGCAAGTCGACATTGAGCAAGGTGCTGTCGGGGGCAGTGGTTCCCGACGCCGGCACCATCGAGATCGACGGCAAGCCGGTGATCTTCAGCTCGCCGGCGGACGCACGTGCGGCGCGCGTCGAGATGGTCTACCAGGACCTGTCGCTCTGCGACACGGTCGATGTCGCCGGCAATCTGTTTCTCGGCCGCGAGCCGCGCCGCCGCATCGCAGGCATTTCCTTTCTCGACAAGAAGCGCATGCATGACGAGACGCGCCAGATGCTCGATCGGCTCGGCATCGTCATTGCCGACACGCGGCTCAAGGTCGAAAACCTCTCCGGCGGGCAGCGCCAGTCGATCGCGATCGGCCGCGCCGCCTCGTTCGAGCCGGCCGTGCTGATCATGGACGAGCCGACGGCAGCGCTTGCCGTGGCCGAAGTCGAGGCGGTGCTCGAATTGATCCGCGCGGTTAGTGCGCGCGGTGTCAGCGTCATTCTGATCACCCACCGGCTGCAGGATCTCTTCCTCGTCTGCGATCGCATTCAGGTCATGTATGAAGGGCGCAATGTCGCCGAGCGGCTGATCGGCGACACTAATATCGAAGACGTGGTCAATCTGATCGTCGGCCGCAAGTTCAATGCGCGTTCCGCCACCAATGGCTATCGCGGTGGAGCGCCGGCATGAGCGACGCGATCCACACCGCCCAGCCCTCACGAATACGCAGGGGCACCTGGCGCGATGCGCTGCTCGCCAATGGCAGCGTCGTCTCGATCGCGCTGTTCTTTCTGGTCGTCTGCATCATCTTCTCGGTTGCGACCGACGCGTTTCTGACATCGCCCAATCTGTTGAACATCCTGCGGCAGTCGGCGCCGCTGCTGATCGTCGCCGCGGCAATGACTTTCGTCATCACCACTGGCGGCATCGATCTTTCGGTCGGCTCCGTGCTGGCGCTGGTGGCGACGCTGTCGGCGACGCTTTTGCAGTTTGGCCTGCCGTGGCCAGTCGTTATCCTCGCCATGTTGGCGCTCGGTGCCCTGCTTGGGGCGGTACAGGGCTATTTCATTGCCTATGAGGGCATCCCGTCCTTCATCGTCACGCTTGCCGGGCTTTCGGTGATCCGTGGCGTGGCGCTGCTGATCACCGGCGGCTATTCCATGCCCATCGAGCCCGGAAGCGCTTTCACCGTGCTGGGCCGCGCCTGGTTTCTTGGCGTGCCGGTGCCGGCGCTGATCGCGCTGGCGATCCTGGCCATCGCCTATCTCGCCTTCAACGAGACGCCATTCGGCCGCTATGTCACCGGTATCGGCGCCAATGCCGAGGCGGTGCGGCGCGCCGGCGTCAACACGCGGCAGACGACGCTCTTCGTCTATGTGATTTCCGCCACCGCGGCAGCCCTTGCCGGGATCATTATTGCTGCCCGGCTTGGATCGGGATCTTCGAATGCCGGCCAGGGTTTCGAGCTGGAAGTCATTGCCGCCGTCGTGCTCGGCGGCACCAGCCTGTTCGGCGGCCGCGGAACGATCATCGGCACGGTGCTCGGCGCGCTGACCGTGGCCGTCATCGGCAACGGCCTGATCCTGGCGCATCTGTCGCCTTTCCTGACGCCGATAGTCACCGGAACGATCATCCTGATCGCCATCTGGCTGAACTTCCGCCTGTTTCGCGGCGCGGTGCGGAGCCGTTGAGCCGATGAGCGATCTGTTCGATGACGCGGTGCCCAGGCGACGGCTGCCAATCGGGGTCGAAACCGGCCATGTGATGACCGTGCTCGGCCCGGTTCCGGTCGAGAAGATGGGCATTACGCTGATGCACGAGCACATCTTGCTCGATGGGGCGCGCAGCTGGAAATGCGCCTGCCATCCCGATGACATGGCGATCGCCGAGCAGCCGGTGAACATCGAGATCATCGGCGAGTTGCGCATGAACCCATACGTCAACCGCGACAACGTCTCGCTCGACGACGCCGACCTGGCGCTGTCTGAGCTGCAGCGCTATCGCGCGCTGGGCGGCCACACCGTCGTCGATGCCACCAATATCGGCATCGGCCGCGCCCCCGAAAAGCTCGCCCGCATCAGCCGCATGTCCGGCCTGAAGATCGTCATGGGTACCGGCTTCTATCTCGAGCACACCCATCCCGAATGGCTGAAGGCAATGGATGTGGACGCCGTGACCGAGTTCATTGTCAACGATGTCGGCGGCGGCGAGACGCAGCCGCCGATCATGGCCGGGCTGATCGGCGAGGTCGGCGTCAGCAAGGATTTCACCGCCGAGGAACGCAAGTCGCTGCGAGCTTCGGCGCGCGCCTCGCGCATAACCGGCGTGCCGCTGTCGATCCATCTGCCTGGCTGGGAGCGGCTGGCGCACGACGTGCTCGATATCGTCGAGGCCGAGGGCGCCGATCTTCGCCACACCGTGCTCTGCCACATGAACCCGAGCCACGACGATCCCGATTACCAGAAAAGCCTCGCCCGGCGCGGCGCGTTCCTCGAATACGACATGATCGGCATGGACTATTATTATGCCGACCAGGACGCGCAATCGCCCTCCGACGAAGAGAACGCACGCGCCATCGCCGCCCTTGTCGAGGCGGGCTTCGGCGACAGCCTGCTGTTGTCGCAGGATGTGTTCCTCAAGATCATGCTGACGCGCTTCGGCGGCTTCGGCTATGGCTATATCCTGAAGCATTTCATACCGCGCCTAAAACGCCACGGCGTCGAGCAGCCGGCCATCGACCGCATGCTGATCGCCAATCCGAAAAGCGTATTCGCGCGGCTCTAAGCGGCCTGGAATTACACTGGAGTTCAAATGTCCAAGAAGAAGATCCTACTTGCCGGCGAATCCTGGGTGTCGACCGCGACCCATATCAAGGGTTTCGACCAGTTTCCGACCGTTACCTACCACACCGGCGCAGACGAGTTGCTGGGCGCGCTGAAGGCGACCGACTTCGACGTCACGTTCATGCCGGCGCATGAGGCGCAGCGCGGCTTTCCACAGACCATGGAGGCGCTGTCGGCCTATGACGCGGTCGTGCTCTCCGACATCGGCGCCAACACGCTGCTGCTGCATCCCGACACCTGGGTCCACTCCAAGCCGACGCCGAACCGCCTGCGCCTGCTCCGCGATTACGTCAGCGGCGGCGGCGGTCTATTGATGTTCGGCGGTTACTACAGCTTCCAAGGCATCAATGGCGGCGCGCGCTACCGCAAGACGCCGGTCGAGGACGTGCTGCCGGTGAATTGCCTGGCCTACGACGACCGCGTCGAGGTTCCCGAAGGTTTTGCGCCGGTGCCGAAACCAGGGTCGAGCCATCCCATCCTCAGGGGCCTCGGCTCGGACTGGCCGATCCTGCTCGGTTTTAACGAGGTGACGCTGAAGGACGGGGCCGAGGTCCTGGCCAGCGTGTCGTCGGACTATGGCTCGCTGCCGCTGCTTGTCACCGGCCATTACGGCAAGGGCCGCACCGTGGCCTGGACATCCGATGTCGGGCCACATTGGCTGCCGCCGCAATTCATCGCCTGGCCAGGCTACAAGACCCTGTTCGAACAGATGCTGGGCTGGGCGACAGGTGAGAGCTGAGCCATGCATGTCCACGTCGTCGGCAATGCCTGCGTCGATACCGTGTTTCGCGTCGGCCGCTTCCCTGCCGCGGGCGAGACTTTGAATGCTGTGAGCTACGCCGACGGGCTCGGCGGCAAGGGCGCCAACCAGGCGGTCGCAGCAGCACGGACTGGTGCAGAGGTGACGTTCTGGACGGCGCTCGGCAAGGACCCCGCTGGCGCGTGGATCAGGAGCCGCCTCGACAGCGAGCTGTCAGACCTTGAGGTGAGCGAATTCGAGCTGCCGAGCGACCGCTCGACCATCGTCGTCGATAAAGGCGGAGAGAATTTCATCGTCAGCGGCGTCGCCTGCAGCGAAGCCTTCGATCCGGTGGCGCAGACAGCACTTGTCCGCTGGATTGCTCCCGGCGACATCCTCGTCTGCCAGGGAAATTTACGGACTGCCGTGACCAATGCCTGCCTCAGAGCAGCAAAGGGAAACGGTGCGCGCACCGTTCTCAACGCCAGCCCGATCGACGCGGCCTCGCTGCCCGATCTCGGCCTGGCGGAGGTTCTGGTGGTCAACCAATCCGAAGCGCAAATCTTGACCGGCCGGGATGACATGACAGCAGCCGCTGGCGCGCTGGCGGCCAAAGGCGCAGGCACCGTCGTAATCACCCTCGGTGCCGCAGGCTGTATCGTGCTTGGCACGGACCGGACGGAACCGCTTCGCTTGCCGGGGCCGCGAGTCGAAGCGCTCGACACCAGCGGCGCGGGCGATGTATTCTGCGGCTGTCTGGCCGGTGGGCTTGCCCGGGGCATGCCGGTCATCTCGGCGCTGGAGCTGGCGCTCGCCGCCGCCGCAATCGCCGTGACACGGCCGGGCACGCTGGCATCCTGTCCTTCCGCCTCCGAGATGGTGGCGCTCATCGATCAAATGGAGCTCTCATGACCCAGCTCGGCCAATCTGGCGGCGACGCGCTCGTGGACCTTTTCGGCCGCACAAAGGTGGTGATCGGCGTCGTTCATCTGGCGCCGCTGCCCGGCGCGCCGCGCTATGACGGCGAGGCTATCGAGGCGATCTACCAGCGCGGGCTTGACGACGCCAAGGCCTATCTCGACGGCGGCTGCGACGGCGTGATCGTCGAGAACCATGGCGACATCCCCTTCGCCAAGCCTGATGATATCGGCCCGGAGACGGCGGCCTACATGGCGGTGGTTTCCGACCGCATCCGCCGCGAACTCGGCAGGCCGATCGGCATCAATGTGCTGGCCAATGCCGCGATTCCGGCCTTGGCGATCGCCAGCGCAGCCGGCGCCGGCTTCGTCCGAGTCAATCAATGGGCGAATGCCTACGTCGCCAATGAGGGCTTTGTCGAAGGCGAATCGGGCCGCGCGGCACGCTACCGCGCCAGGCTGCGCGCCAACGGCATCCGCATTTTCGCCGATGCCCATGTCAAGCACGGCGCACACGCCATCGTCGCCGACCGCCCGGTGGAGGAACTGGTCAAGGACCTGGTCTTCTTCGACGCCGACGCCATCATCGCCACTGGCCAGCGCACCGGCCACGCCGCGGATTTGGGCTACATAAGTATGATCAAGCAGGCCGCCGGCCTGCCGACGCTGGTCGGCAGCGGTGTCACGCCGGACAATGCCAAGGATATCCTCGCCATTGTCGACGGGGTCATCATCGCCAGCGCGCTGAAGCACGACGGCGTCTGGTGGAACCAAGTCGACGCTGCTCGAGTAAAGGCGTTCATGGGTGGTCTGAAGCGATAGCTGGACTACTCTGCCGAGGGGCTTGGGGTCCAGCTTGATCAGAGACGACGGACGGGCCCAGGATACTGCGCGACCAGATCGTCGACGGTAGCAAAGTAATGCCTTCCACAATCGATTGAGCAATCAGGATCCGATCGAAGGGGTCCTTGTGGATGGGTGGAAGCCCATCCACCGCAATGGCATGCTCGCCGGTGATTGGCAGCTCATGATAGCCATTGTCTATCAGGGCCCGACGTAAAACACGCGCATCGACTCTGAAGTCGGGGCGCCCCAGACCGCGTTTAAAGGCAATCTCCCAGAGACTTGCGGCGCTGAACGTCAAGTGGTTATCGGCATTCTCGATCTCAGCGAGGGCTGCGGGCGGGAGCTTTTCGGGTTCGCCCACCGCCCAGAGCAGAAGATGGGTATCGAGAAGAAGTTTCATGCATGGCCGCCAAACAGCTTCTCGATTTCGTCATCGGCCATGCGATCAAAATCGTCCGGAACTGAAAACCGCCCGGCCATAAACCCCACCCGGCGCATTTCGCCGGCGGCAGGTGCGTCTATGGCAACGACCTTGACCATCGGCTTGCCGGATTTGGCAATAATGAAGGATTCGCCTTTGGCCGCCCTGTCGACAAGACGACACAGATGCGTCTTGGCCTCGTGGATATTGACGGTGCGCATTGCGGGCCCCATGACTTAGTCCATGCAACTTAGTCTACATGGGGCCCCCGATTATCAAGCGTGTTTCAGTCAGTGAAGGTGATGGATGCCGGATGCGGCTGATCCTTTCGGATCGGCCGCAGGGCACGACTTCAACAAAGACGCGTAATCGATTGTCTGAACTGCATGTTTGTTGGGACTACATCTCACCTGATGTTGGCCGAACCTGTTGGTCCGCCATACGAGGTCGGAGTTCACAGGAGCGATTTTTACCGAGCAAATGCTCTAGGTTACGCTAGGGCACGAAAGCGAAACGTCCGCTTTTAGGGCGCTGCACCACGGCGGCGACGAGCCCGACACTGTACCGAAGGCGATCGACGCGACGGGCGCCAAGGGCCTTACCGGACTCTATGTTCCCTTCACGATTCTCGGTTTAGTCGGTCGGCGGGATTGAGCCGCGCTCTCGAGGGCCAAGGCCAACCGCTTCTCGTCTTCGATGGCGCGATCGACTGCCTCAATTTCCTCTTGGAGCAGCTTCAGCTCGGCTCCGTAGCTGGAGCCGTCGCTGTCCCCGATCTGAAAGCCACTTGCCCGCATTGCGTCGCGAGTATGGTGCACGTTACGGACTCCTTCGCGTCGAGTCGCGACCAAGATTTCCCTAAACTCTCCAAGACGTTCAACGTGATTGCGAGCCATTGCGTTCTCCTATTTCGTCGTCATCGTCGCCGACGGCGATTCAGAACGGCTAAAACTTACGGAGATACTCTCGACAAAGCATGAGTGCGGAAGCTCAAATTTGAATGTCTTGCAATAGCGTGAAGCGCAGCAGGCGGAAATTGGCTTCGACCCGATCGATCTCAGACCAAATGCCAGACACCTTCGGCCGAGCGCGTCTGCGGCTCCCCCAACGGGGCCATCCGCCCATGTAATCAGTAAAAAGTCGAGTGCGAGAATGACCCGGGCCATGGACGTCCCGCCATTCTGGAAAGCGCGTTGAGTAATGCTCCTCGACAAAGAATCATGCTGGCACACTGGCGTCGTAGGTCCGAGGCGAGGCCGGCTAATTCGTGCCGTGTTCGCTGGAGGTATCACTCCTCTCTGAATCCTGCAGTGAGGCGTGGCGAAATCCGAACTCGCCCCGTAGATGCTTGACGTGGGCTTTCACCCCGGCCTGACCCATGGTCGCCGGCCGCTTTATGCCCTTCGGCGGTGGCCCGGCGTGCTCTTGGACACGCTTCCACAGCCGCTCGCGCATCTCCTGGTTCAAGGTGATGAAGGCCGAACCGGCATATTTTCCGGTACCGGGCTTCGCCAGCAAGGCGAATGCCGCCTTGCCCGGCTCGCGCTCGACGCCCAATAGTTCGTATTCCTGGACTGTGAAGCTCTTCGTCTTCAGCCAATTCGTCGTCGGGCCGCTTCGATACGGGCTGTCGGCGCGCTTCGAGACGATGCCCTCAAGGCCCGCTTGGTCGGCAAGATAGGCGGCGGTAAGTGCAATGAGGCTCGCAATCCAAACACCGCGCATCACACGCTCGGGCGGCCTGCGCATTGTAAACACTGAGAACGCGTTGGCTTAAGCGCAAATCCTAGGGAACATGCTAGAACGTGCGGCTTCGCTCAACTTGAGCAAATGTCCCCAACGACATCTAGGACGCGCTGATTTCCGCTTCTTGAAAGCTTGTTATCATGATAATTTTCAGTCTCCTCGCTTAAGAATATATAGACATGTCAGTCAAACCGGCGGGGGATGGGGAGGATAGGATGAAACTGTTATCGCTTGTTGTCGCAGCTACGTTTTCACTTGCTATGTCCGCTTGGGCCGAGGATCTACCAAGTAGCGCGAAGAAAGCATCGATGGAAGAATTTAAGACTTTTGCTAATGGGAAAAAGGTAAATGTAATTATATACGACGCTGGAGCTGCCATAACTGCCAGTCTTGTCTGGAACTGGAAGAAAAAACAGATCATTGGCGAAGCTTTGGTGAACAACAAAACTAAGATAAAGGTCAAAGTTCCCTTGACTTTCGACGGTGACAAGGCCTGTTCACAAGACCAAGGTAAACCAGTTTGTCATCTTATCTACATTGACAACGACAAATTTTACGAGGTGCGCGACGACGGCAAAGTCCACGCGACTTCGACGTTGGTTCAATGAGACGGACCACGTCCGAATGGTTTGGTCGGCGTTTGCACGGACCCGCAAATGCCGGCCCTATTCAGTACGCTTGTCAAGTCTTACGACACCTGCACACTCGCCTCCGACTCGAGAAAACTCACCGCTGCCTTTCGCACCTTGAAGCCTGCCGATGATATGGTTTTGCCTTGGCGCACCATCGTCATCGACGAAACTTAAATAGATGTCGAATGCCCCGTCGGCGGTGATTGTTCCGGCCAAAGGCACCATCGCGGAAATTTCCGTTCCATCGATAAAGATTGTCGTTGACTGTTCAGTGTAATCGCAGGCGGAATTACCTGCGCGCCGCGTCAGTGCCCACGCGCCATCAAAAGCCTTTACCTTGACCGGAGCGCAGACACGTTCTGGGATATTCTTGATTGCGCGCAACACCTCTTTCGTCGGCTCCAGGCTGGCAAGCTTCAATCCCCGCTGCTCGGCAAAGGCTTGAAGAGCTTTCCGACTTCCCGGTCCCCATTTGCCGTCTGCCTGTCCGACAAGGCAGCCGACTCGCGTTAGCTCTGTTTGCGTTGCCTTTGTCAACGCGCGCGGATCAGCCAAAGCTTGCGTCACATCTAAATCAGGATGAGCTTCTGCAACCTCCACGCCCTCGATGGAAATCGAGGGGGCTTTGCCACGATCTGTTGCTGCCTGTTCGATCTCGTCGATCTTCAAGCTGGCTAACGCCGCAAAGGCGCCGCTTGGATACTGTCTGAGATAGGCCTCAAAGAAGCGCTTGTCCGTTTTTTCCTTGATGGTCTCCCAATAGGCGACTTCTACGTCCCCTCCTTTCGCACCCGCCGTGACAGCGGTGTTTCCGGACAACGGTTGCAAAATGACGTCGCCCGTCAGCGAGGAGTTGTCCCATGGCACTTGCTTGCCGTCGGTTGCTTCAAGCACATCCCTACGGACGTTGATGAGGTCGCGGGAGATGTCCTGGCCAGGCGTACCAAGATTCTTCAGCAGCGCAGATGTGAACGGCGAGTTCCTTCCCTCGCCGTCCAGCGCAACGTTCCCGGGCTGCGTTGCAAAGGCTATGAGCGATCCAACGCCCGTGCCTAGCTTTGCCAAGCCCCGACCGACCGACCCTGATCGCGTACCCATCGAGCGCCCAAGGTTCTGTGAGAAAGGACTGTCCCGGCAAGCATCCAAAAATACCAGGTTGACCTTCGTGGTTCGCTCCATGGCCGACAAGACGAGGTCCATGGGCACGGCTTCGAAGTCGAGGTCGTTATATGTGGATAGCCGCGCATCAACGGGAGCCATGTAGTTGGTGCCGTTCACCTGGACGCCATGGCCGGCATAGAAGAGAAGCGCCATGTCGGCACCATCCAGCTTGCCGATGAAATCTCGAACCGTGCCGCGCATCCCGCTCAGATCGAGGTCCTCGCCTGCAACCACCTCAAAGCCCAACGCCTGCAGTTTTGCGGTCATATCCACCGCATCATTTTTTGGATTGGAAAGTGGAACCGCGTATCTATAGGCAGAATTACCGATGACCAGCGCGACGCGCCGTTCTGCCCACGCTTGGGCGCTCAGCGAAACTAGAAGAAGCGCAATGGCGAAGCGAAGCGCCATCATGGCTGTATATCCTTAGTCTCAGCTCATGCAGCGGATTCACCAGTCGATGGACAGGATAAAACCGGAGCAGTCTTGCGAGACTGAGCCCGGTGCTTCGCAGTGTCAAGTCCAGCGGATCTAGCGAAGGGCCCACCGCTAGCCCACAGTTCGTCAGCGGTCTATGCTGTGTAGATTCACGCCGATAGACACCGAAACGAATTGCACGCAGCTTGGCCGTCTTCACGCCGATCGGAATGGTTCAAAAAGGGCGCCTTCTCGCGTCGCTCGGATTCTTTTTCATTCTGGGCGCCTGCATTGCCACATTCTCTCCCTCAGGCGAGAAACTGCTGCGCGACGTCTTGATGACGACCATCTCGCCCTTCGTCGCGCCCCCGACAGACATCGTGATCGTAACGATCACAGAGCAGACATTGGAAAGGTTTCCCTATAGATCGCCGCTGGATAGGGGTGCCTTGGCCGACCTTGTGCAGAGAATCGATAAGGCTCATCCGAGAACAATAGGCATTGACTTGCTTTTCGATCAGCCAACCGAGGCAGAAAAGGATCGGCGCCTAGCTGAGGTTATCGAGGCGGCCGAAAGTCCGGTAATTGTCGCATCTGCATCACACGACGACGACCTTACCGACAAGCAACTGTCGTATCTTAGTCGCTTCGCGCCAAGCGCCATCCGCGGACTGGCCGCCCTGTCTCATGATAGGGTCGACGCGGTTGTGCGGGAAGAATTTCCAGGGCGCGTGGTGAATGGCAACTGGCAACCTAGCTTTGCATCAGCGCTCGCGCAGACCGCCGGCATATCGGCATCGCAAGCTGCGGAGAAGATGGTCTACTATCGGGCTACAGGCATTCATCCGGCACGATGGACAATATATCCGGCACACGCCGCCGCTTTCGCGCCCCCGGCCTGGTTCGCCGGGAAGTTCGTTTTGATCGGCGTCGACCTCCCGCTGCAGGATCGTCATGCAACCCCCTTTGCCGTGCTGAACGGCTCTGTTGCCGGAGCGCTGCCGGGTGTCGTTATTCATGCCAATGCGCTGGCGAGATTGATCAAGGGCGACAAAATCATTACGCCAGGGGCGGTGGCGGCGTTTGGGCCCTTCGTTCTCGCGACGGCGCTCTGCATCTGGGTCGCTTGGCTCCGCATATCAGTGCTGGTGAAACCTATGGTCATCATCGGCGCAGTCGTTTCGGTTTTGATCTTAGAAGCAACCGCGTTTGCCAAGGCCGGGATTCTGTTACCAATGGTCGCGCCGTCGATGCTGCTGCTAGGGCTCTCCGGATTCGTCGCAATTCTGGCATGGCACCGGGACTCGAAAGAAAGGCGTTTCGTCCAGAACGCGTTCTCTCAGTATCTCAGCCCGGCAGTCGTGGCAGAGCTAGTCAGCAAGCCGGCGTCACTGCGCCTCGGCGGATCCGAACGCTTGATAACGTGCGTGTTCACCGACCTTGAGGGGTTCACCAGTTTGGGCGAACGGACGGAACCAGAGGTATTTGCTGCGGTTCTGAATGAATACCTCGATGCGGTTTGTGGTCTCTTCATTGAACATGGAGCCACGATAGACAAACTGATAGGCGATGCAGTCATTGGTTTTTTTGGTGCACCGGGTGTGCAAGAGGACCAAGCCGAAAGGGCCCTAAAACTAACGCTCGCTACCGTCGCGATGTCTCGAAGATTTCGGACAGATGTAAAGTCTAGAGGCCACGACGTTGGCGTCACTCGTATCGGCGTCCATCGAGGACCTGCAGTTGTCGGAAATTTTGGGGGCAATCGATTCTTCAACTACACGGCCATGGGCGATACGGTGAACACCGCTGCCAGGCTCGAAGGCGCGAACAAGTTTCTAGGTACCATGAACTGCATCAGCGAGGAGGTGGCGAACTCTTCCGATGACTACCTGCTTCGGCCATCCGGTGTGTTGTGTCTGAAAGGCAAGACTGAGTGGATCTCAGCCTTCGAGTTGCTGGAGGACGGGCGTATGAATCGCGAGATGGTGGAGGCTTACTCGCAAGCTTATTTGCTGATGTCCGCGCGTGACAAGACTGCCGCTGCTGCCTTTGCATCGCTGGCCATTCAATATCCCAACGATGGCCTCGTTGCTTATCACCTTGGAAGACTGAAGCAGGGTGAGGCTGGCGATAGGATCTATCTTGAAGGCAAGTAAAACAAGCGTATGGTTGAACGTGCGTCATGTATCGGCAACCCAAAATCATTTTCCTACTGGCTGCGGCCATCGCAGCAGTTGGTTCTTGCTCGAGCGCTCTTGCGGCCAGCGAGTATGTCGTTGTCGCTGTCGATCCTCCCGCGGACAGCCCTCAGCTCGGCAAACTGTTCAGACTGGGCGACCTCGTGCATATCGAGGGTGGATCGACTGTCACTTTGATGGGTGACGATGGCTCGGTCACTGCGTTGCCGGGACCTGCGGATGTTGTGGTGACTGACGACGCATCGGGTTCTGGATCAACCTCTAACGGGGCGGCGGGCGCTTCTTCGAGTTTGACTGCGATTTCGGATCTATTGGGGAATGCCGCTGGTCAGCTCCAAACCATAGGTGGGTCTCGTGGCGTTTCCGACACGACGGCCGCCACCTTGGAACCTTGGATGGTGCCGGTCGAAAATCGTCTGACAGGCTGCGTTTATGACCTCAAACTGGAGCTTTGGCGCCCACCGGGGCACAGGGCGGATGTTTCGGTTGCCTATAATGAAGAGTCGCTGGCGACAAGCTTGGTCTGGGACAAGGACACCCCAATTTTGGCAATTCCCGGAAACGTGCCACCGGATCTTCGATCCGTTGAGTTGGTGATCGACGATGAGTCGGTTCGAATGCCTATCGTGCATTTGCCCACCGGCCTCAGCCCGTCGGATCATGTGGGACTGTATGCCTGGATGATAGAAAGCGGTTGTCTTCTTCAGGCATCCGCACTGATCCGGAACTTGGCTCGATAGACCACCAGGGGTGGTCACTTCACGGCGCACTGGAAGCGGAAGAGGCGCGCCTTCGCGTCAACCACCGCCATATCGAGCAACTTCTCGATGGCGCGCTAAGGAAAGCGATCGCCTTGTGCCCAGCGGGTACGCCGACTGAAAGTTTGCGGCGCACGAATTTAACGCTTTCGTTGACGTAGACTTGGACGGTTGCCGAATAGCGGCTGAAGTAGATACCCAGGTGGCAAAACGTCGTGCTCTGTTGCAAGGCTATGCTGGATCAGGTGGTCCGTCCAGAAGAGTTCTTCCTGCAGAACCGGCGATCTCGAGATGCCACCGACCCTCCGCATGCCCCCTCGGAACGCTGGAAGAGGGATGGTGCGTCGCACAAAAATATTGCAATGCACTATAAATGCCGTAACGTCAGTTTCGTAAATGAACGAGACGGCTTTTGTGAAAGGCCGTCCACCGGAAAGGATGGAAACTATGGCCAAGACCGCTGACACCGTTGAAAATACCTCATTCCCCACCTTCGACGCGTCGAAGGCTGCCGACCAGGTCCGCGCTGTCGCCGAAAAGGGCGTCGAGCAGTCGAAAGAAGCCTATGCGAAATTTGCGTCAGGCACCGAGACGACCCAGAAGGCTCTGCAGTCGAGCTTCGAAACCGCCAAGACCGTCGGCAACGAGTTGTCGCTGAAGACAATTGCTGCTCTGCGCGCCAATGCCGAAGCCGGCTTCTCGCACCTCGAAGCCCTGGTTGCCGTGAAGTCGCCGTCCGAGTTCATCGAACTCCAGACTGCCTTCTTGCGCACGCAGCTCGAAAAGACCGTCGAGCAGGCCAAGGAATTTCAGGCCGTGACGACCAAGGCTGCCGAAGATGTATCGAGGCCGATCAAGGATGTCGTTGAAAAGGCGATGAAAGATCTCAAAGTCGCCTAATTGAGTCTAAGCGATCGGAAATAACCGCGAAACAACACCTTCTCCAGCCGGTCTTTTTCCTTTTGGCTGGATGCTCTTTGGTGCCTGCGTTGCCATGGCGGTGCGGGCATGGCTCTCTCGGCTGCGATCATCCGCACAATCTGACGGCGGCGAGCGACGAGCCCGGCCAGGGCCTCGGCTTCGGTGCCGCGCAACGGGCACTTGCCGCTTGCTCGACCCAACGAAGGCAGCGTTACAGCAGCATCGGTGGTGTCGGTCCTGGCCCGCTTGCCGAGCGCATTGGCGTAGGCTGTCACCTGCCCCGGATTGACCACGACAACCGCCAGGCTAGACTAGCACCCTGTCCAAAACGGCAACGGCTAAGCGCGATATCCTGCCCCATTCTTGGCACGTCGAGCCTGCCAGCCATGATCCGTTGACATTCGCCTGCGGCAAATTCAGCTGGGCCTTCGTTGCACGGATGGCGGTGCGATGCGGCCTTTCGTCTGTGAGCGGCTGCGCGGACGCCGTCAAACGGCAGAGACTTCAAATCCATCATGTTGGCTCATTGCCAAAGCACCGCTTCAAGACAACAATGACCTCGACGCCGGCGCGCCAGACGCGCACAAAAAGAGCGTTGGAGGAAATGGAGGAGGAAGCCGCTGGCCAAGTCACGGACGCGCTATGCATGCGGCCTTTCGGTGCTCACGACCGACGAATCTGACGCGGATGCGTTCGCCCGGGCGGTGGCAGCGGAAGCAGCGGCCATTGACGCCGGGTTTGCCCTCCTGTTTTTCTCGCAGAGCCTCATAGAGGCCGTCGCCCTGTCGGAAGCGCTGAAGAGCCACGCGCCGGCGCTCCACTATGCCGGCTGCTCGACGGCCGGTGAGATAACGCCCAAAGGGCTGGAGGAAGGCCAGATCCTGGCTATGCTGCTTCCCTCCGCATCGTTTTCGGCAGCCAGCACCATGGTCGAAAATCTGTCCTCATCGGGCATGGACGGGATTACCGGCGAAGTCGAGGCGCTGAGGCGTTCGTTACACGAGCGCCTCGGGCACGAGCGAGCCGACACCACTTTCGCGCTCTGCTTGATCGACGGCCTGTCTTATGCCGAAGAAGCGGTGACCTCCGCCATCCATTGGGGGCTCGACGACATCCCACTGATCGGCGGGTCGGCTGGCGATGATTTGAAGTTCGAGACAACGCGGCTGATCTCGAACGGCAAAGTGACCTCCGACAGCGCCATCATCGTGCTGATCACCACGGAAATTCCTTTCCACGTGTTCAAGACCGACAATTTCGTTCCCACCGACGAGAAGCTGGTGGTGACGGCATCCGATCCCGACCACCGCATCGTGCGCGAATTCAACGCCACCATTGCCGCCGAGGAATATGCCGCCTCGGTCGGCGTCGTCGCGCAGATGCTGACGCCACTGAGTTTTGCCTCGCACCCGGTGGTGGTGAAAGTCGGCGGCGAATTTTACTGCCGTTCAATCCAGAAGATGCATGCGGACGGCTCGCTGTCGTTCTTCTGCGCCATCGACGATGGTGTCGTGCTTGCCGTCGCCCAGCCTAAGGACATGGTCGAGGCGACCCGCGCCGCTCTCAGCGACGTCAGCAAAAGGCTTGGCGGCATCGACCTGATCCTCGGTTTCGACTGCGTGCTGCGCCGGCTCGACGCGCGCAATCGGCAGGTCTATCGCGAGATTTCGGAACTCTACAAGGTCAACAACGTCCTCGGCTTCGGCACCTATGGCGAACAGTACCGTTCGATGCATCTGAACCAGACCTTCACCGGCATCGCCTTCGGTGAACGCAAGGCGGCCGAAGCGGCGGAGTAGGAAATCCGGGATGCCGCTCAGGAACATCGACGACCTGGAAAGGCTGAAGAAGATCAACGCCGCGCTGATCAGCCGCGTCGAGCGTTCCATGGACCAGCAAGGCAATGCCTTTTCGCTGTTCCAGACCGCCATTTCGCTCGAGAGCCGGGTGCGCAGCCGCACCGAAGAGCTGCATTCGACCTTGCGCCGGCTGGAGCAGTCGAACATCGACTTGAACGCAGCCAAGGAAAACGCCGAGCTGGCGAACCTGTCCAAGACCAGGTTCCTGGCGGCCGCCAGCCATGACGTGCTGCAGCCGCTGAACGCCGCGCATCTGTCGGTCTCGGCGCTTGCCGAAGTACAGACCAGCGAGGAAGGCAGAAAGCTGGTCCGCCAGGTCGAGCGATCGCTGGAGACGATGGAGGACCTGCTCCGCACCTTGCTCGACATTTCCAAGCTCGATGCCGGCGTCGTGCAGCCCGACATCACCGATGTCAGCCTGGAGACGCTGTTTTCGTCTCTGCGCTCGGATTTTCAGCCGGTCGCGGAGATGAAGGGGCTGACGCTAAAGTTCCGGCCGGTCGATGCGCTCGTTCGTTCGGACCGAACCTTGCTGCGCCGCATCCTGCAGAACATCCTGTCCAATGCACTGCGCTATACCCGCTCGGGCGGCGTGTTGGTCGGCACCAGGCATCGCGGCGACACGATCCGCATCGACGTCGCCGATACCGGCTGCGGCATCCCCGACGACCAGCGCGAGGCGGTGTTCGAGGAATTCCATCGCGGCGTGATCCCGACGGATGCCGGGCTTGCCGCCGGCGGGCTGGGGTTGGGGCTGGCCATCGTGCGCCGCATCGCCGCGGCCCTCGGCCATCCCGTCACGTTTTCGTCGAAGGTCGGACATGGCACGATTTTCCATATCGACGTTCCGGTCGGGATCGGCGACACGGCCGATCCAATCGCCAGCACCGTCGACATGGAGCGGCCGCGCGGCTACGGTCTGTTCGGCACAAGGGTGCTGCTGGTCGAGAACGACATCGACGTGCTGCAGGCGATGACCTCCCTGCTCGAGCGCTGGCAATGCCTGGTGCGCCCCGCCACCTCGACCGGTGACGCGCTCGACTTGCTTGGCGATACCGACTGGTTGCCAGATATTGTCATAGCCGACCAGCATCTCGACGGCGGCGACCTCGGCACCACCACAATCGCCGAGGTCCGTGATTATCTCGGTCGCGCCGTGCCGGCGCTCATCGTCACCGCCGACGGCTCGGAAAGTGTCGCCAAGCCCGCCCGCGCCGCCGGCATCGAGCTGATGCGCAAACCGCTGAAACCGGCCCAACTGAGGGCGTTGCTGGCACATCTGCTGGCTTGAACGGTCGTATCTTCCCAGCACACGGGTAACCGTGTTCCAGCCATTACTTGTGCCTAGGCGGTAATTCATATGAAGCAGATTCACTTCTTCGCGCTAAAGGACGATCTTCTTCCCGTATTGGAGGCAGTAGAACGTGAAATTTCGATAAAATACATCCTCATGGTCATTTTTGCCAAGATGGAATTCGACTCTTTTAGCAATAGAATGCAAATTCCAACTCTTGGGCAATCAACCACTGAATCGGCTTCTAGCGGTCGATCATTTCTTGTCACTGGCCACGCTGTGCCCATTGAGGTGAGGCCGATAAAAACACCTTCCGGCATCCGGTATTCGCTAGATCAGCTTAGCAATCCGGACACAGTAACTTTTTCCCCTGGTGGGCGATGTGCTGAAGATGTTGTGATAAATGGCCGCGTGGCAACGGTCTCCGACACGCCGCTCGCTCAGGAGCTAATGAAGACTTTTAATAGAGCATTCAAAGAGCAATTTAGTAAAATTAAAGCATTCTACGTTGGACCCGGGGCCGCCATTTTACTAGACGAGGGAAAGCGGCTAACTGCTGCAGAGCAATCGCCGCGTGAATTTGATCTGACTAGAGAGCCGCGGGTTGCTTAGCTGGTGTCAAGAACGTGAGAGCCGTCGCTAGTCTAGTCCGATTGCGGTGACACGAGTGCGGTCGACTACGGTGACAGTGCGCTTTTTAGCGAGCGCTCTCAAAACCCCGCCGGATCGCGAAACAGCTCGGCATTGTCGAGCTTTGAGACCTCGATCACCGCCTGGGTGCGGCTGTAGACGTTGAGCTTGCGCAGGATTTCGGAGACATGCGCCTTGACGGTGGTCTCGCCGACCTGCAGCTCATAGGCGATCTGCTTGTTGAGCAGGCCCTGGCGCAGCATCTGCAGCACTTTGAGCTGCTGCGGCGTCAGCGTAGCCAGGCGCTGCACCATCTCGGCGCGGTCGGTGCTGTCGGCGTCGCGCGGCCGGCCTTCATAAGTCTCGGGAACATAGATCGCGCCTTCCATCACCGAGCGGATGGCGGCGGCAAGGTCGCTCTTGCGCGCCGATTTCGGGATGAAGCCGGCCGCACCGTAGGACAGCGCCTCGGAAATGATCTTCGGTTCCTCATAGCCGGAGACGATGACCACCGGCAGGCGCGGATAACGCGTCCTGAGCTGCAGCAGCCCGTCAAACCCATGCACGTCGGGCATGCTGAGATCGAGCAGCGCCAGGTCGAACGGCTTGGCATCGGTCAGAAGCTCGAGCGCCTCGGCAATCGAGCGTGCCTCGACCGTGTCGATTTCCGGATAGGCCATCTGCACGGCACTATGCAGCGCCTCGCGAAACAGCGGATGGTCGTCAATGATCAGGAACCTGGCGCGATCGGTCATCAGCTTCATTTCGGTTTGGTCTGGCCTAGAATAGTCCTGCAACCATGGCCAGCTTATTGGCAAATAGTACATTGCCATCTTGGCCGGCTAAAGCAGAATGTGCCCATGATTTCCGCGGCGCCACGCGGCAGATGTGGCTGTTCTGAAATGCAATGCCTTGCCCGGTGGCCCAAATCGGCCGAATGTGCCGGCGACGGATCCATTGAAACAGAGACAGGTCGTGATCGACTTCCGGCTTCGCGTGACAGCCAGTGACCGCCGGCTTTCGCACTGTTGCCGGTCGCCACACGACGCTTCCCCGACGCCCGCCTTGTTCGCGGCCGCACCGATGGTATCGGCTGGTCTGGGGTCGCGCTGGTATACGGGCTGGTTTCCTGGACAAAACGCAGCAAGCTGATGGTGCTGCCGTTCAAGCCCGCTAGGCGCTGGTAAGGAGCACCACCTTGCCGCCATCGCGCTTTGGGCGCGACTTTGCCTGCGATATCCAAGCTAGTCCACGATCTGGGCCGCGCCAAGCCAGAACCAACTGATCGCAGTCGCTGATCTTGAAGCTATACGACCCGGTTGGACCAATTTCAGCGTATTCCCCGTTGAGCCCAACGCCCCCTGAGGCTGACAGCACGTCTGCAATGACTTACGAAGCGTGTCCGTCTACGCGCTCGCCTGCGTTCGTTCCAACGCCTGGGACCGGGCGATTTCGTCCGGCCCCCAAGGATAGTGTCTGATCAGTCGTTAGGCCGGCAACGCGCCGGATCTCTTGGCCGTCCAGGTGGCGATATAGTCCATCAGCCCGGGATTGAGGCAATCATAAGGTTCGAGCCCGATCGACTTCAGCTGTGACCTTATGCCGTCCATGCGGCTCGGATCGACACCGGACT
>NZ_JAMYSY010000050.1:0-44335 GCF_040322175.1 Mesorhizobium sp. M0185 | reverse complement strand
TCGGCTGGGCTCTGAATGCTATGTCGAGTGTTCGGTACACGCTGGAAACGTCGTCACGTGCGCTGCAAATGAAGAACTCGCTGACTCAGGCCCAGATCCAAGCCATTGCCACGGAAAAATTACTGGATTTGGGATTGAAAGACGTCGACGTAACAATAGCAATCGACGTCGCCAGCGGCGGCTTTCGCATGGCACATCTGACCGCCCAATATGCGTTCGTGATCGAGTTCCCGTATTTCAACCGATATCCGATACATTATCAGACAACTGTCACAGTTCCCCTGATTGCATCGTGAGCACGTCCCCGGCCAGTCGAGCGGCACCTTTCGCAGGATGTTCGCTGCACGCCGCCTTTATAGGCGATCGCCTTGTACAGCGTGCCGTTGCCGGCTTTGTTCCGGCCGAGCCCCCACCCCTCGCCTAGCGCTGCGCCGCCGCTACTTGTTTGTTGACAGGCATGCGAGGCCTACATGTGGAATTTGGCAGCAGAGGGCTGGAGGCTCCTCAAGCAGAGCGTCATCGGCTTCATCGACGACAATGCGCTGAGCCATGGGGCGGCGATAGCGTTTTATGCCACGACCTCGCTTGCGCCGATCCTGCTCATCGTTGTGGCTATTGCCGGCATGGCCTTCGGGCACGAGGCGGCGCAACTCGCCCTTTCGGCACAGATCGCTGGCCTGATGGGGCCGCAAAGTGCCGAGCTGCTGCGAGCTACGATCGAAAACGCCTCGCAGAAGGAAGCCGGAACCCTCGCCAGCATTCTGGGGCTGGTCACGCTGTTCGTCGCCGCATCCGGCGTGTTCGGCGAGATGCAGCTGGGGTTGAACGAAATCTGGAAAGTCAAACCGAGCGGGGCAACGATTTCACGAATGGTTCGGGCACGCATTGCAAGCCTGGGCCTGGTCGCCGCCCTCGGTTTTCTGCTCCTGGTGTCGCTGGTCGTAAGCGCTGCAATTTCGGCGCTCGGAGAAGTCATCAACGCTTACCTGCCGTTCGGCACCATCATCCTGAGCGCGATCAACGGGATCGTCTCGTTTGCCCTGATCACGCTGCTGTTTGCCGCAATCTACAAGGTGCTGCCGGACCGCAGCCTGCAATGGCGCGATGTGGGCATCGGCGCCGTGGTCACCGGGTTTCTGTTCACCATCGGCAAGTCGCTGATTGGCTGGTATATCGGAACCAGCGCCATCTCATCGTCATACGGCGCGGCCGGCGCCCTGCTCGTCGTGCTGTTATGGGTCTATTATTCGGCCGAGATATTTCTGCTGGGCGCCGAATTCACGCGAGCCTTTTCGGTTCGACACGGCAGCCGGTCCGATTTGAAGAACAAGGTGGAATCGCATGACAAATGAGTTCACGCCGAAATTCGACCTCGCCGGCAAGGTGGTGCTGGTCACCGGGGCCTCGCGCGGCATCGGCCGCGCCTGCGCACTCGCCTGCATGTGCTGGCCACATTCCGCTCGGCCGCATCGGCGACCCGATCGACGTCGCGGGCACCGTGGTGTTCCTCGCCTCGCCGGCGGCGTCACTGATGACTGGCGCGAATATATTGGAGGATGGCGGTTGGTCGGTAGCGTGATAGGACTCTTTGGCTGGTAGTGCGACACCGCTTCGCGAGCGCCGTCTCCCCACACCAGGAAGAAGCGCGCGGACTTCGCAAGGTTAGTCCAAGAGGTCTTTTATGAGCGAAAAATCTCAATCGAACGGTGAATTCGACGAACCGCGGAATGAGCCACTCTTCACGGCTATCTCGCAGACAGACCCCGCCTTCCTAGCAGCTTACGATCGCGCGCTTGCGAGTGTGCCGACATTTGTCGAACATATCGAGGGAAATGCAGATGCCTTCTGTTCCGCGAAGCTTCGGTTTCGCGATCCCGACGAGTCCGTACGCCTTCGGGAGGACCACTTTGTTTTCCTTTGGCTTGCCGCTGTGCATTATCATGCTGAGGAGCGGCTATTTTCAGGTACGTTTTTCGAGGTGCCACCCGAGCTTCAGAAATGGCATCAAGTCGGACAGCGACTTTCGTTTGAAGGCGATGATATTTTCGATTGGATGGTTCTCGACGCGGGGCACTTGCAGGGGGGATTCACATTGCGTGTAACCCGAGACAAGCTTCCTGAGAAAGATCGTGGCTCATACGATCGATACATCGGGGTTTCGGTTTATGAGCCACTGCCGTCCTGATTCCACGCATGCTTGATAGCCTGGTCTTTCGTTGGAGGATTGGGCAGCCGCACTGGTCAAACCTTCCGTAGAACGGCCATCCGAGGAAATCCTGCGAGAGCCAATGCGGGCCGATATCGGTTGCCCAGGCAATCGTGCGGCCGCGGCCATGGCTACCGACGGCAAGGAGCGGCCAGTCGGTGCCGCGATGGTGGCAGGTCGCCAGAAGCCGGGACGAACCGTCGCGCCTGAATTCCAGCTTGTTCATGCCGAGAATCGGCGGCAAAGGCCCCTCCACCCCGGAAAAAATCGGATGTGACGACTGCAGGATCGAGGCCTGCAGGCCTTGCGGCACCTCCATGCCGTCGCAGTAGGGTAGGCAACGGACCGGCAGAACGTCCTCGACCGGGGTGTCGTGGAAACGCGCCGTCCCGAACATGCCCTGAAAGCCCATGTAACCGCCGGCCAGCATCAGCCCGCCGCCACCTTCGACATAGGCCTTGAGCACATCGAGGCGGTTGACGCCGACACGCCCGGCGCGGGCATCCGGCGTCACCAGCAATGTCAGGGCGCCGACGTCGGAGATCACCACCGCCTGATATTGGGCGAGCCCATCGAGGTCATAGGGAAACTCCGCGCCGCAACGCTCGCCGCCGATCTGCGTGACCGCGATGCCTTCAGTGGCCAGCGCGGCATTGAAGGCCGTCGCACCATTTGCCGAGGCCGCACTTGTAAGCACGTCGCTGCCGATGGCAACCGAGGTCGTCGCTGCAAACGTTTCGCCTGCAAGCAATATCTTCATTGCCGCCCCGCACTGTTTTCATTCGAGAGGTTTTTAGGAAGGGCGCCGGATGGACCGGCGCCCCCTAGAACTCAAGCTCTATAGGATCAGAATTTGAACTCGGCCAGATTTTCGGGAGTCACGATCTTGGCCGGACCAAGGATCAGTTCGCCGCCGGCGCCAATCGTGTATTCGCCGAGCCTGCCTGCCGTGAACTTCTCACCCTCCTTGCCGGTGATCTTGCATTGCGCAAACGCCTGGGCCGTCTGATAAGTAAGATAGCCAAGATCGGTGACGTTCCACCAGATATCCTGAGCCGCTTCGTCCTTGATGTATTTCGAGATCAGAGTGGCCGGCGCGAGGCCGGTCAGCTTGACCTTGCCGATCATGCCCGCTTCCTCGAGTGCACGCGCGGCCGCCGGAAGGCCGATGCCTGCCGGGACGATGATCACCTTGAGATCGGGAAACGCCTGGACCAGCGCCAATGCCTGCTGCTGGTTGATCTGTTCGCTTTCTTCGCCATAGGCCACCTGCACCAGCTTCATTTTGGAGAACTTCGGCTCGGCCGCCATCTTCGCCTTCATGAAGTCGATCCAGGCATTCTGGTTGGTCGCCGTCGGCGTCGACGACAGGATCGCGAATTCGCCTTCACCGCCGCTGAGGGCGAATGCACTTTCGAGCATCATCTCGGCGAGGCTGTCGCCCTTCACCTGATTGACGAACACCGCACGCGCATCGGCGGCCACATCGGAGTCATACGAAATCACTCTGACGCCCTGCTGAACGGCGCGCTTCAGCGCAGGCGCGACGGCATTGGCGTCGTTGCCGGCAATTGCGATGACTCCGACCTTCTGCGACACGAGGCTGTTGATGAATTCGATCTGCGCCTCGGCGGTCGCCTGCGATGGGGCGACCTGGGTAGCGGTGCCGCCAATTTCCTTGGCTGCCTCTTGTGCGCCTCCGAAGGCCACTTTGAAGTAGGGATCCGTGTCGAGCTTGGGCAGGAAACCGACCGTTACGGGTTCCTTGGCGCACTCCTGGCTGAAGGCCAGCGAGCTTGGCGCAAGCAGAACCGCGGATGCGAGCAGGGCTAATCTAAACGCTTTCATTGTGACTCCTCCGTCAAAATTCGGGCTTGAAGGAAGGGGCCCGAGATCACCCCTTTGTCTCGCGCATTGCGCGGGATCTGCTGAGCATCTCCTGTGTGGAGCGCCAGTAATTGCCGACCAGCAGCGAGCCGATCAAAAGCAGGCCGATGATCATGCCCTGCGCGTCGCCACCGATCTGGTTCAGCGCCAGCACGTTGCGGATGATGGCGATCAGGACCAGTGCCAGCATGACGCCGGTCAGGCGGCCCTTGCCGCCAAAGACGCTGACGCCGCCGAGCAGCACGATGGTGATGACGTCGAGCTCCATGCCGAGCGCATTGTTGGCGCGGGCGTTGGAAAGGCGCGCGGTGTAGACGATGCCGGCTATCGCCGCGACGACGCCCGAGACGACGAACAGGTTCAGCACCATCCGGCGCGTGTTTATGCCGGAATAGCGCGCCACTTCGGGGCTGCCGCCGAGCGCGTAGATGCGCTTGCCGGTCGGCGTCTTCTGCAGCACGACCGCAAACACCGGCGCCAGCACCAGGAAGGGCACGATGGTCCACGGTATCTCGGTGCCAGGCAGGTTGTTGATGCCGAAATCGACGACCGCGGGCGGCAGGATGTTGACCGAGCCGGTGCCGAGCAGGATGTAGCCAATGCCTCGATAGAGCGCCATGGTGCCGAGCGTCACAACCAACGACTGCAGTCCAAGGCCCGAGACCAGATAGCCGTTGAAGGCGCCGAGCAGGCCGCCGATGACGAGCGTCAGCGGGATTGCGGCAAGTGTCGGCACACCGGCCTGGACCAGCAAGCCAAAGACGACGGACGTCAGCGCCAGCACCGAGGCGATCGACAGGTCGATCTCGCGGGTGATGATGAGCAGCGCCATCGGCAGGATCAGCAATGCCTTTTCCGAGGCGCTGGCGGCCAGTTGCGAGAGATTGAAGCCGGAAACGAAATTCGGCACGAAGATCGCCGCGTGGAGGAAGATGGCCACGCAAGAGGTCGCCAGCAGCAGATCCCAGAAGTCGATCGAACGGAGGAACTTTTTCACCGCGCCCTCGCCTGTCTTGCCTGCTCGGCCCGCCGCACGATGAAGGTGTCGATGCCGATGGCGACCAGGATCACGAGGCCGTAGACGCCCTGCAGCCACAGCGGGTCGACGCGCACCAGCGTCAGCCCGTTTTTGATGACGAGCAGCGTGAGCGCGCCGAGGATGATGCCGAGCAGCGTGCCCGAACCACCGCGGATGGCGACGCCGCCGACCACCGCCGACGCGATCACGGTGAGTTCGAAACCGAGCGCGACGCGGGCATCGATGGTCGCATAGCGGGATGCCCACAGCGCGCCGCACAGGCCGCCGAGCAGGCCGGCCATGCCAAAGGCCAGCAGGATGCGGCGGTCGACGGGGATGCCGATAAGACGCGCGCCGTCGGGATTGGAGCCGGCGGCGAACAGTTCGCGCCCGATGGCTGTACGATAGAGCAGCACGTAGCCCAGGCACAGGATAACGATCGCGATGACGACGATCAGCGGCACGCCGGCGATCTTCAGGCCGGTCATGTCGAGCCAGGCTTGCGTTACTTCGTCGGCGCTGATCTGGTCACCGGCTGCCCAGATCGAGTTGAAGCCGCGGAAGATCGACATCGAGGCCAGCGTGACGACGATCGCCGGGATCTTTCCCCTGGTGACGACGAGGCCGTTGATCAGGCCGGCGACGCCACCGACGGCGCATGCGGTTATCAGGCCAATGCCGATGTCGAGCCCTGGATAGGCCTGGACCATGCTGGCCGCCATGTAAGCCGACAGGCCGATCACCGCAGCGATCGAAAGGTCGATGTTGCGGGTGATCAGCACCAGCATCTGCGCGAGTGCCGCAACGACGAGCAGGGCGGCATCCATCGACACGGCGGTCAGGTTTGCAGCGCTCACCATGCGCGGGTTGATGATGGTGACCGGGATGGCGACCGCCAGCATCGCGGCGAGCAGACCGAACTCCCGCCGCTTCAGTATGTCGAGCGGTCCTTTTCTCTTCTCCTCGCCGGTGGCCTGTGCCGCATCGGCGCTTTCGCCGGCCTTGGTCGCTGCTTCCAGCACCTTTTCCTGAGTGGCTTCGCCCCTGGCAAATTCGGCCGTCCGATGGCCTTCGCGCAGGACGATGATGCGGTCGCACATGCCGATGAGCTCGGGCATTTCGGAGGAGATCAGGATGATTGCCATGCCCTGGGCGGCAAGGTCGGCGACCATCGCATGCACTTCCGCCTTGGTGCCGACGTCGATGCCTTGCGTCGGCTCGTCGAGGATGAGGACGCGCGGTTCGGTGCGCAGCCATTTGGCCAACACCACCTTCTGCTGGTTGCCGCCGGACAGTTCCTTTACCGGCTGCGCGTAGCCGGAAAAGCGAAGCTTCATGCGCTTCAGCCAGTCCGAAACCAGATTGATCGCGCGGTTCGTGCCGTAGAAACCGGAGCGGGCTGCCTTGTCGAGGACTGGCAGCACCGCGTTGTCGAGGATGGAAAAATCCATCACCAGGCTCTGGCCCATGCGGTCTTCAGAGACATAGGCGATACGCGCATCCATGGCGTCGCGTGCCGACGCGAAGCGCACTGCTTCGCCGTCGATCAGGATTTCGCCGGCATCGGGCTGGTCGATTCCGAACAGCACGCGCGCGATCTCTGTCCGCCCGCTGCCGACCAGGCCGCCGAGCCCGAGCACCTCGCCGGCATGGAGCTTGAGGTCGATATTGGAAAAGCCACCGGCGTGCGAAAGCCCCCTCGCCTCCAGCACCAGTGCGCCGGTGGCGTGGCTTCGTTGCGGATAGAGGTCGGTGACCTCACGGCCGACCATCATGCCGATGGCAGCGGCGCGGCCAAGCTCGGCCTTCGGCTTGACGCCAATGAGACGCCCGTCGCGCAGCACCGCGATGCGGTCGGCGATGCGGAAGATCTCGTCCATGCGGTGGCCGACGAACATCATCGCCACGCCGTGCAGCCGCAGGTCGGCGACGACAGTGAACAGCCGCTCGACCTCGCGCTGCGACAGGGCGGCCGTCGGCTCGTCCATGATCAGCACCCGCGCGTCGAGCGACAGGGCGCGGGCGATCTCGACCAGTTGCTGTTCGGAGGTGCGCAACATTCCGAGCCGGGTTTCGGCCGGCACGTCGAGGCCGACTGTCGCCAGCACCCTGCGCGCGCCGGCAAGCATGACGGCGTTGTCGATGCCGCCGAAGCGGTCGCGCGGCATATGGCCGAGATAGATGTTCTCCGCCACCGAAAGATCAGGGAAAAGACCGGGGTGCTGGTGCATGACCGAGATGCCGGCAGCCTGGGCGTCGTGCGGCGAATGGAAGACCACAGGCTTGCCATCGACTTCGACATGGCCGCCGGTCGGGAGATACACGCCGGCCAGCAGCTTCACGCAGGTGCTCTTGCCGGCGCCGTTTTCGCCAAGCAGAGCCAGCACCTCGCCTGAGCGCAATTCGAAGGACGCGTCCTTGAGGGCAATCGTGCCGCCGAAGGCTTTTGTCGCCTGAACCAGGGCAACGGGGACAGCCGCGTCGCTCTTCACCATGGCGTCGGCTTCGCCTAATGCGCCCAAGTGCAGCACCTTTCCTCCCTGGTCCTGTTTTTTCAATTTGCTATATTAAATGGGCGAATGCCGCAACTGGAAAATTGACTTCCATGGCCGCGAAGGGCACTGTCGCGTCGCGCACGGGTGCGATTGGAGTGCTCGACCCCGCGGCAGCCTCAAAGCTGCAAGCGGCTGGAGTGGCTCTGCGGGAATGAATGGGGAGGCGTCGGTTTTGTCCGGAAAAGGCAGCAATTCGGTCAAGGTTCGGCATTATAACGAGCGCTTCGTGCTTGATGCCATTCGCCGCCTGAAGGAGGCATCCAAGTCCGATCTGGCGCGCGCCGCAAATCTGACGCCGGCCGCGGTCGCCACCATTGTCGACGGGCTGGAATCTTCCGGATTCGTAAAGCAAGTGGGAAAAAGGTTCGGGCAACGCGGATCGCCGTCCACTCTCTACCGACTTGCACCTGAGCGTATCTACAGCGTCGGCATCAAGATCGGCCGGCGCGCGCTGGAAGCCGTGCTCGTCGACTTTGCCGGCGAGGTCCGCTCGCGCGAGTCGCACGAATATCGCTTTCCGGATCCCGACATGGTGCTCAAGGCCGGCAACATGTCGCTGGCCAATTTCGACAAGCTGGTCGAGGGGCTTGGCGATGCCAGCATCGTCGGCGTCGGCATCGCCTCGCCATATTTCCTCGGCGGCTGGAGCGAGGAACTCGGCTTTCCCGACGATCTCGGCAGCCGCTGGGAAGCAATCGATCTGACGACATTTTTCGCCACAAAGCCGAAGACCCCGGTCTTCGTGGAAAACGACGCGTCATCGGCCGCACTCGCCGAGCTCATCCAGGGAACCGGCGCGCGGTTCCGCGACTTCATGCATATCTCGATCGACACCTTTGTCGGCGGCGGACTGGTGCAAGGCGGCAAGGTCCACACCGGGCCGCACGGCAACAGCGCCGCGCTCGGTCCTTTGCCGGTCTCGCCTTCAAGCCTCGATTCGGTGGCGGCCAAGCCGGCGCGCTACCAGAGCCTGCTGCATCGCGCTTCGATCTATGTGCTGGTCAATCATCTCAAATCGCGCGGCATCGAGATCAACCGTGTGCGCGAACTCGATCCCTTGCCGCCGGGGGCGCGCGAGCCGCTGTCCGAATGGATCGACGATTGTGCCAATGCGCTGGTCGAGGCGATCATCGCCATCACCTCCGTCATCGACATCGAGGCGATCGTCCTCGACAGCATCCTGCCGCGGCCGATTCATCTCGAGCTGCTGGCAAAGGTGCAGACCCAGTTCAACAGGATCAGCGCCATCGGCATCGTGGCGCCGGAAATCGTCTCGGGACAATTCGGCCCCGAGGCTTCGCCGATCGGCGCGGCGATGCTGCCGTTCTCGGCACTGTTGGCGCCCGACAGCGGCGTGCTGATGATCGGCAAGGACAGAACAATGCTGCTGGGCAGCCTGTCGAGGCTTGCCAGCCAAGGCCAACCAGCAAGAAGCTCAGCGCCTTCAACGGCATAAGATAGTGCCGCGAAAGAGCATCAAGCTCCGGGCATCATCAACATCAGCTCACAGTCAGGCACGGGCACGGCGGGCTTTTTGCGCCGGCACCGGAACTTTTAGCGGCTGCTAATCTTCATTCGTCACCGACATTGCAATGCCGATCGGTCCGCGCTCCGCTTCAGTGCGGGCCCAGGAAGCAAGGAGGAACATATGAACTGGGATCAAATCAAGGGAAAATGGACGCAGTTCAAAGGCAAGGCGAAAGAGCAGTGGGGTGACCTCACCGACGATGATCTTGATCGGATCGAGGGCAACCGGGACCAGCTCTTGGGGCGTATCCAGGAGCGATATGGCATCGCCAAGGAAGAGGCAGAGCGCCAGGTTGATAACTGGTCCAGAAGCATCAGCTGAGCCTTTGGATGCAATGCCGTTTGCTGCCCACCACCGGGGTGAAACTCTGCGTCGCCCGTGCAGACTGGTGCGGTGGGCTCTTTCGACAGCGAGGCCCGCGAGGATGCTTTAGCCATATCTGATGTTCTACTTGCGTGGCGGGCTTCGCCTCGGCGTGCCCAGCCCGTAGGCGAAGGAGCGTAATCATGAACAACATTATCTGGCTGGTCGGCGCGATCGTGATCGTAATCGCCATTTTGAGCTTTTTGGGTCTGCGATAGGCCTTAGCCTCTCCTCGACCTCTTCGATTCGGCAACGGCTCCCTCTCGGCGTGGCCTCACTGCCCGTTGCACTCAAGCAGGTCAGACTTAGGTCCCAAGCAAGATACTCCAGGATTGGACCGAAGCCCCGGCTGAGGAACGTAGCCGGCTGGCTCACGTTGTGGTGAGCTTTGGCGCGACGAAGATGCGTCCGGGCGGAAGAGTTCAAGCCAGGGAGGAGAGGCCCGACGCTCCGAACGGGCGTCGGGCCTGGGCGTAAATGCAAACAATCAGCAGACTGTTCAATTCCCATGCCCAGGCAGCACGTGCCGTGGCCAGGCTTCAGGCTGCCGGGATTCGCCGCCGGCAAATCAGCGTGGTCGGATCTTACAACGACAATGATGAACCGATCAGCGTTGCTGGATATTACGACGATGAGATGAGCGCTCTCTGGTGGGGTGCGATTGCTGGTGCCGCACTTGGCGCCACGGCTGGTCTGTTGGCCGGCTTCAGCGCTTTTGGAGCTCAAGACGTTGATCCTGCGGGGATGACCGGCATGGCCCTGGTCGGTGCGGCTTGGGGCGGCTTTGCCGGCGTGCTTCTCGGAACTTTTGCCAATTTTGCCCAGAAGCCGCGCAAGCCGAAGATCGCTGAGGGTGTCGTATTGGTGATTGCTCGCGTCGATGAAAGGCAGGCCGGCGCCGCGCATACGGTGCTCCGGAGTTTCGCGGAGATGCCTTCCGGGCCGATGAAGAGGAGCGCTTTGCCAAATTCAAGCCGGCTCCGCGTCCGATCTGGTGCCCGATGAAGTTTGTTTCGCGAAACGGGAATTCAAACCGGAGGCGCCCGACGAAAGCTTGGCAAACCAACACTTTGGAAGCATGCGGGCTACTTGCCGTCGTGTTGTCCTTTATTCTTACCGTTCTGTTGGTTGGTCTCATCCTTGGCTGAACCCATGCCCTTGCCACCGGCGACACTAATGCCCGGCAATTGGCGAAGGTTGTGGCCAGTTCGAAGGATTAAACCATTCGTGCTAAGCGTTAATAGGTTATCGGCAAAAGTAGAGGGCGATCACGTGGACAAACGGGCTGAAGGAGACGCGGAGAAATTGGCTCGAGGCGAGTTCGAGCTCAAAGCCGAACGATATGGCGTGAACGCCTTTCTTCTCGTTGTCGAACTTGTAAATCTGCTGGAAAAGCGCGGAACGATCAGCAGCGACGACGTCGCGAAAATCGCCGAAGCCGCCGCACTTGCCGTTGCCGCATCCAGCGAACCCGACGTGAACAGCATCAATCTGTTGCAGGCCATCGCTGCCGCACGCCGGCCCAAATAGGCTTATATCAAATCCGCCAGCAATCGGCGCCAACCGATAAACGCTATGTTGAACTGATCTCGGTCGAGCGTACGGAGCCTTTCCATGTGCAATGACTACGAGCAGCACATCGCCTGGGCCGAATACTGCCGGATGATGGAATCGCTGGCGCTCAAAATCCCCAGCCATCAAACCGAATTGGATCTGCCGCAGGCGGATGACATCCACATCAACGACCCCGCGCCGGTAATGCGCGCCGCCGGCGACGCAATCGAACTGGCGTCGATGATGTTCGGCTTTCCCCCGGCCGGGCCAAAAGGCGGACCTGTATTCAACTTTCGCTCGGAGGGCCGGCAGTTCAGCAACAGCAAGCGCTGTCTCGTTCCGGCGTCGGCATTCTTCGAATTCACGGGAGCGAAATATCCAAAAACCAAGCACAGGTTCACGCTGAATGGCCATTCGTTCATGGCGATTGCCGGGCTGTGGCGCGAGGGTGTCGGCAACAAGCCGCCGACGTTCACGATGCTGACGACCGATCCGGGGCCGGATGTCGCGCCATATCACAATCGGCAAGTGGTTGTGCTGCGGCCATCGGACTGGGCGGCATGGATCCATCTGACGAAGTCCGAGGCTGAACTCATGCTGCCACTGCCGGAAGGGTCGCTCAGCGCGGAAACAGTTCGCGCAGGTTCCGAGTAGGATCCATCGGAAGACTGCGCGCGCTGAGCTACGGCCGCGCCGCATCGTCACGGCGATGCGCGCCATGCTCAGAACGAATGCCCGCGCGATATAAGCGCTTCAGCCCGGCTTGACGTAGCCGGCGGTGACCTCGTCTTTGTGGGCGGCGAAAGCTTCCAGGACTTCGGTTTTCTCAGGCTTCGGAATTTTGAAATGATCCAACGTCCGCCCGAGTTCGGCTGCGACCTCATCGAATTCCGCGGGGGAAATCCGCAGGTCGCGATGCGCCTCCTCGAGACCGAGCGGCGTCGTGCCGGGCTTGGTGGCGACGAACTTGAAGGGCCCGCCAGAAACGTCGCAGACCCACAGCGTGCGCATGAACTTAAGGCCGGGCAACCTTTCCAGGTTCTTGGTGTGCCATTTGCGCAGCTGCGGATTCTTGGACTTTTGGCCGACGATCGGGTTCCTCACGACGGCGTCGCTGAAATGATCGATCACCGCTGCGATGGCAAACACGCCGCCCAGCCGCTCATACAGACTTTTCTCGGATGTGGTTTTCTTCGTCTGCGCGAGCGCCTTGTCGACAGGCAATACCGACGTCGATGCGGCGGCCAGCGCCAGCGCGGCGACAACACTTCGTCTTGTGAGAGAAGTCGAAATTTTCATCCCTGGTTCCCTTCGAGGTTAGGCCAGAGCGAGCCGCAGCCTGTCTGGCGGGCTTCATGAAATGACATTCGGACACTTTGCCGTATTTTAGCATCGCCTAAAGAACTAACGAGCCCTTCGCCCGAATTATTCCGATTGGGCGGCATTGCCGTGGTCAACATGCGTCAAAAGGGGCGAAGGCCGCGCGGATGAGGAAGTGTTAAGCACGCGTCGCTGCACGCGGCAGAGGTCGCGAAGCCACTTCGGCCGCATCTGTGCCCCTGACCTTGGGCATTTTCCTTCTGTGTCGTGTTGTCGGCGGCAATCAGCCCCGGTAGGGGGCGTACAATCGCTTCCCGCGGCTTTGCCGGCTGCTTGCGGCCAATAGCCTGTGCTTTTCGAAGATCGCGAGCTTCTGCGGATAGGTCATCCGCACCTTGGCGTTGCACCCGTCGCATCTGAAGTGCGCGATTGTTCTTAGTGCAGAGCCCTTTCTTACCGCCGGATGCAAGCAATCCGGACATTCGAATGTGAGCGCGACATCCGATAAGTCTTCGGCTAAGCCCATTTCCGTCCCCTTCGCAAGCTCGGTGGCTACACTCTGGCGATTCTCAATGAGCAATTCAGATGCCAATCCGATTGTGCCAATGCGGGACTAGAACAATTCGCCTCGGAACGCCGCCTAGCTAGTGCGCCTTCTCTGCGCCTTTTGAGCGACGAAGAGACCTAACTTCCTCCAGCAGTTCGCGCTCATTGGTAGTCACGTTTCGGAAGATTGCGACAATCATCACCGCCAAGGCTTCGGCATCCAGGCTTAGAGGGTCAATGTGCTCATCTGCGCAAACCTGATCAAACACGCGTTCACAAATAGCCAAATCGTGAGGGCTGAGGCGAGTGCGATTGAAACGCCGGCGCGACATTTGCGAGCCTTCGACGCCCGCCGCCCCGTTGCAAAAGAAGCGGGCCTTGGCAAGAAACGCGAGTTGTTGAGCGATTGTTCCCGGCTGCAAGCCTTGTTAAGCCGCCTGCAGCAGGGGCAGACCAGAATGCATTCCCCACGCGCATCATGGCGCATGCGAGCGCCGGGAGGTGAGCGTGCAAGACCACAGCTTTTGACGAGCCTGTGCGCGTGGCATTCGGCAGGTCGCGGGGGCGCCATATTTTTCGGCAACCTCGCCAACCGCGCACAATCATCATCGAGCAGGTCAAAGAGGCCTTGGAAGATGCGCCAGCGAAACAATCTGGTGCTGCGAGAGAGGATTGAACTCGTTCAGCATCAGCCTAACTATCTGAAATCTTTAATGACTTTCGCGCTGTCACTCCGCGCTGTGTACCACCGTCGTGTCCTGCCCGCAAGGTAGGTTGCGAGAATGGCATTGCGTCGTTCAGATCAAGCCGATGATACGGCTGACCTCGATCCCAGCACACCCAGGGCTACGGTCTCCAACCAAATTCACGTTGATAGAGTGGCAAGGTCAAAAAAAGACTGCTGACTGTACTAAAAATCGAGTACTTAGGATGAGCATCAATTGAGTTCATCACCCAATGACTGAAGTAACCAAGCACGCCCTTCGGGTCTATTCATCCATCTCTGCGCTGAGGGGAAAAAACGGCGACGTTCTCGACGCTGTGATCCCGTTTTTTGATCCAATCCTTCGGATCATGGATGGCAAGATCTTCGATCCCAAGCTGATCGTGTCCGGTGTTCACAAGATGTATCACTGGCGGATGACGCGGGAGATCGTGGAGCAATTCATTCCGCGACTATTGGCTCTGAAACTGCTTGAGAAGCACGGCACCGGCTCCAAAACGATGTACGTGGTAACCTATCGAGCTGCGGCAGTTCCCGACGATAGCGCCGAGATTACGCAAACCTTTGAAGCAATCATCGATGAGTTCGCGAAGTTTCCTCCGATTGTCACCGATCTGTTGACCTACTCGCGCACACGTGACGAACTCGCTGACATTCTCATTCGCTTTCTCGTCAGCTCCAACGTCCTGTTCCAAGCAAATGGCGCGCTGCCCAACGTCGTCACGGGCAGCCTCGGCGAACTGGACAAGCTTCCCGAGGGTGGCCGCCCCTTGCCTGATTACGACAAGTACATGGCGGCTCGGTTCGTCCAGCATCTTCTGAAGGAGCGTGGCGACCTTGTTCCGTATCTTTCAACGTTCGCGTCCATCGGTCTACTAACAGAGGTGGTTGACGACTTCGTTCGACCGACTGACCATGCTGCGCAGACAGACCTGACCATAGTTGTTGATGGGCCTTTGGCTCTGGATTACTTGGGGCTGTCCGGAAAGGACATCCAGACCGACATTCGGACCGTGCTAGACGGGCTGCGCGCCGTGGGCTGCAAGATCGTTGTCTTTCCGGTTACCTGTGGGGAGATGTCTCAGAACTTGAAGGCGATGCTGGGAAACTCGCCCTCTGATCGTTACGGCTACACGCATAGCGCCATGGTCGCCGGCGAGGTGCTGTCTGACTATGTTCTCTCTGTCGCCAACAACCCCGAAGGGGCTTTGGAAACGAGCGGGATTGGTGTGAAGGATGCTAACCTTACTCACTACCCCAATTCGCACAAATACTTCACCCAAGAGATGCACGACGACTTTATGTCGAAGATCGCTTGGGGTGCGGACATACGATCACGGGAGCATGACGCGGACTGTTTGACGCTTCTGATGCGGTTGCGCGACGGAAAGCACTCTCGGGACCTTTTCAATTGCAGGTATGTGTTCGTTACCCGCAACGTGTCCTTTGCGCGGCAGTCGCGCGAGTATTGCCTGACTGCGAGACAGCTCTACGCCACTCAAGAAGGTCCGGTCGTCCATCAACGCGATCTGGCGACGATTGCCTGGCTCCGCACGGGGCTAGGTGCCACCGAAGCGATCCCGCGAAATCTGCTCGTTGCCCACTGCAACAGGGTACTTCAGGTACGCCCAGAACTGATGCAGACCATGAAGGACAAGCTTCGGGCGTTCTCGCCGGAGAAACTCGAACAGTATCAAGCGTTGCTGCTCGATCAGCGAAGCATACGAAAGCTGGCGGATGCAACGCTCAACGATGAGAAGGTGGTGACAGGTGACAATGCTGCCGAGCTTTTGGAATTGATGCGAAGCGCGACAGCCGAGGCCGTGAAATCAGAGTACGAAGCGAAACTGGCTGACGAGAAGAAGAAGCATTCGCAAGCGCAACGAGCCGCGAGTGTCAAACACGTCGGCGATTTGTCCGAACGTGAAGAAGAGATGAGGACGCTTCGCGAGAGCCTATCACGCGCCGAACGAGAAAGGGGACAGTTCGACGATCAACGGGGTCAAGCGGTCAGTACGATGTTGGCTGCCGTCAATCGAAACAGTGGGGTTGTCCGAACGGTCGCTAACCTTTCCCTCATTGCCTTGGGCCTCGCTTTCATAGCCGACGCGTGCGTGGGCATCTTTCCTGCGACTAACGTTGGTTGGAGCTGGGCTCTACGGGGCTTAGGGGTTGTCGGCATCTATCAGACAATAGCGGGGTTGCTTCATTGGCCTCAGTGGGGTCTCACGGACATTCTCGATTGGAACGCGCGTCGGAAGCTGCGGGCCGAAATCGTGGAGCGCGGCCTCGGATGGATCACTTCGGCTGACTTCAAGATCATAAATGGAAAGGTGGAAAAGCCGCTTGTGATTGACCACAACCCCAGTGAAGGGCGGGGGTAGCGCGCAAAACCACAGCCTCATCCTAAGCACAGGCCAAGGACCCGAGCCGGTCGACAAGGAGTTCAACCGCGCCCTCAATGTCGGCACCTAGATGCCGCAACACTCGACCACGTGGTCGGGGATAAACGTGTAATTCCTTCGCGCCGACACCCTCGCCCCACCGCTTGTGCGTTCCCGATGCCATGCGATGGACAAGTTTGGCAGCTTGCACTCGCTTGAACTCGACCTTGGTCTCGGGCTGGGGATCGGCACGGATGGCAAGCTCGATTGTGAGCCATGCGACGACGACGCGACGCGGATCAACCTTCGCCTTCCTGAGCCTCGCCCATGCCGCCCGCGCCCGTTCCTGGGGCGACAGGCCGCGCAACCTAAACGCCTCTACATGCTGCCCTGCGGACCTGTAGAGCGTCTCCACACGATCAATCGCATTGCGGACCCATGTATCGTTCGCGTTCGCATCCAACCAAGCCTCTGCAGCCCCCCTGTGCGGAGACAGTTCTGCGGCCGTGTAGGAGGGCTTGTAAGCGCTTCCGTGGCGCGCATAGTGGTCAGCGTGAGACCGGCAAAAACGCGTGTCCAGACCGTCCCCTGTACCCGAACGAGCCGGCTTGCCGCAGCCCACGACGCGACAGACCTTGAACATGCTGCTTGGCTCCGAGGCCCGAGCCTTCACCTCAACCTTGCGTTCACGCTTGCGGATCAACTTCGCGATCAATCTCGGGTCCCCCTTAGGGGAGCCCCGGGTGAACACCTGCTCGGTAGTGAGGGTCTACATGATGGAGAACTGACAGAGATCATGGACAGGATAGATACCTAAATAGACAAGGTAGGAAGGGAACTGAGGATAGAGACAGGTTTGAGGGTAAAGAGACGAGTGGTCATAGGGTTTCGACCCCTGACTGGGTGACAATCCCTTCAACACCCGTCATCCGTTGGAAGACTGAGAGCATAGCGTCCTTGGCTGTCGCAGCGGCGGACGCAGGCACCATCAGAGCGTCGTGGATCGGCAATGCAGTGATCCGTTTGGCGCTCATGATCAGCAACACCTCTACCATGATTTGGCTCTCGATGAACTGGGCATCGTGCCCTAGACCACAGTGGAAGCGATCTTTGATCGGCGCGTGCTTCAACTCGATAGCTTCTACGACCTCGGCGATCTTGTCGCCCTTGCGGAACAGCTTCCGTGTGAATTGGGGGAACCGCTCAAGGGGCTTCTCAGCGAAGATCATCGCGCTCATCACCCGCTTGATCCCCTCTCGTTGCTGCACGTATCCCCAGAGGTGATAGAGGTCGTCTGACGCTGGCTGTTGAGCTGCCATTCCGTAAAGGATGCGGGCGCCAGCCTGCCCGTAGTCAAGCTCGACCGCCTTCTCCCCGCTGATGTGCAAGCCAGTACGTCTCTCATCCTTACGAAGCTGCTGCCAAAACCCGCCGAACAGTCTACCTCCGCTATTGAAGCGGCCTTGGGTGAACACCCGCCGCAATCTCCGGTCTCGCAGAGCAATGGCGGTGTGCGGCCATGCGATGCCTGTCCAGTCGAACTGGAGGTCGGCCTCTAGGAGCCTCTGGTTGATCTCGGCCAGCTCCGCACGGTAGCGCTCGGTCTTGTCGTCCTCCTGATAGTCGAGACGTTCGCCCTCGTCCCAATAGTCGTTGGGGTCCTTCGACCGCTTCAGGATGATCGTCTCGCCGGATTGGTGTGTGTCGAGATCGTCGAACCCAACCTCACGCTCCGCTATACGATCAAGCAAGCGCTGCCCTGGACGGATCACAGTCGAGCGGGATGCGCCCTGCACGTCCGGTGCGACCTCTTGTTCGACGTAGCCCATTTCCGGCTTCGCCAGAAGGTCGAGTATGGCCGGGAAGACCTTGCTGTACACAGGTGGTCGGTAACGGCTCTTTGCGCCAAGAACCCGGTTGGATCGCGTGACGTAGATGCCCGTTCCACCCAGAAGATGGCCGTGAATGAGGTCCGACAGTATGGCCTCGACGGTTTGCTCGAAAGTTTCCTGGTCTCTGGGTCGCCTCTTGTTGCGCCTTAAATCGAAACGATCCTCATAGCTCCCGATGAGCCCAATGGCTTCCCTAATGATGCCCTTGGTGCTCTCGGAGGCTGCGAAGCGGTAAGGGTTGAATGGGCGGTCGCGTTCGACCTCCTCATCTTCCAATTCGCCGACTGATCTAAGCTGATCCATGCACTTCCGGAGATAGCAAACTGGCCACCCCGCACTGGCGGGGAGTGACGACCGCTGTAGCAGGTGACAGCGCCAATGAAATTGGAATGATTGTCACACCCCAATCACCGGCCACCATTGCTGTTGACTTGATTTCTCAAGGCATCCAAAGCGTCAGAGCGTATGGGAAGATTAAGGGCGGTGATGCACGAACTATGACGCTGGACATTAGAGGAGCCGAGTGTTCCTGGCCTGAGGAGTTGAAGCCCATGCAGGAAGGTAGCTACTTCAGCCGGGAGACCTTCGACGACTGGTGGGAGCGGAACAGCAGTCGCTTAGTTCAGCTTCACCCAATGATCGCAGAACAATGGGTTTACCGCCATTGGACCCTTTCTCCTTACTGCCATTTGCCGTTGGAGCAGTTGCGTTGGCGGCTGGAGGAATGGTCCACCCAGCAGATTTTGCGTGATGTGTTCATTGCAGACATAAACGTAGACGCTGAGCATGACTTCAAAGTCTTCAACGAATTTGGCGGCATTCCACCCGCACCAGTTATGAATGCCACGGGCACATGGGACTACCCAATCTTGGTTCTTGAGACGCCCTCCGGAGTGCAGACATACGCAAGAGAGCTGCCCGATGTGCGATACCTTCTTGTCGAGGGGCACAATAGGTATCGGTACCTGAACGCATTGGCGGCCAAAGGGCGGCTCTCCGCTCACCATTCGGTGTTCGTTCTGAACTATCCCATCTAGGTCGTCTGCAGCCGCTTGGCGATCTTGGCCACAGTCGCCCGCGAACATTCTTCTTGTTCGACAATCTGCGACCAACTAAGCCCTGCCCGAAGCAGAACAGCAATCTTCCCGTTACGCTTCTCGTCCTCCTTCCTGCCTCTCATCCTTCCTTCGGCTTTTGCCTTCTCAATGCCCTGAGACTGCCTTCTACGGCGGTCGGTGTAATCCTTGCGGGCAATCGCTGCGAGCATGTCCAGCATCATGCCGTTGATCGCATCGACCATGCGCCGGGAGAACTCGTCGCCTTCGCTCACCGCCTGCCATGATGTTGGGAGGTCCAGCGCCACGACCCGCACTTGCTTCGACTTCAGATCGGTCCTCAGCTTCTCCCAGTCCGCCTCGTTCAATCGCGACAGCCGATCGACCTGCTCGACCAGAAGCACGTCACCGGGGTGACAATCGCGCATGAGCCGTTCAAGCTCTGGTCGCTTCAGTGTCGCCCCGCTCTCGTTCTCCTCGTACCAAGCTGCCACGACCAGTCCGCGTTCTTTGACGAAGCGTTCAAGGTCAGCTCTCGCCCGACCCGCGTCCTGCTCCTTGGTTGACGCCCTGAGATACGCCCTAATGAATGCCATGCCCGAACCCCTGTGGTTTAGTTAGGATGGTTTCCATTAACTGGTATGTTTTGACTGGTCAACTATTTCTTTCTGACCGTCATCGGTCTGGTACCTTCGGCGTACACCAGAGCGAACCGGTGCCGATGCCGTCAGCCCGTGGTAAGGAAGCTCATTTCGTGGAGGCTCAGATGGGGCAATTACCTTACCGCCAGCATTGGGATGCCTTGGTGCTGCGGTCATATAGGTCCTTCTTGCAGGCGGAGGACCGACTGCCACAGGCGTTAGCTGACGGAGACAACTACGAGTCGGCGTGTTTCGAGGCACTGCGCCATGCCATGTCTGGGTCAATCTTCCTCTACCACTTCTCAGACATCGCGGCGGTTAGGAACCTGATCCCGAACTTGGTCGTTGGAAACCCCGGCACGCCTAAGCAAGTTTTGCAGGCCACGCGGCAGCGAATAAGTGACGTTCTGCGCGTATCACAGATGCATCAGGATGATTACCACAAGCTGTTGCGTGAAGCAGCGGACGCCGTGAAGCACGGAGTACTGGACCATCAAACCACATACGTCGACAGGTCAGGCATGGTATTGGCTATCATGTCGGTACAGGCCCAACACGGCGAAGGTAAGCCGGCTTCTCAGCCACAAGTTGTTATCAGAGCCGAAGCTCGGGGCCACCAGCCAGAGCGGCATTTCTCGCTTCGCGCCGTCATGAACGCGGTGATCGGTGCGTGGTGCGGGCTCCAGCTAGGCTTGTCCCCACCTTAGTTCACCTTTCTGCAGCCTGATCGCATCGAATCGAGAGGGGCACGGGGGGTCTGCGCGCGAGCCAGTTATCCGATCCCCCGCTCAGAAATTTCTACCAAATATTCCGACTTCCTTCTCACGAAATCGTATGTTGATTTTTTCCCAAGGAGCATCATCAATGATCGCTTGGGTTCTAGCTTGAGGGGGCTCCCAGATGGGTGATCAATCGAACTCTCCACCCGCCGCAGCTACCGCGAAGGACCTTGTTCAGAAAGTGATCCTGCAAGCCTCTCGCGGTGAAACCATATCCGTAAAGGAGACCATCGCAGAGATACGCCGAGACGCTCCGCATCTGCTGGTTACTGACGCTGAGCTGGTCTACCTTATAGTCAGTGCGGCCCCGGCCTTTGGAATGTCAGTCGCCTTCGACCTTGACGAATAGTCCTCATGGCAACCCATTGGTTCTACCCTCCGATACCCGTCAGGACGACTGGCCCAGGTTGTGGGACGAAAGGCGGATCGAGGCGCCCTCTATAGGGTCGAGAGGGGGTCTTCGCGCGCGGCCCTATATCTGATCGGTCGCACGGACTTTAGTCCCAAATATTCCGACCCCATGGCTGGCCGAAGATAAAGTTCTTCTCTAAATAAGATTTATGGCGATCCTTTGGTTCTCACCCCCTGTGTACGTCAAGACGGAGCATAAAGGCTTCCGCTACGGGGTCCATCACGTTGAGGCTGCGGCTGAGGAACTCGTGTTGTGGACCAAGCGTGGCCCTAGGTGGCAAGAGGCAGTGCGCGTCTGTGTGGATGCGTTCAGCGGTAAGGTGTCCCCAAAGCAGGCCCGCAACGCCTTCGAGGATGCTGCCAACGAGGAGGGTATGCTCTTTCCTGATTAGGACCTCCCATGGCAACCCATTGGTTCTCCCCTCCGGTCCCTGTGAGGACTGAGCGCGCCGGTCTGACCCGGAACGTGAACAACGTCGAGGCAGCCGGACAGGAGCTGATGAAGTGGACCAAGCGTGGCCCCAAATGGAACCAAGCGGTGCGCGTCTGCATCGCCTGCATTGCCGACGAGATGGAACCTGAGGATGCCCGTAAGGCGTTCCTGGCTGCTGCCGAGGAGGAGGGGGTCTTACGTCCCTCTGATTAGGTCTCCTGTGTCCCTGTGCCCCCTCGGCTACACCCTGAGGAGAACTTCAGGGGAGCCTAAGGGGTACCGCGCGGCCCGTCATTCCATGTCCGGCACGTCGCCGCCAACAAAGAGCGTCGTCGGCTCGCCGTATTCGCCAGCGCCGGGTTGGCCTCACGCGACCACGCAATGATACCGGCATGTTCAAACCGGCCTGAAGCCCGACAGCAACAAAACATTCTGGACCCAGTTTGGGGTTTGTATTTCCGGCACGATTGAATAGGTTCCCGCCATGGGGGAAACTACCGTCAACGCCGAATGGTTGGAACGACTGATCGCGACCGGTGCCGCCTCTGGGGGGTCGGAGCTTGCGAACTATCAGCTCTTTGTCATCGGGCTGTGCGAGGCACTGGGTCTTGATCGTCCGAACATGGCTTCCGAGCAGAACCATCTGAACGACTACGTCTTCGAGCGTCGTGTTGACTTCAAGCACGCGGATGGCACGCGGACCGCCGGACGGATCGACTGTTACCGGCGTGGCTCTTTCATCCTCGAAGCCAAGCAGTCGGGCAAACGTTTGGCCGCGAAGCACGACGAAAGTCAGTTCTCGCTGCTGCCAGAAGATGCCTTCCAGCGGAAACCCGGGCAGGCCAAACGGGGTACACGAGGCTGGGATCAAGTGCTGCTCGCGGCCCGCAGGCAGGCGGAAGATTACGCTCGCGCACTCCCCGTCGAACATGGCTATCCGCCCTTCCTTCTCGTGGTCGACGTGGGGAACGTGATCGAGGTTTACGCGGACTTCTCAGGACAGGGAAAGAACTACGCCCACTTCCCCGACCGGCAGACTTACCGGATCGGCATGGAAGACCTGAGGGAGGCCAAGGTGCAGGCCCGGTTGCGCGCGATTTGGACCGATCCACAGTCTCTCGACCCGACGAAGATTTCGGCCGAGGTCACCCGCGACATCGCCGAGCGCCTCGCCAAGATCGCCAAGCGGCTCGAAGGCAACCACGACGCGAAGGACGTTGCCGAGTTCCTCATGCGCTGCCTGTTCACGATGTTTGCGGAAGACGTAAAGCTGATCCCTGAGAAGGGGTTTCACACGCTGCTTGGCCAGATGCGAGACACTCCCCAACACTTCGTCTCGGCCCTTGAAGGTCTCTGGGGCGTCATGGACAGCGGCGGCTATGCGCCACACCTGAATGCTACGCTGAAGAAGTTCAATGGTTCCCTCTTCAAGAAGCGGATGGCGCTTCCGCTCGACAAGGATGACATCACCGAACTCTGGATCGCGGCGGGCAAGGACTGGTCCGACGTCGAACCCGCGATCTTCGGGACCTTGCTGGAACGGGCTCTAAATCCACGCGAGCGGTCGAAGCTTGGGGCGCACTACACGCCCCGCGCCTACGTCGAGCGGCTGGTCATTCCAACCATCATCGAGCCCTTGCGCGCCGATTGGGAGGCTGTGCAAGGACAGGTGAAGGAACTGCGGGACGCAGGAAACCATCCGGCAGCTTTGGCTGCGGTGAAGACTTATCATCATATGCTCTGCACGACGCGCGTCCTCGACCCGGCCTGCGGAACTGGCAACTTTCTTTATGTCAGTCTGGAGCTAATGAAACGCCTTGAAGGCGAGGTCCTGGAGGCGTTGGACGACCTTGGCGAGGATCAGGCCCGCTTCACTATGGAAGGAGAGACCGTCAATCCGCGCCAGTTCTACGGGCTTGAGCTGAACCCTCGCGCCGTGTCCATTGCCGACCTTGTACTGTGGATCGGCTATCTGAAATGGCAGCTTAAGACCGCCGGTGTCGCGTGGATCACGGAGCCGATCTTACACGCGTACGGCACGATTAAGCAGCAGGATGCCGTCATTGCCTATGACCGACAGGAGCTATTACGCGACGCCAGCGGTCGCCCTCTGTCGCGCTGGGATGGCATCACAACAAAACTGCATCCGATCACCGGCGAAGAAATCCCAGACCCTGAAGCGGTCGTCGAAATCCACAGCTACGTGAACCCCAGGCGGGCTCCGTGGCCGGAAGTCGAGTTTATCGTCGGCAACCCTCCTTTCATCGGCGGTAAGGACATGCGTGGCGAGCTTGGCGATGGCTATGCGGAAGCCTGTTGGGCGGCTCGACCCGAGGTATCAGGGGGTGCCGATTTCGTGATGCATTTCTGGCATGAGGCCGCTACTCGGCTCCTACGAAAGCCGTTGAAGGACCGGATGAACCCGTTGCGCAGGTTCGGGTTCATTACCACTAATTCCATTACGCAAATCTTCTCGCGGCGCGTAATAGAACGCCACATGGCTGCCAAGGAACCGCTCTCGTTGATCTATGCGGTTCCTAATCATCCATGGATGAAAGCATCCGACAAGGCTGCTGTACGCATCGCGATGACTGTGGCTGAACGAGGCGAGAAAGACGGTGTGCTGGCCGAGGTAGTCGCAGAGGCGGACTTGAATACGGACACGCCGCAAGTTGTCTTGGAACGCCGCGAGGGTAGAGTACGAGCTGACCTCACAGTCGGTGTTGATTTGTCCCGAGCAACCTTGCTTCATTCCAACGAGCTACTGGCAAGCCGAGGCGTTGCGCTGCATGGGGCAGGCTTCATCGTGACCCCGCAACAAGCTAACACTCTTGGACTTGGGAAACAGGCTGAGTTGGATAGATACTTGGTTCATTACCGCAACGGGCGCGATGTTGCACAGCGTCCTCGTGGCGTGATGGTAATTGACCTGTTTCCCTTGGGAATAGAGGAAGTTCAGGTAAGATTTCCTGATGTTTACCAACATGTCCTTGAACGAGTGAAACCCGAGCGAGATAGCAATCGAGAGGACTTTCGTCGCGAACATTGGTGGTGGTTCGGGAGGAGGCATACAGACCTTCGAGAGTTCCTAAGCTCAATTCCTCGATACATCGCAACCGTGGAGACTACAAAACACCGTTTTTTCCAGTTCCTTGATGCGAGCATCCGTCCTGACAATAAAATTGTCGCTATAGGGCTTACGACGGGAGAGCATCTCGCTGTCCTCTCGTCGCGCCTTCACGTTGCTTGGGCAATCGCCACTGGCGGCTGGATGGGCATTGGCAACGATCCCGTCTACGCCAAGAGCCTCACCTTCGATCCATTCCCGTTTCCAATTGCGGTTGATCATGACATCAAGCCGAACGTTCAGTTGTTCGCGCAACAAGAGCGTCTTCGAGCTCTCGGCGAACGGTTAGATGTATTCCGAGCTGACCGGCTTAAGCGTTATCCCCACCTTACCATGACGGGTCTCTACAATGCGCTGGAGCGGCTGCGCGAACTGGAGAATGGCTCCGAGGTATCACCCCCCACGGATGCCGAGCGCGATGTGCATCAGGCTGGACTGATCTCGGTCCTTAAGGAAATCCATGATGACATCGACAGGACAGTTCTTGTCGCCTACGGCTGGGAGGACCTGATCCCGGCGCTCGTCGGCAAACCGGGTGCGACGCTTCCGTCGATCCACAAGTCTCCCGAACAAGAGCACGCGGAGGAGGAGTTGTTGAGCCGTCTCGTCGCCCTGAACGTGGCGCGGGCGGCGGAAGAGAAGCGCGGCATCATACGATGGCTCAGACCCGACTTCCAAGTCCCGAAATTAGCGGGCAGGACGCAACCGATGTCAGACGAACATGTCGGAACGCTGGATGTCGTTCTTCCGGATAGCGCAGGTCGGCCGCGCTGGCCCACTGACGGGCTCGAGCAAATCAGGGTCGTGCGGGACCTCCTCGCCAAGGCACCGACCCCAGCGCCACCCGCCGCCATCGCAGCGGCCTTCGATGGCAAGTCCACGACCAAGCGGAAGGACCGGGTGGGACAAGTGCTGGAGACCCTTGTCGCCACCGGCATCGCCCGCACAGGAGAGCTTGACGGACAGCGTCGCTACTTCCTGCCGAGGTAGCCCGCGCTGTGGGCTGGTAGTTGCGCTCCCCCTTCACTCCGCCTTCCGCAGACGTCTATCTTCGCCTTTCAGACGCTTCTCTTCGCCATTCAGACGCTCGCGTTGGGCTTGAGCCGCAACGGTTTGGTTCGACGGCCTCCATGCCAATTCTTCTACGTCAAAGCGCGGCAGCTTCGTGATCTCCCTTGCGAGGGCGCTGGGTGGGAAATCGCCGTATCCCTCGCGGGCATCCTCAGGGCCACTCCCAAGCATGAAGTCACGATGCTGCTTGTCCATGTCATGTTTGCGCGACAGCGACGTGAACAGGTGCCGCCAAGCGTGGTTAGGTTTGCCGCCCGGTGCAGGGATGCCCAATTCCTCGGTGATCCAATTCCCAACCCTAACGCCGGCCTCTTGCGACCGGGGCTTACTTGTCAGCTTGGTGAGTTCAATCCCATCGGGATAAGGGACGTAGAAGGCCGGGCCGTCGCCCACCTCCTTGAACATTTCCAATAAGCCCAACTCTACAAGGTGCGGGTGAACGGCAGTCATCCACGCCCTTCCACTCTTTGTGGAACCGGCCTCAGGCGTAATGAGCAAATAGGGTGTGTCGCCATCCGCCTCGACGTCCACACCGCGAAGCTGAGTGATCTCCGTCACCCGCAATCCGGTGTACGCGCAAATCCATGGCACCCAAAAGAGTGCGCGCTTGTGCGGCGCTGAGATGTCCTTGGAGCTGCCGTTGAATGTGGCGCTGAGGATGGCCTTGGCCTCCTCCATGTCGTAGCCCTTCTTGCCCGGTGCGGGGCCGTCTCTTCGGTCCCGAATGTCACTGGCAACGTTTGTCGGTAGGCCGAACTCCCTGACTGCATGGGTGAGGACCGCGCTCAACGCCGCAAGGGCCTTGCCGTTGACCTTCGACGGCGACAGCCCCTCGGCTATCAATTCGTCACGCCACTTCCGAACATCCTCATTCGTGACGTCCTGAGCATTCCGGTGCCCGCTGCTCTTGACGAATTTGGCGAGGTCCCGCGCGTAGTCACCCTTGGTCTTCTCCTTGAGGCTCTGTGTCGCGAACTTATGGTCAAGCAGGGCGAACAGGTCCAAGTCCCCTGCCGCCCGTGGCGCTGGCTTGGCCTCGCCGCGCTCGGCCTCCCAATCGGGGAAACGCTTTCGCGCTTCGTCGGGCGAATAGTCGCCTCCGGCCTTCCTGAGGTTGGTTTCAGCCGCAAGCTGGATTGCCTTGGAGGCCGCACGGACGACGCGGGTCCGACTGAAGAGGTCGGTGTTGACGCCCTGCTCGGCGAACAACTCGTCGACCGTGGGGCCGAACCATTGGTCAAGCTCACCGCCCTCCTCCTTGCCCTTGTTCAGCCGCAGTACCGCTTTCCAGATGCCTTCCTCCCCCGGCTCACTGTCCATCATGTCGACCAGGCGAGCGTAGAGGAGGCCCGCAAGGGCCTGGATTTGCTTGCTGGTGAGCGGCTGAGGGCCTTGCCTGAACCGCTGCCAGAACTCATGGAGTGCAGCGTCGGCCTCGCGATACCGCCTCTTGGCCTCTGCGGGGTCTTTGGTATCGAGGCTGACCTTGACGGTTGCGCCCGCTTTCACCGTTCTGATGGTGCCGCCAACGGGAATTGCCACCCTTCCATCGAGTGGAATATCCTTCAAATCGGAAGGCGCGCGTTGCCGAAGGTAATAGACGCCAGTCTTCTTATGCTGCCAAGGTCCGGGCATTCTCAAGCTCATGTGTACCACCTCTGTGTACCAGACAGGCGGCAAAAAGACCAAGAAACTCAGATAGTTGTTCCGAATCAATGGGATATTCTGGTGCTGCGAGAGAGGATTGAACTCTCGACCTCTCCCTTACCAAGGGAGTGCTCTACCACTGAGCTACCGCAGCCGCCGATGGCGGGGCTTCTGCCATATCGAACCGGCAAGCGCAAGGCCAAGACAAAGACGGGTTGAAAGGCCGCACCGGGCGATCGTTGCGGACATGGCCGTGCCACAATGTTGGCTATCCCTTGATACGCACCGGCGGGTCGCCGGCCGGGGACAGAACGATGAACGGCAAGACAGTTTCTCCGAACAAGGATGGATCACCGAAGAAGGATGGTTCAGCGAACAAGGCCGGAACGGGCCGCAAGGACCGGCTGGCCGAGCAGTTGCGCGCCAACCTGCAGAAGCGCAAGGCGCAATCGCGCTCACGAAGGACCGGCGACGCCGACAAGCGGCGCGCTGGCGAGGCCGACGAGCGGCCGGAGGGGCTGCAGGCGGCGATGAAAAAAGATTAACGCGAATCGGCTATGTTGGTCGCCGGTACTTTGGCCAAGTCGGCGTGGGCCAAAGTGGGGAGTAGCCTGTTTCTTGAACCAAGCCGGCCAATGGTCTAGATGGCCGCAACAGACTCAACCGATTTAAACCGGCCGTGGCGCCGAGGGGACGCTCTTCATGGATCGCATCAGAATTGTCGGCGGCAACAAGCTTGCCGGAAGCATTCCGATCTCGGGCGCGAAAAACGCTGCGCTGCCGCTGATGATCGCCGCGCTTTTGACCGATGACACGCTGACGCTGGAAAACGTGCCGCATCTGGCCGATGTCGAGCAGCTGATCCGCATCCTCGGCAATCACGGCGTCGACTATTCGGTCAATGGCCGCCGCGAAAAGCAGCAGGAAGGCTATTCGCGCACCATCACTTTCTCGGCCCGCAACATCGTCGACACGACGGCGCCTTACGAGCTGGTGTCGAAGATGCGCGCCTCGTTCTGGGTGATCGGCCCGCTGCTGGCCCGCATGGGCGAAGCCAAGGTGTCGCTGCCCGGCGGCTGCGCCATCGGCACACGGCCGGTTGACCTCTTCCTCGAAGGCCTGCAGGCGCTGGGTGCCGATATCGACGTCGACACCGGCTACGTCATCGCCAAAACCAGGAACGGCCGGCTTGTCGGCAACCGCTACATGTTCCCGAAAGTTTCGGTCGGCGCCACCCATGTGCTGATGATGGCGGCCTCGCTGGCCAAGGGCGAGACGGTGCTCGAAAACGCCGCCCGCGAGCCGGAGATCGTCAACCTCGCCGAATGCCTCAACGCCATGGGCGCGAAGATCTCCGGCGCCGGCACGGCGACCATCACCATCGACGGCGTCGAGGCGCTGTCGGGTGCCCGCGTCAGGGTGATCCCCGACCGCATCGAGACCGGCACCTATGCGATGGCCGTGGCGATGACCGGCGGCGACGTCGTGCTGGAAGGCGCGCGGCCCGACCTGTTGCAGACGGCGCTCGACATCATTTCGCAGACCGGCGCCGAGATCACGCAGACCAATTCCGGCATCCGCGTCAGGCGCAACGGCGCCGGCATTTCGCCGGTCGACGTGACGACGGCGCCCTTCCCGGCTTTCCCGACCGATCTGCAGGCGCAGTTCATGGGCCTGATGACGATGGCCAAGGGCAAGTCGCGCATCACCGAGACGATCTTCGAAAACCGCTTCATGCACGTCCAGGAACTCGCCCGGCTAGGCGCCCACATCACGCTGTCCGGCCAGACGGCGATCGTCGACGGCGTAGCGAAGCTGAAGGGCGCGCCGGTCATGGCGACCGATCTTCGGGCCTCGGTGTCGCTGGTCATTGCCGGCCTTGCGGCCGAAGGCGAAACCACGGTCAACCGCGTCTACCATCTCGACCGCGGCTTCGAGCGGCTGGAGGAAAAGCTGTCTGGCTGCGGCGCGGAAATCGAGCGCATTTCGGGGTAATGATAGCAGGTTCAGGTCGGCGCTGCCCCTCACCTGCCTGCCGGCATCTTCTCGCCGTATAGGGACGGGGAGTAGGACCGCCTCGCGAAGGATTTCGCCAATCTCCGGCGTTGCGGAGAGGGTGCCGAGGTTGCGGCCAGCCCCTACACCCGTCCCTATACGGGGAGAAGGTCCCGGCAGGAGGATGAGGGGCAGCGCCGACCGGGGCGATTGCCTGGCCAAGACCTCCGGCGCGGTTGCACGAGCCGGAAAGACCGCCTAACAGAAGGTCGAATAATCAACTCGCAGGTGCGAATTCCGCATGAATGGCCTCAAGCTTGTCGCGCTCGACGATCAGGATCTGAGCATCATCTCGGCGCATGTCCAGGATGCCGTCATGAAGGTCAGCGATCTCGAATACCTGCCTTCTGTAAAGCGCTTCGTGCTGACCATGAACCGCTTCGTCTGGGAGGCGAAATCCGGCTTCTTGCGCCAGCACAATGAGCGGCGGCAGGCCGTGCTGCATTTCGACCGGGTGCTCGGCGCCAAGACCAGCGGCATTGCCCGCGACAAGCCCGACGAAGTGCTGTCGCTGCTGGCGATCAGCTTTCTCGCGCTCGACAAACCGGCCGGCATCGTCGAGCTGATCTTTTCGGGCGGCGGCGCGATCATGCTCGATGTCGAATGCATCGAGGCACGGCTTGCCGATGTCGGCGGCGCCTGGGAAGCGACGTCGCGCCCGGTCCACAGGGTTTGAGCCGATGGCCATCACGCTTCGCCAGTCCGACGCCGATTTCGAGCAGCGCTTTGCCGCGTTCCTGCTGACCAAGCGGGAAGTCTCGGCCGATGTCGACGCCGTGGTGCGCGAGATCATCGCCAAGGTGCGTGCCGAGGGCGACGCGGCGCTGGTCGGGTACACGCAGAAATTCGGCGGCGGTGACCTGGCCAGGCTCGGCATCGCCGTCTCCAGGGACGACATTGCCAAGGCTTACGAGGCCGCCGATCCGCAGACGGTCGAGGCGCTGAAATTCGCGCGCGAGCGCATCCGCTCCCACCACCAGCGGCAGATGCCGCAGGACGACCGCTACACCGATGCCGCCGGCGTCGAGCTCGGCTCGCGCTGGACGGCAATCGAGGCCGTCGGGCTCTACGTGCCGGGCGGCACGGCGAGCTATCCTAGTTCGGTGCTGATGAACGCGGTGCCGGCCAAGGTCGCCGGCGTCGAGCGCATCGCCATGGTGGTGCCGGCCTCCGGCGGCGAGGTGCCGCCGCTGGTGCTGGTGGCAGCCGACCTTGCCGGTGTCTCCGAAATCTACCGCGTTGGTGGCGCCCAGGCGATCGCGGCCCTTGCCTATGGTACCGAGACGATAAAGCCCGTCGCCAAGATCGTCGGCCCCGGCAATGCCTATGTCGCGGCGGCCAAGCGCCAGGTGTTCGGCACGGTCGGCATCGACATGATCGCCGGGCCGTCGGAAGTGCTGGTTGTCGCCGACGGCAGCAACGATCCGGACTGGATCGCCGCCGACCTCCTCGCCCAGGCCGAACACGACGTGTCGGCGCAGTCGATCCTGATCACCGACGACCGTGCCTTTGGCGCAGCGGTCGAACAGGCGGTGGAGCGGCAGTTGCAGAACCTGCCGCGCGGAGAAACGGCGGCGGCGAGCTGGCGCGATTTCGGCGCCGTCATCCTGGTGCCGACGATCGAGGCAGCACTGCCGCTGGTCGACCGCATCGCGGCCGAACATGTCGAGCTTGCCATCGACGACCCAGAGGGCTTCCTGGCGCGGATGCGCAATGCCGGCGCGGTGTTTCTCGGCCGCCACACGCCGGAAGCCATCGGCGACTATGTCGCCGGCTCCAATCACGTGCTGCCGACGGCGCGCTCGGCGCGCTTTTCGTCCGGGCTTTCGGTGCTCGATTTCGTCAAGCGCACTTCGATCCTGAAGCTCGGGCCGGAGCAGTTGCGGGCACTGGCGCCGGCGGCGATCACGCTCGCCAAGGCGGAAGGCCTCGATGCGCATGGACGCTCCGTCGCCATCCGGCTGAACATGTAGAAATGTCCGACTACGACCAAACCCGCGCCAGGCTGATCGATGTCGAGCTCGACGAGACGATCGGCCGCTCGACGCCCGATGTCGAGCATGAGCGGGCGGTGGCGATCTTCGACCTGATCGAGGAGAACCGCTTCCAGCCGGTCAATGACGACGGCGCCGGGCCGTACCGGCTGAAACTGTCGCTGGCCGAGTCCCGGCTGGTGTTCGCGGTGACGCGCGAGGACGGCGCAGCCGTGGTCACCCACATCCTGTCGCTGACGCCGCTTCGGCGCATCGTCAAGGACTACTACATGATCTGCGAAAGCTATTACGATGCCATCCGCACCGCGACGCCCAGCCACATCGAGGCGATCGACATGGGCCGGCGCGGCCTGCACAATGAAGGCTCGCAGACGCTGATGGACCGGCTTGCCGGCAAGATCGAGATTGACTTCGACACGGCGCGCCGGCTGTTCACGCTGGTTTGCGTGCTGCACTGGCGAGGCTGAACTGGCCGCCCCGCTGCCCCGCCCGATCCTGCCCCGCTCGATCCTGTTTGTCTGCGGTATGAACGCCGTGCGCTCGCCGATGGCCGAATTGCTGGCGCGCAAGGTGCTCCCGCCTACCACCTTCGTCGCCTCGGCGGGAGTGCGCGGCGGCGAACGCGATCCGTTCGTCGATGCCGTGCTGGCCGAAGAAGGGCTGTCGCTCGGCGAACGGCACCCGAGAACGATGGACGACCTCGAGGACGATTATTTCGACCTGATCGTGACGCTGGCGCCTGAAGCTCACCACACCGCGCTCGAGCTCACCCGCTCGCTGGCCGTCGAGGTCGAGTATTGGCCTATGCCCGACCCGACCGGCGTCAGCGGCACGCGCGAGCAGATCATGGCCGCCTACCGCGACGTGCGCGAGCGGCTGAAGGCGCGGATCGGCCGCCGTTTTCTCGGCAACGGAGCTAAAAACGCCGCGGATTAAGCATGTTCACAAGCGGACGTTTATCATATAGGTTCCGCGCAACTTTCCGGCCGGGGCGCTGGAAGTACCCATCCAAGCAAAGGTATCGAATGCCGAAGGAAGAAGTCCTCGAGTTTCCGGGTGTCGTGACGGAACTGCTGCCCAACGCGATGTTCAGGGTCAAGCTCGAAAACGAACATGAAATCATCGCCCATACGGCCGGCCGCATGCGCAAGAACCGCATCCGCGTTTTGACCGGCGACAAGGTCCTGGTCGAGATGACGCCCTACGACCTGACCAAGGGCCGCATCACCTACCGCTTCAAGTAAGTTCAAGGACCCGGCCGGGATCGCGATGGGCATTTTGCAGAAGCTCGTGCTTGCCTCGGGTTCGCCGCGCCGGATCGAGCTGCTGCAGCAGGCCGGCATCGAGCCGGACCGTGTGCTGCCGGCTGATGTCGACGAGACGCCGTTGCGCGCCGAACACCCGCGCTCGCTGGCCAAGCGCCTGGCGACGCAGAAGGCCGAGAAGGCGCTGGCTTCGCTGAAGACCGAAGCCGACTACCTGCCGAGCTTCGTGCTGGCCGCCGACACGGTGGTTGCCGTCGGGCGGCGCATCCTGCCCAAGGCCGAGACGCTCGACGACGCCGCCAACTGCCTCGGGCTTTTGTCCGGCCGTTCGCACCGGGTCTATTCCGGCATCTGCCTGATCACGCCGGGCGGCAAGCAGCGCTTGCGGCTGGTCGAGACCAGGGTGCGTTTCAAGCGGCTGCCGCGCGAGGAGATCGAGGCCTACATCGCATCCGGAGAATGGCGCGGCAAGGCCGGCGGCTATGGCGTCCAGGGGCTTGCCGGCGCCTTCGTCGTCAAGCTTGTCGGCTCCTACACCAACGTCGTCGGCCTGCCACTCTACGAGACCGTAGCGCTTTTGAGCGGCGAAGGGTTTAAGGTGCACGCCAACTGGCTGTCGGGTGCGCGGATATGAGCCCGGACGACAAGGTCACGCCGTTGCGGCCCAAGCGGCCCTGCCCCGAATGCGGCAAGCCATCGGCGCGCGAAACCTACCCGTTCTGCTCGACGCGCTGCAAGGACATCGACCTCAATCGCTGGCTGAAGGGGGTCTACGTCATCCCGGGCCTCGACGACGAGGACGAGAACGACGACCAGAAATAGCGCCGTCCACCTGCGGTTTTCCACAGGTTTGGGACGGTTTCGCAGCCGCGATCGTGACCGATGATCGGCCTTGCGGACTGCCTGTCGTTTCCCGCCTGAAATCAATGTCCAGAACTTGTTCCATCCGGGCACTGTCGGACGGAACAGGTTCTGGCTCCGAAAACCGGATTCCACTTTTCGGGATCATGCTTTTTGTCTGAGCATAATCTTTTTCCGAAAACCGGATTCCACTTTTCGGGATCATGCTTTTTGTCTGAGCATGATCTTTTTCCGAAAACCGGATTCCACTTTTCGGGATCATGCTCTAAGCGCTGGACAGGCCGAATTCCCGTGCTATAACCCACGCGCTTTCAAGGGGTGCCGACGGCGCTTTCATGAACCCGGTGTGCAGATTGCCGCCCGCCGGAGCAGGCCCAGATAGCTCAGTTGGTAGAGCAGCGGACTGAAAATCCGCGTGTCGGTGGTTCGAATCCGCCTCTGGGCACCACTACTTCCTCATATAAAATCAATGGCTTCCGGTGTCGCCAACTTGGCGACTTACGGCATTTCATGTCGCGCCGATGTTGCTGTCCGATCAATCGGGTGCTCGATGAGCGAGCACGGACTGTAGGAAGCGAAGCGAATGAGGTCTGGTATGACTTTTGTAAGCGGGGCAAAGGCCATACCAGAGGATTCGGTCAGGCCGCCTCAGGGCGAACGATAGGCAAGTGCATCGTTGGTCACCGGCGAGCGCCGTCGCCAAACGCACTGATGAGCAGAGGCGAGCAGCGCTTTGTCTGATTGAGCCAAGCGAAGCGCAGCCAAAAACGACACTCGATACTTTCCTGCCAATAGCTTCAACAAAGACCAGCCTCATGGCAAATGCTCGGTTTCAAATTTCATGTGCCCGCCGGCTTTACCGCTTTCTGGCAACCACCAGGAAATTCTGCGCAAGCTCCGCCGGAATCCTGGCACTTGCGCAGATCCTTTCAAACGGCACGATCAATATTTCGCAGAGTCTTGGCAGCAATTTCCCGGGTCGCGGCAAAAAACCGTACCCAACTATCCGCTCGACAATAAAGCCATTTGCAATGAGCGTCTGCTCGTATCCTTTAATGCTCAAAGTGTGGCGGACTGTCCCTCCTGCATAACGGTTCAGAATGCGGCAGACCAGCCCTATTGGCGAAGTCGCATTCATGTGGATATTCGAGATTAGCAATCCACCTTCGTTCAAATGCGCGCTGATGGCCGACAGTGCATCCTTCCTGAGCTCATCTTCAGCATTGAGGAAGAATCTGAATGCCGTGACCACGTCGAACCTTTCGGCAAGCGGAGAGCACGTAATATCAGCGCGGACCAATTTCACGTTCTTCGGAACCCGTGCGCTAGCCAGCATAGATTGGGAGATGTCAACGCCGACGACTTCACCAAAAAATTGAGCTGCGATATTTGCTATGCGGCCTGTGCCGCATGCGAAGTCCAGGCATTTCCGGTTCGGCCCGCCGACAGGCAGGAGAATACGTTCGACCAAAGGCTTTTCGATACCCGACCACAGAGCCGCATAGTAGCCGGACCGGAACGTGTCGGAGTAATGGGCACCGTACCCATCCGTCTGGTGGCTTGCTCGGTAATCCCGACGAGCGGGTGCACGGTTCTCATGGACGCTGCCTAACGGTCGCCGCTGCGCCCGTAGAAATCTGCGAATGCCAACGAACGATCTCACCGTGAGCACCATGCAACTCGCGCCTCTAGTCTGGCCCGACGCATGCCGTCGCGGGCAATCCGTGCCCCACGATGCGCGCGACGACCTGTTCGAAATTGCGTGGGTCGAGGCCGTCGACACGCATCAGCGGCCATTTGTCTTGCAGGCATTGGCCGATCTCCCTCGCGATATCCGCTTGCTTCAGGCCCCTGACCACTCCGACTTCGAGAAGGCGCTCGAGGTACGGCTGCCGCGCATACCGCTCAATGAGGCGGTGGCGCAGCGTTTCCCCGGGCGCGTCGACTTGAATGAGGAGATCCGGTCGCGGCAGGAACGTCAGGCAATTACGAACCATGTCGATACTTGGATTTCGTGCCAACAGGACGAGCGCACACAACGCCTGAACGATGCCCTCTTCGAAAATGAAGTACCCTTCTGAGGCCTGCGCCGTATTCCAGGCTTCGAAGAGCAAAACGACGTCGATCTTCAGACGCAACGCCCATATTCGACTTTTTGGAGGGATCGATGCCAAAAGCCGCGCAGCGGCCCCCTCGCTCGGCGGAGTCGAGAACAAGACCGGACTCGCGGTGGCGAGCTTGTGCACCAGACGCTGGATGCCATGGCGTGTCTCCGGGCCTTCATCCTCGACCGAATCGACTTCGCTGCCGAAAGACACAAAATCAATCCGGCGATAGCCATTGACTGTCTTCACACGGATGTCGCGTTTCGCCAGCTCACGGCAAAGGGCGCGGAGAAGGGTCGTCTTGCCTGCACCAGGCGGACCGAACAACTCGATGATCATGTAGGGACCTCCCGAACAGGACGCAGAAAGATCGGATGAAGCGAGTTCGCCCGCTCCGGCGGTGTGGCGAGCGTAAACACTCTGGCATCAGCCTGGCCGAGTTGACCCCGCTCGCTGGCATCCTGCTGACGCCGCAAAAAGCTTTGGAGGAGATGCGATGCGGCGGGAGACTGCCTTTCCATGGCGTGCAGTCCCGCCTGTTGAGCCGCGACAGCGTTGCCGGTTGACTTGAGAACTTGCAATTGCTTCTCGATCGCCTGCGCTTGCGGCTGGTTGACACGCCTGTCGCTGTCGAACTGGCTCGTCGCCCGTGCCATCTCCTGATCGATCGAGCGCCCCACGGTTGCCCGTTGGTCGACGTCGGTCGTCGTGGCTTCCACGCGTGCGAGCCTCGACGACCCGACCCCGCCGCCTGCGTCAACACCTCCGTCGTCGCGCCGCTTGCGCCCATAGGAATATGGACCTCAGAAAGTCTCTAAATTGCCTGTGGATCGGAGCTTACTAGGAGTGCCGAACCATACCATCATCCATCTGAATGACTGTCGGCACCACGGCACGCGTGTTTGGGCGCTGAACAGGGCAACGAGTTCAGGCCGAGCGGGCCTGACGCGACACAAACGCGACATTCGGCCTAAAATCTGAACAATATCAATCACCGACAGCGGACTGAAAATTCGCATGTCGGTGGTTCGAATCCGCCTCTGGGCACCATTTTTCCCTGTACGGCCCGGAGACATGGGTAACAGTTTGTACCTAAGACATGGGTGACAACCTCGCGCCGATCGGATTGTCGATGGCGTGCAAGGAATTATCTGGACCATGGCGCCAGCGGCTCCTGCTCGCCGGCCAAATGTCGATGAAGAGCATCTTCGGCATCTTGGGTCCCGCTCTGGCCATAACCGGTCTACAGACCGAGGGCGCAGCCGTCCTTGCGCGGTTCAGAACCGCCCAGCAGGGTCCCGTTTGCCCAATCGATGCGAATGGCCTGCGCACCGCCGATCGGGTCCGTGGCGGGAATGATTTCGAAACCGCGTCGGCTAAGTTCAGCTACGGTTTCGCCAGCGAGCCCGTGTTCGGCCTGGATGTTCATGGTGCCGCTGACGGGGGCGACCCGCGGCAGATCAATCGCCTCCTGCAGATCCATCCCGAAGTCGAGCACCTTCGTCAGCAGGTGCGCGTGGCCCATTGCCTGGTAGTAGCCACCCATAACGCCGAAAGGCATTTCTGCCCGGCCGTCTCTCGCAAGCATCCCGGGTATGATGGTATGCAAAGGTCGCTTGTTCGGCGCCACTGCATTGGGGTGCTTGGGGTCAAGCGAAAAGCTTTGCCCGCGATTGTGCAAGACGACACCGGAGCGTGGCGAGACCAGGCCCGAGCCAAAGCTGTCGAAGACCGAGTTGATGAAACTGACCGCATTGCGATCCTTGTCGACAACCGAAATATAGACCGTGTCGCTGTGCAGCGGCATATCGAAGGCCGGCAGGTCCGCGCGGGCGCGCTTTAGGTCAATCATGCCGGCCAGACGATCGGCCCAGGCATTCGACAACATGTCGGCCACCGGGACCTCGGACGTGTCGGGATCGGCGACGAGCAGGTCACGCGCGGCGTAAGCGAGGCGTGTTGCTTCGATTTCCAGGTGAAGCCGGTCCGCGGATTGCGGGTCGCCGTGCGCTTCGAAGCGCGAGAGGATGTTTAGAATGAGCAGCGCGATCACACCCTGGCCATTCGGCGGACATTCGAACACATCGCAGCCTCGAAACGCCGTGCTGATCGGGGTCACGTATTCGCCTGTTGCCGAGGCGAAATCTTCGAGTGTGTGCAATCCGCCGAGCCCACGAAGATAGACGACCATGTCGTCGGCCACAGGGCCAGTGTAGAAGGCCTCTCGTCCCTTCTTGGCGATCAGCCGCAGCGTTGCAGCCAACTCAGGCTGGCGATGCACTTCGCCAACGCCTGGCGCGCGGCCGTTTGGCAGGAAAATCCGTTTCGCGGCTACATCGGAGGCCAGAAGTTCTTCTTCCAACGCCCAGTCACGATGGACCCGCGGTGAAATGGCGTACCCTTCCTCGGCGAAACGTATAGCGGGGGCCAGGATTTGATCGAAGGGCATATGTCCATGATGAGTGTGCAATCTGGTCCAGGCATCGATGGCTCCCGGGATGGTGACGGAGCCAGGAGAATTGCGGGCCACCTCCGCCATGCCACGTTCGAGGAACCAGTCAATTGTGAGGGCGGCGGGTGTCCTGCCCGATCCGTTGTAGGCGATGACCTCGCCGGATCCGTTTCGCGACAGAAGGGCGAAGCAGTCGCCTCCAATGCCGGTCGAGGCTGGCTCGACGACACATTGCACCGCGCAGGCTGCGATGGCGGCATCCATGGCGTTGCCGCCGGCCGCCATGATCTCCACCGCCGTCAGGGTCGCCGACGGATGAGAGGTGGCGGCCATGGCCTCGCGTGAAACGACGACCGAGCGCGTTGGTTTCTCAAAATTTCGCATGCTATGCCCTTCTGATCGTGCTCAAGAGGCGGCGTCGCTCATCGTCAAGGGGCGGTGCCGCAGATGCCGCGACATCCAGTATTCGAGTGCCGCCAAGGCACGGATGATCGCGAAGTTCAAAGTGAGATAAATGGCGCCCGCGCAGATGAAGACTTCAAAGGCGCGGTAGGTCTGGGAGATCAATCCCTGGGCAATTCCAGTCACCTCCATCAAGGTCACGATGGAAGCCAGAGACGTGCCCTTGATCATCAGGATGATTTCATTGCCGTAACTCGGCAGCGCCTGGCGAAAGGCCAGCGGCAGGATAACGTGCCGATAGGTCAAATAGGTGGACAGGCCGACAGACCGGGCCGCCTCGACAAGGCCGCGTGGCACCGATTGAATCGCGCCGCGGAGGATTTCGCTGCCATAGGCGGTGGTGTTGAGTGTCAGCGCGATGATTGCGCACCAGTAGGGTTCGCGGAAAACGGCCCATAATCCAATTGCCGACAGTTGGTGCCGGAATTGACCAAGGCCATAATAGGTCAGAAAAATCTGCACCAGCAGAGGCGTGCCCCTGAACACGGCAACGAAGCCACGGATCGGCAAGACGACGAAGGGCGATTCCGATTGCTGGGCAAGCGCCAATGTGACGGCAAGAACGAAGCCGGCAACGATGGAAGTCAGGGCCAGTTCCATCGTGAGCGGCAGGCCGGCGAGTAGCTTCGGCAGGATTTCGAGGAAAAAACTGAAATCTATCATGCCGACCGGACGCGCCACGGCGCCTTGCGTTCCAGACGGTAAAAGGCGTGGCCCGTGACGGAAGCGATAGCCAGATAGAGCAAGGCTGCAGCAATGTAGAAGATGAACGGTTCACGGGTCGAACCTGCAGCGATCTGCGCCTGGCGCATCAGTTCAACGAGGCCGATTACCGATATCAGCGACGAGTCCTTCAGAACCAACTGCCACACATTGCCGAGACCTGGCAGCGCGTATCTCAGGAGCTGGGGAAAAATAACCTGTCGCAGCCGCTGCAGCCGGTTGAGACCAAGCGCGCAAGCGGCATCGTGCTGTCCCTGGTCGATGGCGAGGTAAGCCCCTCGATAGACCTCGGCTTGATAGGCGCCCGAGATGATCGCGATAGCCAAGGTTCCAGTGGCAAAGGCCGGAACGCCGACGAATCCGGACCCGCCCAGGCTATGACCAAGCGAGGTCAGGGCGACACTACCTCCATAGTAAAGCAGATAAATGGTCAGAAGGTCGGGCACGCCCCTGAAAACCGTGCAATAGCCAAGGGCCAAGAACCTCAATATTTTGGAGTTGCGGAGACGCCCGGCCGCTGCCAGCCCGCCAAAGACAGCGCCAAGCGCAAAGCCCAGCACAGACAGGAGCACTGTGACCGAGGCCGCCATGAGAAGAGCAGCCCCCCAACCTCCGTGCTGGAAACCAAGCAGCCGGAATGCGTCAACCATTGATACCCCGGCATTGATACCCCCGGCAGGACGAACGGCTCAGCTCCGGAACGTGGTCAGGAATGGCCGTTCGCCGGCAAGCGCTTACTTGACTGGAGTGACGTCGCTCTTGAGCCATTTAAGCGACAGGGTTTTGATCGTGCCGTCGGCGGTCGCGGCGTCGATGGCGCCGTTGAGCATGTCTTTCAGCTTGGTGTCTTCTTTGCGGATACCGGCCCCGGAGCCAAGACCGAAGAGACCCCCGACAAATCCTGGTCCTGCAAGCGCATAGTCGCTGAACTCCGGCTTGCTCAGCGTGGCGGCCAGCGCTGTCTGTTGCGCGAAGAGCGCGTCGATGCGACCCGCGGCAAGATCGAGATCGTGTTGCTCGGTGGTCTTGTATTCGCGAATCTCGGCGACGTCCGAGAAGTATTTTTTCACAAATTCCAGGTTCGCCGTTGCAGCCTGAACTCCAATGATCTTTCCCTTCAGCAATGGCTTGAGCTTGTCGATTGCCGCCTGCGCAGAGGCTTCACTGTCCAGCTTCAACCGCTCGTTGGAGATGCCGAGCTTGCCCAGTTCGCTATCCTTGGCGACCGCGAAACCTGAGGGATCCACCGCATATGGCTGGGTAAAGTCAATGATCTTCAGACGTTTTTCAGTGATGAACATGCTCGCCATGATCACGTCGAACTTGCCGACGGTCAGCGCGGGGATCATGCCGTCCCAGTCCTGTGCGACGATCTTGCACTCGATCTTCATTCGCCCGCACAGATCATTGGCGAGATCGACTTCGAAGCCGTCCAGCTTGCCGTCGGCTGTTGTGAAATTCCAGGGCGCGTAGGCTCCTTCGGTGGCAATGGTAATTGCCTTTGGTGTTTCTTGTGCAACGGCGGCCTGGACCAGGCCGAACAGGACCGACGCAATGGCTGTGATGCGGCTAATTTTCATATCATTCTCCTCTTTTTGCCGGTATGACAGTTCCCTTTCGTCGTGCCGGATTATCTTCCGGCTTCAACGAGTTAGACGGTATTCCCTAGCGGCGGCCGGGACTTGCGAAGTTGGCCAGAAGCGGCGCTGTCTCGACGATATGATCCCGCATGACGATCTCAGCCTTGCCGGCATCACCTGACCGCAGCACGTCGATCAGGATCTCGTGCTCGGCACGCGCGCTGGCGGGTTTGTCGACATAGTCGAACCAGATGCGCAGGTAGGGCTCGATCACGACGTGCAGGCTGGCGATCTGCCGGACCAGCTTGGGTCTGTTGCTCAATTGGCAAATCTGCAAATGGAAGGCCTGATGGCGCACGACCCAGTCGCTGCTGCCGGTCTGGCTGGCGCGCTCCATGCGGTCAAGCTGGCGTTCCAGTTCTTCAAGCACTTCGACATCGATGTGCGGCATGGCAAGCCTCACCGCCAGCCCTTCGAGCACCGAGCGCATTTCAAACGTTTCGTAGATCTCGTCGAGGGTAAGCCCGGCGACGATGCAGCCACGGTTCGGGCGAATGACCACAAGACCTTCCGCGGCCAGTTGGCGGAATGCTTCGCGAACCGGCATGCGGCTCATGCCGATTTCCGTCGCGATCTCTTCCGGGATCAGCCGGTCCCCGGCCCGATAACGCCCCATCCTCAGGGCTCGCTGAATGTGGCGATAAGCTTCCTCCTCGGCGGTCGCGATGCCCAACGGCTCGATTGCGTCAGCTGCCATGTCCCTGGTCCGATCAGAGCGTATCTGTGTATCCACTTATCCAGTTGTCGAAACCTGTGTCAAGCACCGATGCTTGGGCGCTTTAGAATTTCTCTTGTGAGAATAAGCACTTGGTAGGGGAAATCGGGTTAAGCACACTGTGATCAGCTAAGCCGCTGATCGGCCTACTTTTCAACATCCGGCAAAAAGGCCCGCCGCTCCATTTGCGAAGCGGCGAGGCCCCATATTCGGGGACGATTGCCGGGATTTCCCGGCATTGCCTGCAATGCAATTCAGGTGCCAGATTTGTTGATCCAAAACGGGTCACCGCACCGGGGCGCCAACGCGGACCTTCCGCGATCACGCTACTGCCGCGCTTTGCCATTCCTGCTATGTTATTTTGCGGCGGACGTAATTTTCCGCCTGGCCGGCGCCCCATCAGGCAACTTACCCCAACGCGCCCCCCAAGTGGCGCCGGCCATTTTCCCCTTATTGGGGCACGGGCGCGCCGATTCCGTTATGCGCTTTCGAGCTATGGCAATCCGCCGGCGAGCCGCTTTGTCCAGCCTGCAACCATCAGTCCGCACGCGATTCCCGCGCAGTCGGCCGCCCAGTCGAATAAATCCGGGTCGCGCCCTATCAGTTGCACGGCCTGAAGCCCCTCGATCGCCGCACCCGTGAGAACGAGGAGTACGATCAGCTTCGCCTTGCGTTCCGGCCAGCCGAGACTTCCGAGAGCCGCCAGGATGACGAAGGCGGCGGCGTGATTGAGCTTGTCGTGATCAAACGTGAAAGCCAGGCCAAGGCCCTGCAGGAGTTGCTCCGGCAGAAGGGCGAACAGCAGAACGCCGGCAAACGCGGCCGGAAAGGCAATCCTTGCCACGATCTGATAAGAATCCAGGCGCAACAAGGATAGAATGGCCTTTCGTCCGAAATCTGCAGGGAACACCGGCCGCTGAATCGAGAGCGAGCGCGGTGTCCAATTTCCGCCGTCGGGGCGTCCGGTGCATCGTCAGAATGAATGAATGCCTCGGGTCAGCCGCTGGCAGGCCGAACTGCTGGGGAGGGCTCTGCATGGTGTAGCTTCCGCGATCACGCAATTACCTGCTGCGCCAGCGCGGCTACAATCTGGCTGCGGCGGACCTGATTTCCGCTTGGCCGGCGCTGCGTCAGGGCACCTTACCCCATGCCACACGAAGCAGCGCCGGCCAGAATTCCATCGATTGCGTGATGACCGACCCGCGTCAAAAAAGCCCGCCGCCCTGTCGGACGACGGGCTCCGTTGCCTGGGCGCCAGGGCGCCACGGTAGCGACTGATGTTACTAGTGCTCCCGCAGGTCTCCAATATGCTTCCGCCGCATGGCGTTGCGCATCGGCTAAACAAACGAAGCCCGCGCCTCTGGCGGAGGGCGCGGGCCGATCGGGTTGCACCCGATCTGCAGCAGAATCCTGGGAGGTTCCCGCTGCTTAAGATAACAATTAGAGACTTCTAATGTTCCGCGCTAGGGGAAGATGCCGCTGCACCAGAAATCTGATGATGGTCGGCGCGATGATGATCGAGCCGTCAGTTCGTGCGCAAGTCGATCTGGAAAATCCGCTCGTCGAAGTGCCGCGTTTCAACGGCAAAGGTCAAAGCCACTTCAAGGACCAGACCGCCACGGTCGTCCCGGACCTTGACTGCAATCCTGCGATGAGGAAGGCCATCCCTGGCCATCTCGGCCAATGTGCGAAGGGCTTCTTTCCTGACCAGCGGGAGATCGTCATATAACGTTCCCTGATCGTCGGAATAGACGATTCCGTCTTCATCGGAATCGAAGAAGTAGCGGGGCATTGCGCTTGGCCGAAGCGGGCGGCATCCGGGCACGTTGTCGATAGCTGGCCGGATCTCGGCCGATCGCGATCAGCGCCTCTCCACCGTTGGCTTCGCCGCCAGCTCACTTGCGCTCGCGCAATGCCTTCACCGCCTGCGAGAGGATCATCCGGTCGCCACCGGTCCTTTTGATCAGCTTGCTCACCTGGCTGGGCGAAACACCATTCTCCCGCGCGAAATGTTCGACCTCATAATATTCATCCGCCGAAACGCGATTGCGGTCGCTGAAGTCTCGCTTGCTCTTGTCATCGGCCATTTCCGCTCTCCTCGCCCCTTCTCTTCGCTTCAGGGGGGTCAACTTTGGTGCACACAGCAATTTGAGGGTTCGCCCGCCACTAAGTGACGCGCGAACCCTTATCGGCGCAGGAAGGGACAGGGCTGCGCAGATGCCGGGTTCGATCGGAATGGAAACAGCCAGGACCGGTGCGAGCAACCGTCGACCTTTTCCACGGAATCCTCCCGGAATGTGCAGCCAGCAACGGCTAGGTGCCGCGGCGGTTCCGGGTCACGCGGCAAACCCACCCTTTGCGCGCAAGGATCAGACTTAGGTCCTGCGGCAACACGTCGGTTGGTCCCGGCCGGGCGGGACCGAAGCCCCGTCGACGGAACGTTTTCAGCTGCCTTCCGTTCGAATGAGCCTTGGCGCGAAGAGCGGACCGAGTTCGCAAAGGAGACGACCATGAGAATGCATCTTTCCACCGCGGTGGCGGGTTTTTTGCTGCTGGCAGGCATCGGCGCCGCTGCGGCGCAAGACGTTGTCATCGAACCGCAGCAGGAAACGGTCATCAAGGAGTATGTGAAAAAGCAGCCGCTGGCCTCGGTGAAAATCCCTGGGGTGGAGCTCAACATCGGCTCGACGCTCCCCGATACCGTCGAGCTTCATGAAGTCCCCAGCGTCAAATACCGCTATGTCATCGTCGACAATCGCACCGTCGTGGTCGACCCAGGCACGCGCAAGATCGTCAAGATCATCGATTGACGTGAAAGTTCGGGCAGCCGTGGGCCCCCCCCCCCCACAGAAGCGCGGGGGGGCGGGAGCGGAGGGAATCAGCTAGACAGAGCGGGGCCCGAGGGAACCCCCCCCCCCACCC